>CALWPB010000009.1 GCA_944383315.1 uncultured Clostridia bacterium | reverse complement strand
ACAAATCCATTTGAGACATTTGAGTTTGTGAAGGACAACGCATATTACTTCTATGCAGTATTAGAAGTAGCCCCTGAAAGAGAGTACTATTCAATAAATACAGCAGGGGAATTACTAGAGTTTGTGAATGTGGCAAACTTCTCCGAAAATCACCTTGCAGGTGTACAGGTATACCTAAACCAAGATATAGACCTAACCAACATAGACCTATTTACAATGTATAACTTTGAAACATTCCCGAATGCCAGTGCATTTGCAGGATACTTTGAGTACAACGGCTATACAATCACCAAGGACGGAAAGTACTTTAATATCTTAACAGGCGAGTTAAGTGATACGCCAATAGGTAATGGAAGTGATTTTGTATTATAGATAAAAAGCAAACAGATATATACTGTTTGTTTTTTATTAACTTAAAAGTATTACCGTATTTTATCATAACAAATAATAACATACAAAATATTGGTTACAAGCAATATTGACATAGTGTCTAAACTTTGGTATAATAAAATTACTAATGACAAAAGGGGCGAGTTTATGAAAGTTCCTGTTGATTTACGCACAGAAATGAAGAAGAATGAAGCCGAATTTTATAATAAAATGGACGAGTTAAGCGCGAGTAATTATGTTGCTGTTGCGATGTTGGATAGTTTGCAAAATGACAATTATAATGGCATTATAGTTAATGCAGGATATGAACGTAATGGCAGTTATTTTATCGAACTTGCCAATGTGCTAAATCCGATGGAGCAATACAGTTTTAGGCTTGGACGCATTAAACCCGCAAGAGCCGAGCGCTTTAAAATAGGGGCATTGGTTAATATGCACTGGGAAAATGGCAGGGCAGACCCAGTTTTAAATATAGGTTACAACAGCAAGAAGTCTTCGCAAAATCTAAAAATGCTCGGTCAACTTATAAATTGTACCCAACAGATTCTTGAAGTGCTAGATACTCAAAACGAAGATTATGGCATCTACAATGTTCTTGATGCTGTTACTGTCGCTCTTGATAATTATTATTACAATCTTGAGTTTAATGATGTTGATTATAACTTGGCTATATCCAATCAAATAGCAGAATTAGTTAAGTTTCAAACTCTAGGAGTATTTGGCGATTTAGAAAAATATGCGAGTATTACAGCCACTACTTTAAATACAATTTCTGCAGGATTAAAACAGGGCTTTATTGAAGAAGTTCCAGTTAACAAAACAGTTTATAACGCATCTATTGGTGTAAAATATAATGATTTTAATAAGAATATCGATAAGCCAGAACTCTTTTTTTACGATAGTAGAACAGTGCGTAGTTTGTCTGATATGTACAAATTAAAAAGGTTAGATTCGCGCTTAAAATCCCCTGAAGTATGCGCAAAATCAAGTATTCCTGAAATTTTGAAACGTGATGGGAAAAGTTTGAGTTATTTAGTAATTGCCGATTGCAAACGTACGACAGAACGCGGAAGCCATAAGCATTATTTGCATTTGTTGTGTCTTGATTCTTTTTCGAGGGATTTTTTAATCAATGTAGACCGAATAGAAAATAGCGAAAGGTTGGGAGCAGGGTCTATTTTTAATGCGGAAACTCTCATAGAGAGTTCTAACGGGAAAATGAGATTTGTAAACGTCGAATGTATAACACCTAATGATGCAAAGACGCGTTTGGATAACATTATGAGTTTAAAAAATTTAATAGATGTTCAACGCAAATATGTCCCAAATTTGACAGGTGATGATTTGGATGACCTAAATGAAGCGGACGAATATATTTTGCTTACTTTACGTCAATACTGTTCGGAAATTGGGCTTGATGATGAAAAACGTCGTGAATTCGTAAAATTAGGTAGCAAGTACAATTCTAAAAATAATGATACAATGTATAACAAAATATTAGGTATTGCAAAAGATAGTATTTCACACCAAAACACAGCCGTTTATCAATCGCGATAATTGTTTTGCTTTTTGTTTGTGAAAGTGGTATTATTATTACAAGGAGATGAAAAATGAATAAAAAAGTTTTGATAGGGATCGCGTGGACATACGCGAATAGCGACATACATTTAGGACACGTGTCTGCATATATTCCAGGGGACGTGCTGGCGCGTTTCCACAGAGCATCAGGTGATGATGTATTGATGGTAAGTGGTACAGACTGCCACGGAACTCCCACAACCGAGCGCGCTATTAGAGAAAATAAGACACCCGAAGAAATAGTAAACCATTATCACGAACAGTATGTTGAAGTTTTTCGCCGTTTGGGTATGAGTTACGATTTCTACACCCAAACAACAACTCCATATCACGCGGAATGTGTGCAAGAAATGATATGCACACTTTCAGACAAAGGCTATATTTACCCAAAAACTGAGCCTGCAAGTTTTTGCCCAAAATGTAACAAGTTTGTATACGACCGCGAAGTTGAAGTTGTGTGCCCAAAATGTGGTACGGTAAGCAAGGGCGACCAGTGTGGACATTGCGACTATGTGTTCCAAGCGCAAGATTTGCTCAAAGCAAAATGTCGTATTTGTGGTAGTGAAACGGAGATACGCGACAATACAAATCTTTATTTTGCGCTTTCAAAATTTGATGCACCTTTGCGTGAGCATTTTAACCGTAGCAAAGGCTATTGGCGCAAAAATACCGTAAATGAAACGGAAAAGTTTCTTGACGAAGGCTTGCAGGACCGTGCTGTTACTCGTGATTTGAATTGGGGTGTTAAGGTACCTTTTGAAGGTTACGATGACAAGCGTATTTATGTATGGATAGAAGCTCTCTGGGGATATGTGTCTGCGGCAAAAAGATATTGTGAAGAGCGCGGACTTGACTGGCGCGATTGGTGGTTCAAGGATGAAAACCGCGAAAATCTCGTCTATATGTGTCACGGGAAAGATAATATCGTATTCCACACAATTATTTTCCCAGCATTATTAATGGCTACCGATGAACGTTTCCTTATGCCAGAACACTGTGTAAGTAGCGAATTTCTCAATGTAAATGGCGAAAAGATTAGTAAAAGTAAGGGCAACGGCTGGCCAATGCTTGATATGCTTGATAAATTTGATGCCGATAGCCTAAGATATTTCTGTATTGCAAATGGACCCGAGAAACGCGACAGCAACTTCACTTTTGCCGATTATCACGCAGTGCACAATGGCGAAATTGTCAACAAATTTGGTAATTTCGTAAACCGTACATTGAAATTTAAAGGTCTTGACGGCTATTTGCCTAATGGCGAAATGGATGAAGATATTAGGGCGCAAATTGAAGAAACATACAAGGCAGTTGGCGAAAGTATAATAAATATAAATTTCAAAGACGCTTTGGCAAAAGTTATGGAGCTTGTAGATGCTGGTAATAAATATTATGACACAAACGAGCCTTGGAAATTGTTTAAGGAAGATAGGGCAAAATTTGATAACGTAATATATACTTGTGTACAAATTATTGCGAACCTTGGCAATTTGTTTGAACCCTTTATGCCTTTTAGTGCCAAAAAGTTGCGCGACTTTTTAGGTATTGAAAAACCTGTTTGGGAGTACACAACGGTAGAGTGTGGCAGAAATGTTGGTGTGATTGAGCCATTGTTTACAAGACTTACAGACAAAGATATAATGTAATAAATGAATGTTATATTTTTTAATTAATAAGATAAAAACGTAAGTTTTTGACCGCCTAAGTAAAAGCGGTTCTTTTTATAATGACTTATCTTAAATATGTTTATTAAATATTGATTAATAAAAATAGGGGAAAGTAATGATAAAAAACATTTTATTTGATTTAGAAGGTACACTAATAGACAGCAAGGCATTGCAAATCAGTGTGCTAGAAAAAGTATTCAATCACTTTGGTGTGGATACTAAAAATATAGATATGTTGAGCCTAATAGGCCCGCCACTTATACAAACTTTTGCTCACTATTTTGGGGAGAACTCTGCACAAAATGCCTTGGATTATTACGAAAATGTGTTTAAAAATACTGAAATAAAAGATATTTACACATTTCCGCAAATTCTTGAAGCGCTGCCAATTCTTAAACGCAATAATTATAGGTTGTTTACTACAAGTTTGCAAATTCTTGAAGTCGTCGAGCGCGAACTTGAATATTTAGGCTTGCGCGAATATTTTGACGTAGTAGCAGGGGATAGCCCTACAAGTCCAGCCATTAGTAAGACGCAGATTGCATCAAGCGTTATTGAAAAATATAAACTTAAAAAATCTGAAACGGCGCTAGTCGGTGATACTGTATTTGATAGAGAAGCAGCAGAACAAAATAGTTTACGTTTTCTACAAGTTGCTTGGGGTTATGGTAACGATGAAAGCGGTATAAATACTGCATCCGCACTTTTAGATAAATTACGTGAGTAGTTTTAGGTTATTTGTTTTAGTTCTAAATTTGAGAAGATTTGTAAAATTAAAACAAAAAAAGTACGAAATTTTATTCGTACTTTTTTTATAATTAGTTTTAAATTTGTGTTATTAGCGATTTTAAATTAATATGGAGTTATTTGTTGGCTGTTTCTATTGTTGTTTCAGCAACTGTTTCTTCTGCTTTGTCTTTGTTCTTAACTCTAAATACAACAAATTTTTGATATAGGAATTCAGTTGCAAAGTTTATTATCATAGTACCGCCTAGCACTAGATATTCATTCCAACCGATATTTGTTAAGGCATCGCCCCAAAGGGTAGAAAGCGGAGTGAATACGGCATAGTAGCACAATACTAAAAACATTGCAAATGGTACATTGTTGTGTGATTTAAATGTAAACTTGCGGTTTAGTGTAAAGTTAAATAATATTGAAAGTATTAACGAAGTAAGATAAGCAGGCCAGTAGGGAACTGTCAGCAATTCATTCATAAGGGTGAAAGTGCCTATTTGTATCACACCTGCACCTATGGAAAATCCTAAGAATTTTAGCCCTTGAAAAATAACTTGTTTATTTATATTCATAGTTTGTCCTTATAAGCATAAAGCAATATATATTATTACAAAAATTTATAAAAAAGTCAAAAATTTAATAATTAATTACTTTTATCACCATATATAATGAGAGGCACACGCATTTCATCTAATGTCAGTCCACCGTGGATACCATAAGGCTGAGCCGTAGGTAATCCATATAGCGAACTTGATACTATGTTACAGTCCGCTATTGCACAAATTAGGTAATCACCGAGTGTGTTATCTAGTTCGGGGTGCGGTTTTCCTGTGCCAAGCAAGTTTTTTGCGAATACTTCTTTACGACTTAATATTAAAAATTTGTCGCTTAAATATTTGTTTGCTAGTTTTTCAAATTCGCGCTCGCGTCCACGTTTTACAAAACAGTTTGCGCAACGAGTACAGCCGTTAGGTAACATAGTGAGACAATCTAATAAGTCTGGGAAGCCAGCAATATCTCGCGATTCGTGAAGGTCTGTTTGTCCGTGGTCTGCGGTTATTAAAAATAAAGTATCAGGGCAAGACTTACACAAATTTTCAACTTGATAATTTAAATCAATAAGTAGTTTGTCTGTTTCATTTATGCGCACACCCGTTTTGTGCATCGCATCATCGGGGAAGTTGTGGTAAGCATAAATAAGACGTTTACCACCAAGTGAAGTAAGGGTAGTAATATATTCACTCATTTCATCAAAAGTGTTGTATGTTACTTGAAATACTCCAAAATTATCGCGCGCTTCGGCAGGACAAAGAGTGTAAGCCTTAAAATTGTTTGGGTTACTTTCAGTTGCTAGGTCAAGAATGTTTGTATACGGCATTACACGGTGCGCAACATCGTCTAGCGGCACACGTTTGCGATTTATTGAGTCATTATTTGTGTATAAGTTAATGGTTTGTCCGAGCATTTTGAAAAATAGGAAATGCGACCACCAACCGTGTTCCATAGGAGTTAGACCAGTTTTAAAACTTGTGGTTGCTGGGACAGTACTGCTAGGGTAAACGGCGCTCAATTCTTGTACAAAATTTTGCCTAAGAAAACAATCAAAAGGCAAACGTCCCATAAGTAAGTTTTGTCCAAACCCATCTAAAAGCAAAACGACTACATTTTTGTAGTCTTTTTGCAATTCTTTATCCACAATATCAAGAGTTGGGTGAGTGGCGGTTAGTCCAAAGTGTCTAGCCACTGAATTCATAAGATTTACACAGCAGTTTGTGTAATCAGGTAAAATATAACGCATTAGTCTTTAGGTTGCTCCTTTAATGCTTGGTCAATCAAGTTTTCATCAAAGCCCGCTTCCTTGTATCCTGCTTTTAATATAGCGAGATATTCATCTGACGGAGTACCGTGTCTTAATTTCTGTTTTGTAATGTATATTTCGCCACGCATTTTTGTTTTGCCAACTATTGCGGTTACTTTGATACGTTTGTAAAGGTAGGGGAATGGCTCAAAGTTTGCGATTGTAAAACGAAGTTCGGGCGGGAATTCCCAAACAGCAACAGGCGCTTTTGCTCCACGCTTTTTAACAAGTGTAGCAATAGCGTGTCCGTCATAACCTACAAATTCAAGTGCGTAATTTTTAATATATCCATAACTCAGTATTTTTGCTTCGGGAAAGTACTTTGTAAGTTCACCATACTTGATATTTGTCCCGTATGCAATAAAATATTTATCCATAATTTACTCCTTAAATACCTACGAAACTAAGCCCGATAAGTAAAATAGCAAGATAGTAGAATACATAGTTTATTTTTTGTACCATTGGTTTTTGATTGCCCGCAAAGTAGATTTGACTTAAAATCAAGTCTGAAACAATGAATGATACAAAGCCCACTGCAAGCAAAATGTAGCAAACATTAAAGCCGCTAGTAATCATAAGAATTATTGAACTTGCCACATTTGTGCCAAGTAGAGCGGCATATAGTATACCAGGTACAAGATTTGCTCCAAAGTCTAACTTCATAGGTTTCTTTAATAAGAATATAACTCCAGCAATGACTACACCTGCGATTAGTCCGTAGAGTGTAACTACATCGGTGAGTCCAAACATTACAATAAAGGCAACCTGCGCCAGCATAAATGACACAATGCCATAAGTAATAATATTAGAACGTTTACTTGAATCGCATAGTTCGAGTAGGGCAAGTACAAGGTCTCCAAGTAGACAGAATACTAAACCTACAATCAACAAAATTGTAATCGTGTTGAGCGCATACATTGAAACAGTGTATATCGCAAGGCTAATAATTGAGATAGTCGCAAGCCCTTTAATAAAGAAACTAATTAATGGACGTTCACGCGACCAAACAGCAATAAATGCTATCGAAAGTATTACTGCAATAGCCAGTAATATATAGAAAGCAACCATAAATTAAAACTCCTTTTTTATTTAAGTATATACTTTTTTATATCAAAAGTAAAACAAATTTACATTATCAGGCAAAATTGTACAAAGTGTTTTAAGGTAGCAAAAAGTAGCATAAGAAGATTGCTTTTAATATAATTGCTACTAAATTTATTATAATCATTTAAAATGTATTAATGCATTTTTGCAAGGCGGTATTGACCGTATAGTGTAAATATGATACAATAATTACAATAGGTGAGAATATGAAACGTACGAGTTATTTTTTAGACTATGCTTTGATTTCTGCCATAGATACCCTAAATAGTTATGCTAGCAATATGAGAGTAATTTCAGAGCAGGGACAATTAGATGCAATCATTGACGAAAACGGATTTGTAAATGAAAGTATTGCACTAATCCCTAATTTTGAGGACGAAATAATAGATGCCCAAAAACTTCGCGGAGTTAATGGGACATTAGTAGTAGGTGGTCTTGGTGTGGTAAATTTTTCAAAAAAGCAAGGAAATAAACCACAGAGCAATTTGTTAGCAAAAATTAAACCCCCAAAAGAAGTTAAGCCTCTAGATATATTTATTCGTGATGGACTTGTACTTTATGGCTACGGAGATATAAATTTAAATCTTTTGCGACCGCTAAAATATTTAATGATAGTCAATCACGTAGGCGATATAAATATTAATTTACCAAAATCTCTACAAGATAATAGTGTAGAGCGCGTAACTTTGGGGTGGTCTGCGCCTAATACAAAAATAAATATAACGGGTATAAATAATATAAGCAATCTTGAAATGATATGTAATAAGGCGGATATTAGATTGCCAGATACGGTTTCAGCAGATTTTGTCAATATTGAAGGGAATTTCTATCCAATGCGTTTGCCTATACAAAGGGCAAGTGCGATAAATATTGAATTAAATGAGTACGGTACATACTTGCGTGATTTGAGAGAAGTAACAAATATTTTGCGTATTTATCACAACAAAATGCACGAGCGTTCTAGTGGATACCCGCGCGGTGCGTATGTCGACCTAAATTCACTTAAAAAATGTAATAATATGCAATGTATGTATAATGATTATGTAAATATTAAGAATTTAGAAGAATGTAGTACACAATTTATATGCCGTAATGAAAAAGTATACAGCGATATTTTTAAAGACCAATTCTGCACAAAACCAGTGAAACAAGAGTTAGAACAGCAAGAGAATGACATAAGGACATACTATAATGAAATTCATTTGTAATTGTTTTTTTGAATAAATATAAAAATATATAAAATATAATTTAAAACAAAAAAACGGTCAATTTAGGCCGTTTTTTTTGATAAGTGTACCATAAAACAAATAAATTTCAATTAACCTTAAAGACATTTTTTCAATATATTAAGTACATCTTGTTCGGTTACATTCTTTTTGTTTGCAATTACTGCTCCGTCATTAAGTGCTTTCTTTGCGATTGCTGCAAAGTTTGCTTCTGTAACATTATAGTCGCTTAAATTTAGAGAAATGCCACTCAAATTTTTAATTTGTTGTTCAAACTGAATTACAAAGTTTATAGTTTCTTCAGCGCGTTTTTCTGGGGCTGTTTTTGCAAAAGTTTCTGCACCTGCTAAATATAACAGCATTTCACTGTAAATAGGCGCGCATTTATCAAGGTTAAATTTCATACATTCGGGCAAAAGTATTGCCATAGCATTACCGTGGGGAATTCCACATTCTCCGCCAAGGGCATGTCCTATTGCGTGCACAACACCAACCATTGCGTTACTAAAAGCAATGCCCGCAAGGGTTGATGCAAGCGCAAGATTTTGACGAGTTTCGGTCGTGGGGGAAGATAGTGTTGCTAGTAAATTTGATACGATTAGGCGCATTGCAGTTGTTGCATAAGCATCACTAATAGGGTTCTTTTGAGCACTTGAAAATGCTTCAATAGAGTGAACAAGCGCATCCATTGCGCTACTAGCGATTAATTTGTTTGGTAGTGTTTCTGTAAGGCGAACATCAATTATAGCGGTATCTGGGAGTAATTCACTTGAAATGTATTCCATTTTGATGCCCGTTTCGTGGTTTTTGATAACTGCAACAGCCGTACATTCACTGCCTGTACCACAAGTGGTAGGGAGTACTATAAAAGGAATGTGTACTCCTTTTTTAATGATTTCGTTACCCATAAGGTTAAGTATATTTTTGCCTTGTTGAGAAAGGACGAGTCTCACTCCTTTTGCTGTGTCTATTACACTACCACCGCCACACGCGATTATTCCATCACAACCTGATGTGCGATAGATTTCAGCAATTTTATTGATAACTTGTACGTCAGAATCTGCGGGGATATCTGTAAAAATTTCACCGATATTTACGTTGTTTTTTCTTAAAATATTTGAAACTTTGTCCAAAACTCCCGCTTTTGACACTCCGTTATCACTCAAAACAAGTGGCTTGTGCGAGCCAAGAAAGTCAAGTTCATAAGCAATGTTTTCAAGCGCGTTTTCGCCTGAACAAATTTTAACTGAATTGATAAATTCAAAATATGCCATAATTTTTACCTCTTTTACTTAATTAATTTTTATTTTAAAGTTTGCTTTTTAAAGTCCTAAATTGTTATTTGCTTAACTTTGTAAAGAATATACGCAAGTATAATGCTAGTGAGCAGTATTCCTTTTTTATTTTAGAAAGAAAACGTTTTGTCATAAAGTGGGGGAAAAGATATTTTTCCGCGCGATTTATCGCACGTACCAGTCCCATTGCTATTGAAATATCTCCAGTCACCAACAAATCGTGTCTACAATAACTTTCCGCTATACTACTACGAGCAAGCATAACCTTTTTGGCTGACTTCGCATTTTTGAAACTTACGGCTAAGTCTACTTTGCCACCGCTTTTTTCTGTAAATAATCTTCCTTCGCTCTTGCGTAATACCACGTAATTACCGTATGGAAGAACTCCCAAACTTACAGCAAAATTGTCTGGCAGAGCATCAATTTCAGCCTTAATTATGCTATCTTTTTGCGCTAACACAACTATACCGCGCGAAAGAACTTTAAATATTACATTACACAAAAAATCTTTCTTTGCCATATCTAACACCTTTTAATAACAATAAAATTAGTATACAACAAAAATTATAAAAATAGCAATTAATTTAAGGCCTTTTAAATATTGTTAAATACTCAATACAAAAAAACTAATATTGACTACTTGGCTTTATGGTGGTATAATTATTTTGAAATGCGAGAATTTATCGACTTTGCGCCTACTGATACCTTTTTGCAAAAATTGCGCAAAAACAAAATTTTTGTAGAGTATTGTGAGTATAAAAATCGTGATTGGCTGTATCTAATATAAGGAGTGAATTATGGATTTAAAAAACAATCAAATTTTAATAAAATACATTAAAGGTTTGCTTTCATCAAATGAGTTTATGCGTATCGCTAGGGAAAAGGGAGATTGCGCAAATGACTATATTGTGAGCGTGTTAAATTATTCAATCGCAACGCGCGAAGTACCTGATGAGAAATTTTATACAAATTTACGCATCGCACAAGATACTAAAGATTATGAAAATATTACAGCAAATCTTATCTATGATAAACTTGCAGAAAAAATTGTAGCAAATGGCTTTAACCCTAAGCCTGTAAGTGTTTATCGGGATTTTGCGAATAATTTTTATCGATATGGTTTACTTTTTAGTGGTAAGAAGCAAGTTAAGCATACTGTTAATTTCCCTGCGGATTTTCTAGAACTTGTGTATGAGCAGCCAAATAATGCAGTTGTAAAGGCTTATAGATATCTAAAAAATACAGGTCGCTTTACATATTTTGCACCTTGTCCACAAACTGCATTACAATTTGCAAGTAACCTTTCAGGTTTTTGGGGTGCAATGTTAAATTATAAGCAAGTTGATACTAAAAAACTTCCTGAGTTAAAAGCGGAGTTATATGAACAAGTTGACGGTTTAAATATTAGCGGTAGTAAAAAATCAAAATTGTATAAAGAGATTATTAAAAGCCTAGATGAGTATGCTAGTACTGGTAATATAAAAATGTTAATCACTGATAGAGATTATGCGTATGAATGGCAGGCGTGCCGAATGAATGGCACAGATTACAATCAACGTTATGGCGAAATTGAGCCTTATGCCGATTTTTATGATGTAAAACAAAAGTACAAAATTAGCGGAGCAAATGATAAAGATATTGTGTTAGCCGAAATCAAAAATTTGTATTCTCCTATGACTTTGTATTGCAAAGAAGTAACACCGCGTGCTGAAAGGGTGTCTGCGGTAGCAGAATTTAACCTTAGCAATCGTAGCAAAGAAGAAGCACTTGCAAAGAATGGTCTATAACTAAAAAATAGAAAGTTTATATAATAAAACGTTTGACAAATTAACAACTTTTTTAATTTTTTCTCTTGACTACATTGATTTATTGTGTTATACTACTTTACACACTGCCGTAAAGTAGTGTAATTTTTTATTAATGATTATTAAATAATAGAGGTACTAAAATGCGCGTAAACATTAGATTGGCGTGTACAGAATGCAAACGTTACACCCACACTTCGCAAAAGAACAAAAAGAACGACCCAGACCGTATGGAAATCAGTATGTATTGTCCGTTCTGCAAGAAGCACACAATTCACAAGGAAAGCAAATAATTTCGGTTTTGCGAGTTAGGAGGCAAAATGGCTAAATCAAAGTCAAAGGCAAAGAAGAGCAACGGTAATACTTCGAATGCCAAGAATATTAAGGCTCTCATCAATCAAAACAAAATGATTGAGAACCAAAATGCTGAGGCTGAAAAGAGAAAACAGGAAGAGGCTGAAGCAAGAGAAAGAGCAAAACAAGAAAAGTTAGAGGCTGAAGAGGCTGCTAAGATAAAAGCGGTAGAGGCTGACGAGATCATAGAGCCAAATACCCAAGCGGAAACTACCGAAGTAGCAGATTCGAAAAGCAGTAAAGACAGCAAGGATAGTAAGGACAATAAAACCGCAGATGCGGGCGATAAGAAGAAAGACAAAGAAAAGGCGAAAGCTGACGCAAAGAAGAAAAAGCCCGCTAAGGAAAAACGTAAATTTGGCAAGCGTATCAAAGAAACTGTGAGCGAACTGAAAAAAGTTACTTGGCCAAGTTTTAAAGACGTGGTAAAGAAGACAGGTGTAGTTTTGGCAGTTGTTATTTTCTTTGGTATAGTGTTGTTTATTTTCGATTTCCTTTTGTCTATGCTTTATAACTTATTCTTGAACCAGCCTATTGTGTAAGGGGGTAGAGTATGTCTAATTTTATGAGTACAGAGCCTAAATGGTACGTTTTGCACACATTCTCTGGCTACGAAGCCGTTGCAAAGCAAAATCTTGAACAAGTTGTAGAAAATGGTAATCTTCACGACCGTATTTTTGAAATTGTAATTCCTACCGAAGACGTTATTGAAGATAATAATGGTAAAAAGAAAATTGTAACCCGCAAATCAATGCCTTGCTATATATTTATTAAAATGATATATGGTGATGATATTTGGCATACAATTACACATACTCGCGGTATTACAGGGTTTGTTGGTCCAAAAGGTCGTCCGCTACCACTTACTGACGAAGAAATTCGCAAAATGAATCTTGAGAAAGTTGCCGTTGACTTTTCTCTTGAAGTCGGTGATGAAGTTCGTATTTTGAGTGGCGCTTTGGTTGATACAGTTTGCAAAGTAACCAAAGTAGACCCAGAGAACCAACGTTGCAATGTAATTGTAAATATGTTTGGTAGGGAGACGCCGCTGGAGTTATCTTACTCTCAAGTCGCCAAAGTTTAAAATGAATATAATACAGCATCTGCGTCGTTGCTACGCAAATTTAGACCACTTATGTATATCTAATACACCGCGTGTCCTAAATTTGCTGTGCTCCTAGCATCTATGCCACTCTATATTATCTAAATGCACTCTATTTGAGCATTATTAAAAATATTGGGAGTGCGCCTACGCACCGGTGCCTGACGCACCCGCGAAAGTTCCTTTTGCGGTGCGCGAAAACAAGTTTTCGTACGTATGCAGTCGCATACGTGCGTCAGGCACTCCGTATACTTTGCGGATGAGCAATTTTATTAATTTTGGTTTACGCGCTAGTTTAGCGATAAACATATTTGGTGGGAGAGTGAATAGAAATCTTTTAACTATTTGCTCGTTATTACCACATTGGAGGAAACTATTATGGCAGAAAGAAAACCTGTCGCAGTTGTTAAGGCTCAGTTGCCTGCTGGTAAGGCAACTGCTGGTCAGCAACTCGGTGGTGCACTTGGTCCCCACGGTGTAAACATTGGTGCGTTTATTAAACAATTTAATGACGCAACAGCAAACCAAGTAGGTATGATTATTCCTGTAATTATCAACATTTATGCAGACCGTAGTTTTGACATTATTTACAAAACTCCGCCTGCCGCCGTATTGATTAAGAAAGCAATCGGTATTGAAAAAGGCAGCGCAAAATCACCCAAAATCAGCGCTGGACAAATTACAAAGAAACAAGTTCGCGAAATTGCAGAGACAAAGATGAAAGATTTGAATGCTGCATCTGTTGAAGCTGCAATGTCAATGGTAGCAGGTACTGCTCGTAGTATGGGCGTAACTGTCGTTGACGATGAGCAATAATAAGGGGAGGAAAGTGCTATGAAGACAAGTAAAAAGTATCAACAAGTTGCTGCTATGGTAGACGCAGGCAAACTTTACTCTCCAAAGGATGCAATCGACCTTGCTATCAAGACAGCGACTGCAAAATTTGATGAAACTGTAGAACTTCACATCAAGTTGGGTGTTGATGGAACAAAGGCTGACCAACAAGTACGTGGTACAGTTGTATTACCTGCTGGTACAGGTAAAAAAGTACGTATTCTAGTTATCGCAAAAGGCGACAAGGCTGACGAAGCAACCGCTGCAGGCGCAGATTACGTAGGTGCTGAAGAAATCGTTGCCAAAATCGCTGGACAGAACTGGCTTGATTTTGATGTATGTATTGCAACGCCTGATATGTTTGGTGCAATCGGTCGTGTGGCTCGTATCCTTGGTCCAAAGGGTTTGATGCCAAACGCAAAAAGTGGTACAGTAACTACTGACATCACAAAAGCAATCAATGACGTTCGTGCTGGTAAAGTTGAATACCGTCTTGATAAGGACAACATTATTCACTGTCCAATCGGCAAAGTAAGCTTTGGCGCTGAAAAGTTGATGGAAAACTATCAGGCTCTTATGGATGCTATTGTTAGAGCAAAGCCTGCTGCAAGCAAGGGTACATACCTTCGCAGCGTAACTATGGCTAGCACTATGGGACCTGGTATCAAAATTCAAGCATAATGCATTAAAACACTGCTATTTTGCAGTGTTTTTTATTTTAAATTTTTATCTCTTGTTTTTTAAATAGAATTTTGTTATACTTTGTGTATGATATTTAGGAGTAAAAAATATGAAATTTAGAGACTTGCCAATTATAGCAAAAAATGATGATTTCGTGGCTTATGGCAACAATGAGAAAAATACAAATATCAAGTCTGTATTACAAGATTTATCAAACTATAAGCGGTATGTTGATGAAAAGTTGGGCTTGCCAAAAGATGACAAACAATATAATCTCGCTTTTATAGACAAGTTAAATAAGGATGATTTTGAAGATAAAGATGCATTTTTTTGCAAATGGAATACTGATGATTTGTTAGATAAGAGATGGGTGTATGCCTACATTCTTATGCCTTATATATATGAACGTATGAATTGGGCAAATGCAGAAGATGCAAAGCCTGATTGGTGGATACGTGACGGAATAAAGTGGTATCTTGTAAATGACTTATTCGGTTTTTATAAAAATGATTTCTTGCGTAATTTATATGAAATTAATGTAACTAGGCACGTATACAGACAGCGTGATGCTATTGAGGTGTTGAATAAATTTTTTGAAAATGAAAATTACAGAAAAAATCAAAGCCCCAAACTCGACTTTTTTATGATTAAATACTTGCACGAAGTTGAAAAAATGGACTTTAAGGCTATTATGAATACAAAATTTGACGCAAAAGACTTAATAAGTAAAGTGTATAATTATTATAATAAAGTATTAAGTACAAAAGTTTCGCAAATTGTTACTGATTATAGCAAACTAGAAACACCTGAACAATTACTTGATTATATCAATGTTTGTTTTCGAATGTACGGTTATATGAATAATAAAACTGGGAAATTTAAAAGAAATTATGACAATTTACACGAAGATTACCGTACTGCTACTATGGAAGAAATAACAAAGGAAAGAGTATTAAATTGCTGCGATACAAGTCGTTTTGCTAAAAATTTTTTTGATAAGCACAATATACCAGCAAGGATGTTTTGTATATACAAAAATGGTGAAAAATTAAATATGCATTTTTTCCCTATATACTTTAATGGTACAAAATGGTGTTTATTCGAAGCGAGCAACAATAGCCAAATAGGTATAACCGAGTATGATGCTGTTGAGGACATATTAGGTAATATGCGTGATAATTTTTGGGGAATGAAAGACCATATAAAAGAAATAAAACAGCCTATTCCCGCAGGCGTTACTATGAAAGAGTTGGAGCAAATGCTGGTTAGTTTGCCAGAATTTAACACGAATAAACCGCAAGAGCAGTTTTCTATGTCGAGATAAAAGAAAATAGTTTTGTGAAATTTATGTGATATAAATTATAGAACTATGCGCAAAACGCCTAAAATTGCGATATTTTTATATAATTTTTTTCAATTTCCATAATTTTATTTAAAAACATTTGTTATTTTAAAATAATTGATATATACTATAATTAACCGAATAGGTTACAATAAAAAACTTTTAAAGGAGAAAAGAAAATGGAAAAAGCTAGCGCTATTAAGTCATTAGCGATTTCAGCATGCGCAATTCTTTTGGTAGTTGCGTGTGTTTTCGGTCTTGCCGCTTGTGGTGGTTATTCAACTGGCGGTGTTGAAGCGGGTAATTTTAAAGGAACAACAACTTTGCCCGCTGTTGATGGTTCAGCATTAAAGGTAGAGGGTGTAAAGCCTGCTGCTGATGTTGATTACGCTATCAAATTGAGCGGTAGTGTAGCCGAAGCTAGTGAAAGCGATTTCGTTGCTTGGTTCGGTGAAGAAGCTTACGCCGAAGCAACTGCTGACGAAGCAAAGGCTGGTATGGTATGTATCAAAGTTACATTTGAAAAAGCCGTTCTTGATGATGCTAATGCCGTTATCAAATTGAACGACAAAGGCAACCTTGACAAGAGTACAATTATCAAAGATGCTCTCGACGGCGATGACTTTATGTACTTGATATTCAACCTTAATGGCGACCAAAAGACAGAGTTTGCTATTGAATACACAGCAACTGATGCTGAAGAAGCAACAGTAGTAAACTACACTGTTGACATGACTGCTGTAACTGTTACTGAAGCAGCAGCAAAATAATTTTCAACTTAATTAATCTAAAAAGTGTACCTTTTAGCGTAGCGATATGCGGAAAGGTACCTTTTTTGTAATAGTTAAATTTGGACTAAAATGAAAGATCTGTGGCATTTACCACAGGCAAAAGATATTTCTTTGTTATTGCTATTATGCGCAACAAAAATACAAAAGTCAATAATTTAAACAAGAAAGTCTAACTAACGCCGCGATTATGAAAGATGATTTTTTAGTCAAAATAGGGGGCGGGGCGCTTGGCGCGTACGCGCGCGCGAACTTGCGTTCGCTAATCAATTTCTCCGCAAGCGCGGGGGAAATTGATAAAGCGCCCCGCCAACGTGGAGCAAATATATATTCTCAACATTGCGAGTATTTTAACAAGGCTTCACGCTCGCGTGTCCGCTTTTGTGGTTGTGCAACAAAAAAGGCGTACTTTTTAGAGCGCAAAATGTAAAAATTATTGTCGATTTCTTAATCTATGTTATTTAACTTTACTTAATTTTAAATAAATGATAAACTTGTATAAAAATGTTAAGGGGAAAAGCCGTGCCAGAAAACAACGAGCAACAAGCAGCCGCTAATGAAATGCTAAAAAATATTGACGAATTAGAGCAAAATATGCAGCGGCAAATTAAACAAGAAAATAAGCAAGCAGAACAAGGCAGCGCGCAAAAGCCAACTCTTTTTATGCTTAACAATAACACCCCGCAGCCAAACCAAAACGCCGAGCAAAGCATAAGCATAAACGAAGTTGAATCTTATTACAAGCAAAATTTCCATACACGTAGTTTTGGAATAACTGCTATTGTTTTAAGTGTTGTTGCATTATTATGCTCTATAATTCTAATTATCGCTATTTCTACAGGTATTACTTCTGAAAATGCGAGCGGTTTTTTGCTGTGGGTGTTTAATTTTATACTTGTTCCTGTATTGGGAATAGCAGGTAGTGTGATTTTTGGTATTCTTGGTGCAATTTTTGGAACAGTTGCTATAAGCAAAGCACACAAACGTGTTATATCGTGGGTAGGGTTTGGAGTTGGTTTAATAGTGCTTGCGTATGTAGTTATAATGTCAGGTATTTATTTATTTTCATAGAGTTTTGCGAAGTCTTTTGCTTTACAAAACCCTTTTTTTATAAAATGTAAGAGAATGAAGTATTTTGTAATTTTGTGCGGAAAAGAAGATAGGCTATATTTATTTTACGTTTTTTATTTGCCAAAAAGATGTAAGTTTGATATAATATACACATACAAAGGGGGTGCATACTATGCAAATTCAAATAATGTCTAAAAACTACAATGTGAGCGATAAACTCAAAAACATCATTACGGAAAAGGTCAACCGTCTTGACCGCTATTTCCCCGAAACTGCGCAGGCAAAAGTAGTCTGCTCTCGTGTGAACAAAGATTCTTTTAAACTTGAACTTACAATCAAAGATAAAGGCTTGTTGTTCCGCAGTGAAGTAATGTCTGATAATATGTATCAAAATATTGACCTTGCATTGCCAAAAGTTGAGCGCCAAATTAAGAAATATTCTACCAAATTGCAAGACAAGTTGCGCAAGAATGTTGACCTTAATGAATTAATGTTCAACGATGACGACCTTGATTTTGAAATCAAACCTGATGAAAGTTTGGTTGATAAGGTAAAGAACTTCAACATTTATCCACTCACAGTTGCCGAAGCAATTATGGAACTTGAAAATTCCGACCACGCATTCTATGTTTACTTGAATGCTGACAACGGTAGGGTAAATATCATTTACAAACGTAGATATGGCGGTTATGGTATTATTGACCCAACTGTTGAGCAATAAGATTAAAATATGTTAGCAAAATTATTTAACGACTTATTAGAAAATAAAAAAGACTCTCTAAAATTCAAGAGAGCCTTTTTGATTTTTATAACTTATCTAGTTTTCAAATTTAGGCATATTTGGAAGGTCATTTTCAAATACATCTTTTATAATGTCTGCTGCTTCGTCCATAAGCGCTTCTGTGTGAGTCGCTGTATAACTTGTACGAATAAGCGCGTCCCCAGCGGGTACAGCAGGACTTACAACAGGGTTTACATATACACCTTTTTCAAATAAGACCTTGCACGCATAGAAAGTGCGATAATCATCGTAAGTGTTGATAGGAATAATCGGCGCAACACTTTCACGAATAGGAATATTACGAGTTTTCAAGGCATTGCGCATATAATCTGTAATGTGCATAAGGTTGGCTACTCTTTCAGGTTCGCGCTCAAGTATTTTAAGCGCAGCGTGTGCGCAAGCAACATTTGCAGGCGTCATACTTGCAGAGAAAATAAAGGGGCGGGAAGTGTGCTTTACATATTCCACAACTTCTTTTTTAGCAGCCATAAAACCACCAAGACTTGCAAGGCTTTTTGAGAATGTACCCATAATAATGTCAACATCATCTTCTAGTCCAAAATGCTCTGCTGTGCCTCTACCGTGCGCCCCAAACACTCCCAAACCGTGTGCGTCATCTACCATAACACGCGCGCCGTATTTTTTAGCAAGCGCTACGATTTCGGGGAGTTTACATAGGTCGCCACCCATAGAAAACACACCGTCAGTTACGATTAAAATGCCTTTGTCCTCTGGAATATTTTTGAGATTGCGCTCAAGGTCTTCCATATCGCTGTGTTCGTAGCGGTACATCTTGGCATAACTCAATCTGCAACCGTCATATATACTTGCGTGGTTTTCTTTATCACACAAAATTACATCATTTCGTCCAGCGATTGCACTGATGATACCCAAATTGCTTTGGAAACCAGTTCCAAAAGTGATAACTTCATTTTTGTGCAAAAAGTTTGCTAGTTCGTGTTCAAACTCTAAGTGTAAATCTAAAGTACCGTTTAGAAAGCGAGAACCAGAACAACCAGAACCATATTTTTCGTACGCTTTGATACCCGCTTCGACAACTTCGGGGTGGCTTGTTAGCCCTAAATAGTTGTTACTACCAATCATAATGACTCTGTGTCCTTCCATATTGACCACAACGTCTTGACCACTTTCAAGGTAGTGAAAATAAGGGTAAATTCCCATGTCTTTGGCTTTTTGGGCCAAATTGTATGCATTGCATTTTTCAAATAAATCCATAAATATTTTCTCCGTTTAATATTATAAACTTAGTATAACAAAAAAATAAAAATTTGACTAGCAATTTGTACAATAAAAAATTTTAGACTATATTAAGCATTTTGTTAAAAAACAATCAAATATTATATTAAAAGATACTGCAGACATTAATATTTTAGTAAATACTGTTTGCCATACATTTATATTAATTAAATGCAAAACATTAAAATAATATTTATAAAAAATTAGGAAAATTACTTTTTGTCATAAATGGCATTTTTAAAATTTTTATCAAATCAGTTGAAAACAAGGCTTACTTTGTGTATAATAATTTATTATAAGGAGAGAATATGGCAGATTTTGTTATTGAGTTAAAGGATATAAAACTTGCATACAACAAGGATTATTGCGCTCTTTTTGATATTAATTTGGCTTTGAAAAAAGGCGACCGCATAGCAATTATAGGTGAAACAGGAAGTGGCAAAACTGCTTTGCTTAGATTGATTGCGGGGCTCGAAAAACAGAAAAGTGGAGAGTGCTTAATTAAAGGAATTCCTGTTCATAAAGTTAATTTTGCAACTGATGTAAGCCTTGGATATTTATCTACAAAGGCTGTGTTCTTTGAGCGTAAAAGCGTTTATTCAAATCTTTTGTGGGCACTAAAAGTACACAAAGTGGCAAAAGCGGAGAGAGAAGAACGCATAAATGCTGTTTTAAAAGAGTTTGACATTGAAGCATTAAAGAAAGAAAAAGTTAAAAATCTTTGCAGTAGTGACCGTAGACTTGTGCAAATAGCGCGTATGGCTTTGCGTCCGCTTGAAATTGTACTTTGCGATGATGTGTTGAGTGAGTACGATGCGGACACTGTTGTACGTATTAAGAAAGCATTAAACATTCTTTTTGACAGCGCTCCTAAAGATAAGATAATCATTATGGCGGGGCAGACAGAAGAATCTTGCAAAGATTTTGTTAAGGAATACAGATACTTAAAATCGGGTAGTTTTGTGGAGAAACAAAATGATAAATGATTATGTAGAAAAGATAGCAATTAACTCTTCGTTGCTAGGGAAGTTATTAGCAAATTTGGACGAGCAGAGTCTTGGTAGCATTAGCAACATTTTACAAGATGAAAATGTAAAAAAATTTTTAAAAGATGAAGAATTAACTACAACTGTTGAACTTTTCTTTAAGAATAATTTAAATATTATACAGACATCAAAAGATGCTATCGTTCACCGCAATACTCTCGTGTATCGCCTAGAAAAAATCAAGAAAATGCTAGGTCTTGATATTCGAAAATTTGAAGATGCTGTTACTTTACAAGTAATATTAATTTTAAAAAGGCTCGAACAGAAAAGAAAAAGACGTACCAATAAACTTACGCGTTTGCAATCAATTTAAGCAAGCGCTTTTTTATTAGGGTTTATGGATGAAAATCTTAATTAAAAAATTTATTTAAAAGTAAAATATTTTATTTCTCACTTGTCTTTTTTAATGAAAGTATAACAGATTCTTTTTGCTCAAATTTAGGTTGTTCTGTATTTGCGACATATGTATTATTAGGAGAAGATTTTGAAAGTAAGGGAAGCAACACTTTTATTATTTCAAAAAAATTGTTGTTTTTGTTTGAATTTGTGGTACTATGCATAGTATTATGCATTGAATTTTGTTGCATAGTATTATCTATGTATGCTGGTTGTTGGTTATTATATATGGTTTGAGTGTTGGTATTAGTGAATTTTGACTGGGTAACATTGTGTTGCATAGTACTTTGAGATTTTGTACCGTTTTGCGCAGAGTTGGGGGTTTGAGATGTATCAAACTGATATGTAGGTAATGACCAGTAAGAACTATTGGCGTCAAAATTGGTTTCGGGTGGTGATTCTATTTTGTTTGGTGGTAAAGCAACTTGCGTTTTGTTATTTGAATTGCCAAACAGGGTTGATAGAAGATTTATCAACCCTTCAATATTCTGCGTACCTAAACTATTTAAAATTTCCAGAATATTCACTTTCTTTCACCACTTTAATATATGCAGGCATATATTGAATTAGTGAAAATGGAGGGAAAGATGAATATAAAAGATTTTAGTTCGCAGTACAATACTAATGATAAGAAAGGCAAAACTGAAAAAGAGAATAAAAACGGTGAAAAAACTAATATGGAGACCGAAACAAATAAAAATGATTACATAAACAATAATGCTAATACTGATTTTGAAAAAATAATTGAAACTGATGAATTTAAACAAGTTGAGAGTGAGTACGGGGACACAGTTCGCGACTTTTTATCCAAATATGGAGAAATGGAAGAAAGTGAATTACTGGCGGAAATGCTGGGGCTGATTGCTGAAAAGAAAGCCGAAGGCACATTTGATGCTGAAAAAATCAAAGCGCTTGCCACTCAAATAGCACCTTTATTAAATGCAGAGCAACAGGAAAAAATGTATAATTTATTAAAATATTTGGATTAATATGTACTTTTTTAAAATAGACCCTAATTTATTAAGTGTTCGTGTCGCCAATGTACAGCCACAGAGTTATATTCTGTATGTGCAAAATTTTGGAAAAGCACGCGAAATGTTACTTAATAACAATAATTTTAAAGTTATAGGTGAATACCCCTTTATCAAAGCATTCGCAGTTACAAGCAATACGGCGGATATTTTCGGGCTGTCTCAATTTTCTTGGGTAGATTATATTTCTTCTGTTACTGTCGCAAAAACTTTAATGCGAGATGCTAGAAGCAAAATAAAGGTTAAGGATTTACATAAGGCGGGTTATCTTGGGAGTGGGGTTAGTGTTGCAGTAATTGACACAGGGTGCTTTCCGCATATTGATTTTACATTAGGGAAAAATAGAATTGTAAAATTTGTTGACCTAATAAACGACCGTTCGCAACCTTATGACGATAACGGACACGGAACATTTGTTGCTGGAGTGTTGGCGGGCAGTGGGGCATATTCGGGCGGAATGTACAAGGGAATTGCGCCTGACTGTAGTCTTATTATTTTAAAAGCGCTAAACAATGACGGTCAAACTCAAGCATTTAAAGTGCTTGATGCTATGCAATGGGTGTTTGAAAATCGCGAAAAATACAATATAAAAGTTGTATGTATGAGTTTTGGAAGTACACCACTTGCGCGCAATGACCCGCTGAGTCTTGGTGCTACTAGCCTTTGGGACGTTGGGATAACTGTTGTGGGGGCTGTTGGAAATGATGGTCCCAAGGAAGGTTCTGTCAAGTCCCCTGGAAGTTGTGCAAAAATAATTACTGTAGGTTGTGCGGATACCACCACAGAAAAAATAAAAGTCGCAGATTTTAGTTCTCGTGGACCTATTTTTGACATTGTAAAACCTGATTTGATTGCTCCGGGAGTTGATATTACTTCACTTGCGAATAGTACAGAGTTTTTAACACAAATGACAGGGACAAGTGTAAGCACTCCCTTTGTCGCGGGAGTAGCGGCATTGTTATTGCAACGTAACCCGTTTTTAACTCCTAACCAGATAAAAGCAATTATTATGTACAGCGCGCAACATCTTGATTGTGAGCCTAATGATTGCGGAATGGGATTTTTAGATGCTTCCGCTGCATTTGAATTTTAAAATATAATATTTTTATGTAAAAATAGTGAAAAATAGCAAAATTTGTAGTATTATGCAATGTAATTAAAATGTTTGAGTTATTTATAATTTTTAAAAAATTGGATTGCGATACAAATTGACGGGCTATTGTAATTATTATTTTTACAATTTTAGACAAAAACAGTGCTGTTTGTACTGTCTTTGTCATTTTTTTTAAACAAAGTTATTGTAAAATTTTTAATATACAGGGGGAAAGTATGCAGGTAAATTCAAAAGTCTATATGGATACATTATATTTACAAATTTCTGGCGAACTTGATGAACACACCGCGCACTATGCTCGCAGTGCTATGGATAGCCAGTTAGATGCGGGAGAATATAAGCAGGTTGTTGTAGATTTGTCTGGTCTTGAATTTATGGACAGTACGGGGATAGGGGTTTTAATCGGTAGATATAAGAAAATGAAGCAGAAAAATACACCCATTTATATTTCAAATCCAAGTGCGCAGGCAGATAAAATCTTTAAAATGACGGCATTATATGATGTTATGCCAAAAATAAATTAAGGGGAATATATATGAATTATATAAATGAAATGACATTGACATTTGATTCACATTCAATTAACGAAGGGTTTGCGCGTAGTGCTGTTGCGGCTTTTTGTGTGCAACTTAATCCAACACTTGATGAAATTACAGATATAAAGACGGCAGTGAGTGAAGCGGTAACAAACTGTGTTGTCCACGCGTACCCCAAAAGTGTAGGGAAAATAACTGTTTGGGTAGGACTTACAAAAACTCGTGAAATTGATATTAAAGTAATGGATAACGGTGTAGGTATTCCTGATTTCGAGAAAGCAAGAGAACCTTTTTACACTACCAAGCCAAATGAAGAGCGCGCAGGTATGGGTTTTACGGTTATGGAAAGTTTTATGGATAATGTAAATTTATCGCGAAATGAAAACGGTGGGGTAATTGTTGAGATGACAAAATCACTTGAACGTAGAAGGGCGGTTATGGTTGGGGGTGAAAATGATTGATTACGAGCAAACATTAAGGCTAATTAAACTAGCGCAGAAAGGTGATGAAACAGCCAAAAATTTGCTCATAAATGAAAATTATCCTCTTGTTAAAAGTGTTATTCGTAGATATCGCGGTAAAGGAGTCGACTATGATGACCTTTTTCAGTTGGGGTGTGTCGGCTTTGTTAAAGCAATAAACAATTTTGATTGCTCGTATAATGTTCGTTTCAGCACTTATGCAGTACCGATGATTGCGGGGGAAGTCAAGCGGTTTTTGCGTGATGATGGTTATATTAAGGTAAGTAGGGCTATAAAATCACAGGCTATTGAAATTAATAAGTATTTGGCAAGTCTATCTCCGCAAGAACAAACACCCGATATTGCTGATATTGCAAAACGTTTTGATATGGAACCTCAAGAAGTTGTGTTTGCTATGGATAGCAATAGATATCCTATGAGTTTATCTACACCTATCGACCAAACCGAAGACGGTAGTGTAACTCTGGGAGAACGAATAGCAGCACCCGAGGAAGAGGATACCAAACTTGACCATTTTATATTAAAACAGTTGATTTCTTCACTTTCTCCACGTGATAGAAAAATTATAATTATGCGCTATTATCGCGATAAAACGCAAAGCGAAATAGCAAAAGAATTGGGGGTAAGCCAAGTACAAGTATCACGAATTGAAAATAAAGTTTTGCAAAATATGCGTAAAAAATTTAATGAATAGTAAAAAATCGTCAAAAACTTGACGATTTTTTTAATTTTTAAGTACTATGCAATGTATTATGCAACAATTGAATACTGATATTTCTTAATAGTATAGAATATCTTAATAAATTTATAATTATTCTTTATTATGTTTAAATATGCAAAAACTCTTGCGTATTATTTTTTAGTAAATTGTTCCTTATGATACTGTAATATTTTGCTTTTCTGTTGAAAAAATAAGTGCTTTATGATATAATCATAAAATATTAGGAGTAATACAAATGATAGACGAAGTTATGAATTATCTCGCGGAGATGTTTCCAAATCCTGATCCCGAATTAAATTTTGAAACTGACTTTCAATGTTTGGTTGCTGTAATATTGAGTGCTCAATGTACGGATAAAAGGGTAAATCAAGTAACTGAAAAATTATTTGCAAAGTATCCTGATGCCCAAACTATGTCGACTCTTTCACAACCCGAACTTGAAAAGATGATTTATAGTACTGGGTTTTATCACAATAAGGCAAAAAATATTTGGGCATTATGTAAGACTTTGCTTGAAAAGTATGACGGCGAAGTGCCTCATAACCCTGATGTTTTGGAAACACTTCCAGGTGTGGGGCGTAAAACTGCTAATGTTGTTTCTAGTGCTCGATTCGGTGCAAATAGAATCGGGGTTGATACTCACGTGTTTAGAGTAACAAATAGGCTGGGGCTTGTTTCAGCAAAAACCCCGCTTGAAGTAGAGCGACAGTGGATTGAGCGATATCCTAATTATGTTGACCACGATGCACATTTTAGGCTTGTGCTTTTTGGTAGATATTTTTGCAAAGCACAAAATCCAAATTGTAGTGAGTGCAAACTAGCAGAATTTTGTAAATATTTTCAAGAAAAATCGCAAAAAGATAGTAAAAAAGTGGCTGAAAGTTAATTTTTAAATTTAAATTGGAGTAATTTATGTTTGTAGATAAAGTCAATATTTATGTAAAGGCTGGAGATGGCGGCGATGGCGCTGTTTCATTTAGACGTGAGAAATATGTTCCAAATGGTGGTCCAAACGGCGGCGATGGTGGCAAAGGCGGTGATGTCATTCTTAAAGTAAAGGATAGTATAAACACACTGCTTGATTTTCGTTTTACAAAACATTTTCGCGCACAAGACGGTGAAAAAGGTGATATTTCAAACCGTACAGGTAAAAATGGCGAAGATATGATTATCAACGTGCCGCGCGGTACAGTTGTAAAGGATGCAGAAACAGGAAAAGTAATTATTGATATGTATGAGCCTGATGCCGAGTTTACTTTGCTTCGTGGCGGAAATGGGGGTAAAGGAAATCAGCATTTTGCAAATTCGCGTAGACAAACTCCTAGATTTAGTCAATCAGGGCAACGCACAAAAGAACATCAAATTACTTTGGAATTAAAAACTATTGCAGATGTTGGGCTTGTTGGTTTTCCAAACGTGGGCAAATCTACACTGCTTGGGGCTATTACTCAGGCAAAACCCAAGATTGCAAATTATCACTTCACGACACTTTCGCCAAATCTTGGTGTGTTGCGCAGGTACGATAAGACTTGTGTGGTCGCAGATATTCCAGGACTTATTGAAGGGGCTAGTCAGGGCGTAGGACTTGGGCATCAATTTCTTCGCCACATAGAGCGCACTAGACTAATTGTGCATATTGTGGATATCAGCGGTAGCGAATCACGTGAGCCGCAACAAGACTTTGTAACGATCAATCAAGAACTAGCATCATACAGCGAAGTTCTTGCAACCCGTCCGCAAATAATTGCGCTAAATAAGGTAGACCTTTTACCTGAGGATTCTACTGCTGTTGCCGATTTTAAAGAGTTTTTGAAAACACAACATGGCTTTGAAACGGCTCCCGTGTTTGAGATTTCCGCAGCAACTAGAAACGGGGTAGATGCGCTCGTGTCTAAGATTTTTGAAATTTTAGAAACTTTACCCGCTCCTGAACGCATTGAAAGCGAAATTCACGACTTTGATGCTCGCGAAATTCGCCCAACAGTTTACCAGCAACTTGATGAGCACGTTTTTGAAGTTTCGGGCGATGCAATAGAAGACCTTGCTCGCAAAACGGATATCAACGATGTTGAAAGTCTTGCTTACTTGCAACGAAGGTTAAAACAAGACGGTGTTATGTCAGGGCTTATGAAATTAGGTCTCAAAGACGGTGATACTATCGTAATTGGTAAACTAGAGTTTGAATACACGGAGTAGTGATGGAAAAAGTTGTTTTTAAGCCCAAAGGGCGTGCCTTTGTGGTCCGTTGTGTGCTTGTTGGTATAATGTTACTGTTATTGCTTGGACTTTTGGTTTGGGGAATAATTAGGCTCGGCTGGTTTGATATAGTGTTAGGTGCGGTCGGGAGCATTTTGGTGTTATTTGAAATAAAGAGTTTAATCTCAACCAAAATAATGTTTTTAGATGATAGGATAAAATGTGTATGTAGTACCTTTGCTCGTAACATCTCGAGCGACCAAATGGCAACCGATATTGCGTTTGCAGATATAACCAAAGTTAATTATGATGATAAAAAGCCCGAAGTAATCGCACTTGATTGCGTGAACGGTGATAAAAAGTATATTTTAGTCAAGCAATATAAAACTGCGCAAATAACTGAAATTTATAAACTATTGCAACAAAAAATCCCGCAGAATGTAACTATGGAAATTAAAGGACATAACACAAAGAAGAAATAATAAAAAATTGAAAACAACTCGAATTTTTAGCCCTTTACAAATGCAATAATTAATAACCAGTTAGATTGTAGTGGAACGGCTAGATTTAGAGTTTAAAATATAGTATTTAAAGGAGAAAATTATGATTACACCTAGTAAACGCGCAGAATTGCGCAAAATAGCTCAAAGCCTTGAACCCGTGATGCAGGTAGGCAAGGACGGACTTTCAATTAATGTAATAAACACTGCCGATCAAGCTCTCTATGCTCGTGAACTTATAAAAATCACGGTTTTAGAGAGTTGTGAAAGTACAGTCCGCGAAGTCGCAGATGAGTTGGGCAAACGTTGTGGCGCCGATGTTGTGCAAGTTATAGGACGCAAAATTGTGCTGTACAAGCCCAACCTAGACAAGAAAAATCGCGGCAAAAAATAATAAAAGTTATATTTAAAAGCCTTATTGTTTTATTAAATAAAAACTAAGTAAAATTAATATCAAAAATAGGAGTTTACACGGTGTCCAAAAGAGAAGATAAAGCCACCGAACGCATACGGCTAAAAGATGAAAAATATCTACAAAAGTACGGTATCACTTATAGCGAAGTTGCTAAAAATATTTCCAAGACCAAAAAGGGTGAAACGGGGCATATCCGCCGTTTTTTAAGATATTACAAGCCGTTTATTTGGCAGTTTATATTTATTGTAGTCGCCACTTTAGCTATTGTGGTGGGCAGTTATTTTACATCATACTTTACGCAATCAATAACAGATTCAGTAATTGGTTTAGATTGGGATAGTACTATAAAAAATATTTTGATTTTGGCGGCTATTTTAGTAGGTACTTTTATTGTGTCGTATTTTACGTCTGTTGTTTGGGGATATATAAAGGCAAAAGCAACCGAAAAAATGCGCATTGACTTGTCCGAGCGTGTAGTCAATCTCACAAGTAGCGGATATAAGGGAATATCTACGGGAAATGTTGTATCTCGCATAACAAATGACCCAAATATCTTATCACAGCAATTAGAAAGTTTTTGGGACAGCATAGAACTTTTAATGACTAATTGCGCTTTTATATTGTATTTCTTTATGCTACATTGGTCATTGGGTGTGGCTATGATTGTGATTTTGATAGTAGATTTTGCGCTGCTTAAACTTTTCTTAATAAAAAATAAAGTAAAACTCCGCCGTGCCCGTTTGCTTTCGGACAAGCACATAGGTTACGTTTCTGAATTTGTACGCGGTAGCGATGATATAAAAGGATTGAATATCAAAGCAAATGTGTTTTATCGCAATAAAATGCTTTCGCGATTCCGTTACAACAGTGTTATAGATTACAATTATACTAGGCTAAATTATCGAGCAATTCGCCATATAACTCGTGAAATACTGTTGTTGGCATATTTAATTCTAGGCGTATACTTGATTTTTAATGGTTATATGACAATCGGTGCTATTTCTGTATTATTGTTTAATAGAAATGCTCCTGCAAATTTGAGCGAAGCCATTACGGGAATAAGTACAAGTGGTCAAGAAATCAAAATTTCGTGTGAACGTATGAATGAATTGTACAGCGATAAAAAATATCCGCAAGAACGTTTTGGCAAAAAACAATTAAAAAATTACACAGGTTCGCTCACATTTGATAACGTTTCATTTAAGTATGACAATCAACCCGTGCTAGACAGAGTGTCTTTCTATGTGCCAGCGGGCAAAAGCTTAGGAATTGTGGGTAAATCAGGTGCAGGCAAAAGTACGATACTTGGGCTCATAAATAGGCTAATTGATTGCGATTCGGGTAGAATTTTGCTCGATAATATGGACAACAAATCACTTACAGAAGACTCCCTTAGAGCAAATGTTAGTTTAGTGCCGCAAATGCCGTATATTTTCAACACCACGATTCGCGAAAATATGCTGTATGCAAAACCCGATGCCACCGAAGCCGAGATGTTTGAGGCTATAAAAAAGGCGCAATTTTATGATTTTGTAATGTCCAAACCCGAAGGGCTTGAAACTGTTGTAGGTGAAGGCGGAGTCGTGTTGAGTGGTGGTCAAAGGCAAAGGCTCGCGCTTGCACGTGCATTTTTAAAGTCGAGTAAACTCATTATGCTTGACGAAGCTACTAGTGCTTTGGACAATCAAAATCAAGAAGGAGTAAAGCAAGTAATTACACAAATGAAAAACGAGTGCTCCTTTGTGATTGTGGCGCACCGACTCAGTACAATAGTTGATTGTGATGAAATTATTGTGTTAGATGACCACCACATTATAGCCCGTGGCACACATAACCAACTTATGCGCACTTGTCCTCAATATATGGAATTGTATAAATTAGAAAAAGAGCAAGACAACAAATAGTCTGCTCTTTTTGTATAAAATTGTATTTCTGTATTCAAAAGTTATAAAAACTTTGTTCTGGCACTTAATTTAATGCAATAGAAATTGTAGAGCGCTTACTGATTTTTTCGCAGTAGCGGTACGACTCGCACGAGTAGGGCAATTAAACAAAGTATGCTTCCCGAAACTAAATAATATATTTTGAATGGAACAAGGAAACTACACAAAATTATGAGCAAACCAAATAATAGGTAGTTACGAGCGCGGGCGGGGCTAAAAGCATATTGCACTAACTCGCGCCATTGCATTTTGGGTTTTGTTATGTCGATAACAACGGGGAGTTGTACTCCGCTATCCTTGATATACTCGTCGTAAAATTTGTAAAAGTCGATAAATTCAAAAGTATAGCCATTTATTTGTTTTGCAAAATTAGTTACTTCGCTGTCAAACTCGGCACCTACAAAAGCAACGTGCTTGATATTTATCGCAGCAGCACACTTGTATATATAGGTAAAATAGGGCATATCAATTTTGTCTTTTGTAAAGTATGGCGCAAGCAACATTTTATCAGTACTATGCAATATGCTATGCGTACTGTTTTGCGCAGAGTTTTCTTTTAAAATAACAAAATCATTGCATAATACAGTGGTGTGAGTTTTTTCAAGAATGGCGGCAAAATATCGTGAAATTTGCTCAACAGATGTAAAACGAAGGTTTAAAAGTAGGCGACTTGCCGCGTCTTTTTGTTGCTTACTAAGATTTAGTTTGTCGCTGCGTTTTTTATTTAAAAATAAAACAAGGAAAACTATCAAGCCCGCAAGTATCGTGCCAGCAACTATGCTTACTAGCACATTACGGGTATAAAATCTTATCCACGCGAAAAAGAGCAGCCACAGCACTGCAAAGAGTATTACCGAATCTAAAACTATACTTAATTTTGTGCGCATTGTATCACTTCCGCAATAATTATTGACGGTTAGCCCTTATTTTATGCTTTATGATTGACTTAAAAATAATTATATTATATAATGAAATATATTTTCTAGAAACAATAGTAAGGGGTGCGGTTATGAAGACAAAACAATTCGCCAAAGATTATACACTTGCAGTTAAAACCTGTGAAATATTTGATGAGAACAAAGCGGAAAATGTAATGCTTATTGACGTTTCGTACTTATCAAATATTGCTGATTATTTTGTAATTGCCACGGCAAATAGTACGACTCACGCAAAGGCTCTTGTTGATAAAATTGAAGAAGCACTTGAAGGTATGGGACAGAAGGTTTACCGCCGTGATGGACTAGGAGACGGGCGCTGGCTTGTGCTTGATTTTGGCTCTTTAATTGTACACATTTTTACAGCCGAGATTAGAGAGTTTTATCACATAGAAAAACTTTGGAGTGATGGTAAAAATGCGCTTAATATGGTAGGTATTCGCAAAATGCTTGAACAGGCGGACAAAGCGGAAAAACAAACAGAAATAAAGGCAAAAGCAAAGAAAGTGGAATCTAAACCCGTTGCTGAGCCTGCGAAAGAAGAGTAAACAAGTAAAAGAAGGTTAGATTTATGGAATTTGTCGCCAACAATTTGGAAGAAACGAGAAATTTTGCAAAACAGTTCGCAAGCGATTTAAAGGCTGGCGATGTAGTGTTGCTTACTGGGGACTTGGGGGCTGGTAAAACTACATTAGTCAAGGCAATAGCAAAGGAACTAGGATATGATGGGCTTGTTACTAGTCCTACTTTTACTTTGCTTAATCAGTACTCGGGCAAGTTGCCTATTTATCATTTTGATATGTATAGACTAAAATCTACGGCAGAAGCAATAGAAAGCGGGCTTGACGAAGTGTTAAAGCAAAGTGATGGCGTTTGTTTTGTAGAGTGGCCGCAAAAGGTTGCAAGTATTCTCCCTGAAAAAAACATTATGCTAGATATTTCTATATTAGGGGACAATGCGCGCAAATTTAAGGTGGTGAAGGGCAGATGAATTTATTAGCATTTAATACGGCGGGGTTGGAGACACAAATTGCACTCATTAAAGGCGCCGAGGTGTTTTTAAAGCAATCTGCTTTTTCTCGTCATAGTGAAAATTTGTTTCCACTGCTCGAAGACCTTATGAGTGTTAGTAATACTAGCATAAATGAGATAGATGCGTTTGCGTGTGTCGTAGGTCCGGGGTCGTTTACAGGAATTCGCATAGGGTTGAGTGTAGTAAAAGGTTTTGCGTTTGCGCTTAATAAACCTGTGATTGAGATAAACTCTCTCGAACTCTTAGGTTTTAATTTGGTGAACCTTGATAGTACCAAACCTATTTGCTCTGTTATCAACGCGGGGGCGGGACTTGTGTATCATCAAATGTTTGAACGCAAAAAGGTAAATGGCGCAAATGTGTTAAAAAATATTTCTGCGCCAAGAGTAGATAAGTTTAAACATTTTTTAGGTTATTTACATTCAAATTATAATGACGATGTTGATATTATCTATTATAACAATAACGAAAAAAGTGATAATTTTGTTGATATGCTGGGTGAAAGTAGGGAATATTCTGTTGAAGCGCTGGCAAGTATCGCAAAATATAAATTTGAAGCACAAGAATTTACCGATTCAAAGAATGTTTTGCCGCTTTATTTGCGTGTAAGTCAGGCAGAAGCCGCTATTAAAAATCTTGAAATTCGTAGGGCTAGTCTTGACGACATCGCGGATATTGTTTTGCTTGAAAGCCAAAACGATGAATGGGACTTAAACTGGACAGAAACGGGAGTTAGACAGAGTTTTGATAACCCTAATTATCGTTGCTACCTTGCATATAGCGGTGGTGAAGTCAAAGGAATGATTTCGGTAATGTTGCTTGCTGGTGAAGCCGAGATTTTGCGCGTAGTTGTGCTAAATAGTGCAAGGCTCAATGGTGTTGGCGTGCAAATGATTGAGTATGTAAAGGAAACTATGAGAGAATCAAAAGAAAAGGCGATATTTCTTGAAGTTAACAATCAAAACTATCCTGCTTTGTCATTATATCAAAAATGTGGTTTTCGTGAAGTAGGACGCCGCCCCGATTATTACGGAGAGCATCAAGATGCAGTGCTAATGCGTTGCGACTTATAGCAAAAAGCGGTTACGCGGCATACATTATTGTTAAAAGGTGAGAATGTATGCCAAAATTTAGGGGTTTCTATTACACGGTAGCGGGGGCGGGCAAGCCTTTGCTACTGCTACACGGTTGGGGTGCAAATCTTGATTGCTTTGCTGGCATTGCCACAGATTTAGAGCAAAATTTCACAGTGTATAGGCTTGATTTCTGGGGATTCGGCGCGAGTGATGAGCCTCCAAAGTTTGCTGGAATTGAAACGTATGCCGAAGCGGTCGCAGATTTTATCTATGATATAATTGGAGCAAAAACGGATATAATCGGGCATAGTTTTGGCGGGCGAGTCGCCATTTTATTGGGCGCAAAATGCAATTTTGTAGATAAAATAGTGCTTGTGGACAGCGCAGGACTAAAACCACGCAAAAACATTGCAAAGCGCATTAGGGAATATCGCTACAAGGCGGTAAAGAAAAAAGTGGCGCAAGGGAAGTGTTCAGCCGAAGTATTGGATACTTTTGGCTCGGCTGATTATAAAGCCTTGAATGAAACAATGCGTAACGTCTTTGTACGCGTGGTTAATACCGATTTAGCCAAAATTGCTAGCGAAATTACAAACCCTGTATTATTAGTGTGGGGAAAACACGACCACGAAACCCCGCTATATATGGCTAAAAAACTGCGCAAAATTATCAAAAACAGTACTTTGCAAGTATTAGAAGGTGGACATTTCTGCTTTATTGATGCTTCCAATGAATTTTTGCGAGTATGCTACGACTTTTTGCTTGATTAAGGAGAATTATATGTTCGAATTTTTTGATTTTTCAAATTGGCACTTTTATGCTGCAATAATATTATCTGCAATTAATGCTGTTATACTGTGCTTTGAAGGGTATAAATTCTTACAAGTTATCCAATTATCTGGGTATCATACGCGCGGTTACTTTGATTGGTTAAAAGGTTCAGGCGGCGCGTATGTGGGCAGGCTCGCAATGGTTGCGATTTTGTCTATTGCTTGTATGCTTGTTACTAATGTAATTCTTGATAATTATGGCGAATATTTATCGTATCTTGGGTTAGTCTTTTATTTCCTATTCAGTTATATTTACGTAATAAATGTTCATCTTGCACCAAAGAAAACCCCATTAAAACTCACCAACCGAATGAATAGAGCAATTATCTTGCTGTTTATTATTTGCTTTATTATTTCAATGGGTTTTATAGTGTTGTCAAGTATGTATCTTGATTTCTTGCGTTTCGCAATAGTTGGCATTACTCCGTTATTGTTGCCAGTTTTGGTACCATTTGTTCACTGGATACTAAAACCTTTGGAAGCAGCCATAAATCGCGGTTATGTAAAACGTGCCGAGAAGAAATTGACACAATTCCCGAATTTAATTAAAATCGGTATTACAGGTAGTTTTGGAAAGACAAGTACAAAAAACTTCCTTGCGACAATTCTATCAGAAAAATATAGTGTGTGCGCGACTCCTTTCAACTTTAATACACCTATGGGAATTACAAAAACAGTATTGCAAACTTTGAGCCTCGGGCATCAAGTATTTATAGCCGAAATGGGCGCAAGGCAGACGGGAGACATAAAGGAACTTTGCGAAATTGTTGAACCTAAATATGGAATATTAACTTCAATCGGGGCCCAACACATTGCAACCTTTAAGTCATTAGAAAATGTAAAGAAGACGAAAGCAGAATTACCCATTTATTTGGAAAAAGACGGTTTTTGCGTGTTTAATATGGATAGTGAACCTGTTGTCGAAATAGAGAAAACCTCAAAATGTCGCAAATGTACAGTTTCTATTACAAATAAAGCAGATATTTATGCAACTGACATCTCTACATCAAGCGAAGGCACGCATTTTAAATTGCATATAGGAGATAAAGTTCTTGAATGTAGTACGCGATTATTAGGACTTCACAATATAAGTAATTTGCTGCTTTGTGTCGCTATGGCGCGGGAACTCAAACTTACAGATGAGCAGATTTTGAGCGGTATTTCAAAAGTTGCACCTGTCGAACACCGCTTGCAACTCATAAATGCTGAAAATGACGTGATTATTCTTGATGACACATATAACGCAAGTATTGAAGGTAGTCAGCGCGCGTTGGAAGTGCTTTCAATGTTTGACGACCGCCGTAAAATCGTGATAACCCCAGGGCTTGTTGAATTAGGGACTATGGAAAGGCTCGAAAACTACAATTTTGGTGCACGCATTAGTAAGGTTGCCGATATTGTAATTATAGTAAATAAAAGCAATTATCTATCAATTCGACAAGGTTTGCTTGATAACGGTTTTGATGAGACCAAAATTTATGAAGCCGAAAATTTATATGCCACAAATGATATAATGAAAGATATACTAATGCCAAAAGATGTTATTCTTTGGGAAAACGATTTACCAGACAATTATATTTAAATAATCAAATATGTAAAATTAAAGCAAGTGTACACAAAACCACTTGTTTTTTTATTTTTAAATACTTTGTCATCCTGAGCCCGCCCGGCGAAGCCTTAGACGAAGGATCTCATCCGCTTTTTGCTTGTTTTAGTATGCCGAAAATTTCAAATTTTTAATAAGTGTTTGTAAGATTTAGGGGAGATACAGTTTGTTTTTTAATAGTACTAAATAAGCAAGTATACAAATTTGTATCACACAAACATTAAATTACTACAAATTAAGCAGTTAATATTTCACCAAACTATGTTTTTTTGCATATATTCCTTATATTGCGGGGGTGAATATGCAAAATATTGCAGTAATTTTTGGCGGTCGTACGGTCGAGCACGATATTTCGGTAATTACAGGAATGGGAATTATAAAAAATATTAGCGCGAAATACAATGTAATTCCTATTTATATTTCAAAAGGCGGGGTTTGGCTCACTGGCGAACACCTTAAAAATGCCAAAGTCTACAATACTGAGCCGAATGGCAAAC
>CALWPB010000008.1 GCA_944383315.1 uncultured Clostridia bacterium | reverse complement strand
GAATAGCAAGAAGGTAGGTTGGTATCAAAAGAGGCGGGCGAGCGGAGCGAGAGCCCCCGCTTATCGAAAAGCATAAGACTTGAAGGACGTGAGGAGTGAGAGTACCCCTCACGTCTTTTGATTTAGTAGTTTAAAAAACAAAAAACGCATCTGTCTGTGTAAACAATACACCGACATTTGCGTTTGCAAGGACATAAAATAATCAGATGGCAACTTAACCCGTGCCATGGGGACTGTTCGGGTGGTTATCAAACGGTCAATTAAATAATAAACACAATTTGAAAATTTGTCAAATAAATTCGACAAATTTTTTGGCAACTAAACAAAAAATATTTATGAATATTTTTTTATAATTAAACTAATTTTACTTTAAATTATAAATAAAATAGATTAAATTTGTTATTTCAAAAATTTAATCAAATATTCACGTTTTTCAAGTGGTAACTTTTCAATTAAGTTTATTAATTCAACATTAATACTGTAAGTGTGATAATTTGTTGCAAAGAATTCTTGCGGAGAAACTTGCAATACATTTAAAATTTCATAAAGAGCAGGGGTAGAAATTACAAAAGCATTTGCTTCTAATTTGCTGATATAACTACTATTTTTCCCAAGCATCAGGCTTAATTCTCGAGCGCTCAAATTTCGCTTGTTTCTAAAATATGCTACTCTTTCTGCAATGTCGTATTCCATAGTTTTCTCCGTTTTTTATTATTGTAATATATTTTTGTATCATAATATATGTTTACCAAGCCATAATTTTATATATTTTATTGCTTGACAAGCAATTTGTTTGACTTAATAAGCAATATTTAGTATTATTTATATGCAAAATGTGGCTTATTAATCATCAACAAAAGTTTTACGGTGTTTAGAAATTATACTAACAAGAAAGTAGGCTAAAATGTTAATTTTTTGTTTCCGTCTTTGTAGGCAAGACTCAGAATGATAGTACTTTAATAATTATTAAAAATATTAATTTATAAATCTTAGTAATTTTCTTACTAAGTCTTTATGCTTTAAATCTCAATATTTGCAAGTGAAAAGGTTGTTCTACGCGCAAGGCTTGTATAGGTAAGTAGGGTTGCGGAATAGTTACTTTCATCAGCGAGCACATCGAGTAGCCCCGTTACTTGCATACTAAGTGTATAAGTATCAAGTAGCGGGTGGTCCTTGCTTTCGGGACGTGTTAGGTCTATTTTATCGGCTAGTGTCATTGTGCGCTGGCTCCAAAGTAGCGCAAGTTGGCTTACTCGCACTTGCGCGCTGCTTTCGGTAATCGTACTACTATCTAGGTCTATTGAAATTTGATAAATAGCCTCAATAGTTTGTTTGTAATGGTCGTAAATATTTTCAGCAATTTTTCGTTCTTCGTCCGTAAAGGCAGTGTTGGCAAGTGGGGTTGTGGTAATATTTGCGTATTCCGCAACAATGTCTTGCTCGGATAATTGCGCGCATACTTTTTTTGCGTCATTTTCACTTAAATATAAAGATAAAATTATATACCATTTGTTGTCTTTGTGATACGTAAGCCCCGCACCACCGCGCACCCTATATTCATTTGCTGCCGTTTCTGCATCTGTGGCATTCTCAGCATCAGTGGAAACGTATACATAATAATAAGTTTGCGGACTAAGGGCATTTTTGCTAAAAGTGCGAACAAGCGCAACAATTATTACGGACAAAATTATTATAACAAGCATAATACTAATTATAATTATCCAAAGTTTGCGCTTTTTTGGATTGCCAAGTAATGTTACTTCAAAATACGGCTTTTTTGGCTGCATACTCAAGTATACGCGAAAAATTTACAAAATATTTCAAAAAAGTTGTCCTAAGGTGGTTACATTTTGAAAATTCTGTGATAAAATATATATGTTTGTTGAAGAAGCAAACTTTTTTAATACTTTTTTGCGTGGTATAACTCAAAAAAGTTTGCACTAAAATCGAGGTGATAATATGAAAATTGAACCATTATTTGACAAAATTGTAATTAAACCTATCGAACCCGAAACGGTAACGGCTGGCGGTATAATACTACCAAACAACAGCCAAGAAAAGCCACAGATTGCAGAAGTAATCGCAGTGGGCAAGGGTGATATGATAGACGGCAAGCAAACTGTTATGCAGGTTGCTGTCGGTGATAAGGTACTGTACCCAAAGTATGCGGGCAGTGAATTCAAGTTTGACGGACAAGAGTACGTGATTATGTCTCAAAGCGACTTGCTCGGCAAAATTAAAGATTAGTGAGTTAAAAGGAGATAAATATTATGGCAAAACTTATTAAATCAGGCGAAGAAGCCCGCAAAAAATTGGAAAACGGTGTCAATGTACTTGCTGATGCTGTAAAGGTTACACTAGGGCCAAAAGGTCGTAATGTCGTGCTTGACCGCAAGTTCCAGACCCCACTTATTACAAATGACGGTGTAACCATTGCAAAAGAAATCGAACTCAGCGATGTTTTTGAAAATATGGGCGCACAAATTATTAAAGAAGTATCTGTAAAAACTAACGATGTTGCGGGTGATGGTACGACTACTGCGGCAGTGCTTGCGCAGGCAATTATCAAGGAAGGTATGCGCAACTTTGCAGCAGGCGCAAACCCTATTGTACTTAAAAAAGGTATCAACAAGGCTGTTGATGCAGTTGTTAGTGAACTTAAAAAGCAGAGCAAGCCTATTGAAGACGAAAAGTCTATTGAACAGGTTGCTAGTATTTCAGCAGGGGATACCGAAGTCGGCAAACTTATTGGCGAAGCAATGAAAAAGGTCGGCAAAGATGGTGTAATTACCGTTGAAGAAGGCAAAACCCTTGAAACTACTCTTGACGTTGTCGAAGGTATGCAGTTTGACCGCGGCTACGCAAGTAGTTATATGGTTACTAATTCCGAAAAAATGGAAGCCGTACTTGATGACCCTGTAATTTTGATTACAGACAAGAAAATCAGCACAATGCAAGAGATTTTGCCGCTTCTTGAACAGGTAGCAAAATCAGGACTTAAAATGCTCATTATTGCGGACGATGTAGAGGGCGAAGCGCTCACAACTTTGGTTATTAACAAGTTGCGCGGTACATTCACTTGCGTGGCTGTAAAAGCCCCAGGTTTTGGCGACAGACGCAAGGCAATGCTCCAAGATATCGCTATCCTTACAGGTGGTAACGTGATTTCGGACGAACTCGGTAGGTCGCTAAATACTGCGACTTTACAAGACCTTGGCCGCGCTCGTAGTGTGGTGGTTACCAAAGATACGACAACAATCGTAGACGGTTCAGGTAGTAGTACAGAGATTAAAGAACGCGTAAACGCGATTCGCGCGCAAGTTGAAACTTGTACAAGTGATTACGACCGTGAGAAATTGCAAGAACGTCTTGCCAAACTCGCTGGCGGTGTCGCTGTAATTCGCGTAGGTAGTGCTACCGAAGTCGAAATGAAGGAAAAGAAACTCCGCATTGATGACGCTCTCGCTGCAACTCGTGCCGCTGTCGAAGAAGGTATTGTTTGTGGTGGTGGTGTCGCATTGCTTAATACTATTCCAGCAGTTAAGAAAGTTGTAGACAAACTTGACGGCGATGAAAAAGTCGGCGCGCAAATTATTTTAGCAAGTTTGCAAGCACCTATTCGCCAAATTGCACGTAATGCAGGTGTAGATGGTGGGGTAGTCGTAGACAAAATTTTGTCGAGCGAGCAAGCAAACTTTGGTTATGATGCTCTCAATGACCGCTATGTTGATATGATTGAAACAGGTATTATCGACCCTACAAAGGTTACTCGTTCAGCCATTCAAAACGCAGCCAGTGCATCAAGTACCTTGCTTACTACCGAATGTATTATCGCTAACGAGCCTGAAAAAGAACACCCTGCACCAGCAGGTATGGGCGCAATGGATATGTAGTTAGTAAATATTAAAATGTTGAATAATAAATACAAAATTTGCAACTAAATATTAAAAAATTGCGACTATATAGCAAAAAAGCACTACCATAGTGCTTTTTTTGTTTTAAATTATAGGGTAATTATTTTAAAATAAATTTGCTTGCTTGTTATTATTTATCATATATTTTGCAACCTAACGATTTTGCTAGTTCGCGAATTTCTGTGTTTTGGCTCAATCTCTCCGAACACATATAAAAACTATTAGGATAAATCTTGATTGCCTTGCGCATAAAATCTTCACTATCCGCAAGTTTAGGACTAATAGCAGTAAAGTTTGTAGGGTCGATTTGAATCGCTGTCAAGCAAAATTTTTCATCTTCACGCAGAAACATAGGTAGATTAGATAAATGTATTTGTGATATCATTATCTTACCACCACTTGAACGTGATAAATAAGTTTCTTTTATTTTTTGTGTGCAAATTTCTAAAACGTGTTGTTTAATTTTCTCATCATTTTTTATAAAATCGGGTAGTGTATCGAAAACTTTAAAATTTCTAGGCAAATTTTCGAGCAAAACATCTATTAATCGTTTGTCGCGTTGTAAATTGTCGGGTAGCAGTGCAAAGTTAGCCAAATCAGTTTTTACCGCATTTATTGCTATGTCAATGTCTGGCTTCATATTTTCCGCTATCACGCTGTAAGGCACTAGCATACAAATATCTTTGTTTGTTTTCAAGACTGCGGACAAATAGTTATAGACGAGTTCGCGGATGGTTGAATTATTCCGTAAAAAGATGATTACAATTTCGCTATCATTTATATAATAAGGCAAAATAATATTTTTAAAAATTTTTAGCGCTAATTTATTCGCTTCGGCATTATCAAAATAATAGTAGTCTCTAAAACGCGTGAGCGCATACAAAACTAAGGTCCTGTCAGTATACAGGCTTTCATCAGCATACGCAATGGCTTGTCCGCCTTTTTGGTCAATTACTTGCTTCACAATGTATAAGTCCTTGCGACTTTCTGGGGATAACAACTCCAAAACACGATAGTCGAAACCCGAACTTTTCAGCAAAGTAGCAATTATTTCTTTGTTATGTGTTAAGTGCGTAAAATGTTTGATTGCCCACTTGTTTTTTGCAAGCGCCAACTTGATAATCTCTGTTTCACGTTTCAAATATTCAGGCACAATAGACAAAAAATGCCACGAGTGCGCTAGGGCATCTTTTATCATATCTTTGTCAAAATAAAGTGCGTAAAATATGTTTTGCCAGTTGCTTGCTACCGCCGCACTTGCGATTTTGCGGTCGCGTCTATATTCTTCTTTTAAATATTTTAAATATGGCTGGCTGCTCTCTGCCACTTTGAGCGCGTTTTTATAACTAATGTCTTGCGTCAAAATGTACTTGATGCAGTCTACATTTACATTAAGCAATTTATTTGCAAATTCACTATCTTTTTTGAGCGAATTTTTTACGTAAATTAACGGTTTTGCCGAGTGTTTTACTGCGCTCAAAATAACTTCTTTATCATTTTTTAAACTGCGGTCAGCAAAAATCAACGGTTCCCATTTGCTCTTTAAGGCTGTTAGCAAAATCTTTTTGTCTTTTCGTAGTTCTTTTGGCAAAAATTTATAGTAGTTTGCACCATATTTTGCCAATAATTGCAGTGCTTCATTTCTCTCCAATTTTTCTTTCTCCATTTTTTCATCTTTTAAATATTATAAATGAAAATAGAGCAAAAGTCAAGAGCCTCCGTTAAAGACTATACCGAAAGATTTTTAACTTAGTAAAAATTTACGAAATATCGTAAATATGTTTGATTTATAAAAAATTTTATGTTAATATAAAAAAGACTAATCGATGTTGTCGAAATAGTCTTTTGCAAAAAATTGTTGTAGTGTAATGCCACAACCCTTACAGATTTTATTTATAGTGCTAATTTGAGGGTGCTTACTCTTGCCGTACATAAAATCAAAAACAGTGGACGGCGTCAAATCGCAATTTAGACAAAGGTTAGTCAATGAGATTTGCCGCTCATCTGCCAATTCTTGAATACGCTTGCGCAATGCTTCGGTAATGGTCATAGGTTTCCTTTATTACGTTTTGTCGTAAATAAGATACCTTTTATTTTTAAATTTGTCTTACGGAATATCGTAAAAATTGCGGAAACAAGCATATAAAAAAGCGCCTTGATGTAAGGCAAGTTGCTATTGCTAAAAGTTACTAATTTTTAGAAAACGGTTGAAAGGCTAAAAATATACAAATTTGTTGATATATAAAAAAAGTTGATACAAGTTTGTATTTTGTAAGTTTTTTGTCGAAATATAGGGTATACTATTATTGTTGAAGCGTTTTATAGGCTAGTCAATAGCGCCGAGTAAATAATCTGTAGTTGTGCCGAGAATGGAAGCAAGTAACAATAATGTATCAAAATCGCACTCGCGTTCGCCATTTTCCCAGTATGATATAGTACGAACCGAAACGCCGACACGCTCGGCAAGTTCAGCGCGTTGCATTTTGTTGTTAATGCGCTCAGCCTTTAATCGTTCTGCAAATTTATTATTCATATTTAAATTTTAGAACAAATTGTTCCCATTTTGTTGACTTGGAACAAAATGTTCCGTATAATTTAAATATAATCTAGTTTTTAACAACTTTCGACACTTTTTAAACGGGGAAACAGTAAGATTTTATAAAAATAGGGGGCTTATGTTTACAGAAGTAATAAATTCTAGTTTTTGTGCCTGCATTACTTAGGTTTGAGAAGAAATTGTTTTTAGGGCGGGCATATAAAAATAAAAGCAACAACAATTTGTTTGTTACTCAAATTCAAAAAGTTCATTAGGCGTTATTTTTAAAATCTCGCAAAGTTTGATTATCTGGCTGTAATTCAACTCAAATATACCGTTTTCAAAACGGCTATATTGCTGTTGCGTCATAAGCATAATTTTTGCAACTTGTTGTTGTGTCAAATTTTGTGCCTTACGTGCGTCTTTTAAAACTTTGCCAACTTGTTTCGCTATATCCATAAAATATTTTATATCACTAACTGATGTAAAATACTTGATTTACACCACAAAATGATGTAATATATTATTGTTAAAAAATGTCTAGTAATACAAATTAAAAAATAGGAGTACAAATCTATGCAAATTAGCGCAAAAGCAAGATTTAAATTTTGTCTTTCTAAGCCTTGCCCGCAGAGACGGAGACGAAGAAACTCATCCGATTATATAACAAGGGAGGTATCATTATGAAAATTAGCGCAAGAGCAAGGTTAATAAATATTATAGTAGCCGTTGTGTTTATGTTTGGCGCACTTGCGGGAACTGGTGCATACTTGATTATTAATCACATAAACAAATCAAATGCCTTAAAAGGCGGTAGTTCAATAGGTGATATAATAGACACAAGTAACAGGTCAATAGTAAATTACAGTGTTTATGCAGCCTTAATGGACAGATTAGGCAGTCGCACAGGTGGAGCCACAACATTGGAAAATGGCGGTATGCCAATAGTGTTTGAAATGGCAGGGGAAGAATGGCAAGTGGTATACCGCGACCCAGAAGACGATGATATAATTACCGTATGGATGACAGAGCCATATACAACGTCGAGGTTTGGTATAACTGTATATAGTAGTTCAACAGTACGTACAACGGTAGACAACTATTACACTACACAAGTAGCCACATACACTGCAATGTCTAGTTTTGTACGTACACCAAATCAAATGAGTAATACATATAAAACAGCACAAGCACAAAATGGTACTTATGATGGATGCACTAGCGACCAAGGAGCATTGGGCGGAAGTGAGAATTTCTGGTTACCCAGTCTTTATGAAGCTTTCAGCCTTTGGGGGTTGGATGCTAACGACCGTGGATTTGACGATACGAGCGTATCAAATTATTGCTGGCTGCGCTCCGGCGTCTCTGGCAGTAGCAGCAGTGCGATGATAGTGGACTCCTCGGGCTCCGCTAACAGCAGCAGTGTGGTCAGTAGCCGCGGCGTCCGTCCTGCCGCTCATCTCTCACTATCTTCGCTGTTGTTAAGTAGTGATTTAGCGATAAATATAAATGCAAATGTGCTAGATAATTTAAATAGTTTTGTGCAATTAGATAAATCTTCTTTTACTGGTGTAGCTGCAGATACCTACAACACCCCACAAACCTTTACATACACAGCCACAAATTACACAATAGATCAAATAACCATAAATGAAACAACAGTTAATTATTCCAACATCCCCACAAGTGCAGGCTCTTTCCAAAGTGGAAATGGCTTTCAGTATAGAATATATCAAGGTACTGATGGGAAGTGTTATGTTCAACTTCAAAATGTTACAACCGACGTAACCATTACCGCCACACAAGCGAGCCCAACAATAGATATTTCAATTGAAAATAATGCGGTAACGATTAACAGTTTTGACCGAGCGACATTAGATAACACCACCGCCACAATCTATGCCCAGCAAAATATGGCATATACTCAACGTTTCCGTTTGCCAGGGCAGAACTGGGTAGATATCAGCACAACGGCATCAGGTGATGGCTTCGTTGGAGATATTCACTATTCATATACAACGACAAATAATGTAATCACATTATACTTTGAAAATCTTACTGCTGGTGAAGTTTTTGAAATAACTTTCGGCGGTGAAGAAAAACCGCTCGCTTATTCCGCAGTGGGTGGCTCGGCTACTTTCTCCGAATTCATAGACAACGAAGGCTATACTAATGTTGTGATTGCACCGCAAGCGGGGTATTATGTACATAGTATTATAGTGGACAATGTGGCATTTAATGTTGAGTACTACCGCGCCGAAATTATGGGAGCGGGTAACGCGCGCATAATTGGGTACACGGTAAAAGATACTAACAATATGCTTGACCTTTGGCTAGTGGGACAGTATGCAAAATCAACGATTGTATTTAACCTTGTACAAGGCACCCCGCCTGATTACAAAACCCCGTCTACTGGCGGAGCGGTAACGGGAACAGTTGTTACTGCCACAAACGGTGGGGAAGCGCGCATCGTGGGCTTTGATTACGACAATACCACCGATGACGAAAATGTTACTTTTATTGCGGTAAATTACACGGGTTACGCGTTCTCGGGCTGGTCTGTTGATGGTGAAATTCTTGACGGCTATGGAATGAGTGCTTCTATTCCGTACACTTTGGTAAAGGACAAAATCGTAACTGCCGTGTTTACTCCGATTTCAAATAATAATGCTAATGATTCAACGGACAACAACTTTGACGATATGATATAAATCTAAAAATTCTATATAACAAATAAAAATTGCCTTAAATTTGGCAATTTTTTTGATTTTTGGTGAATTTTTTAATAAATTAATAAGATTTTTTTATTTTAGTAGTTTTTATTTAATTTCATTAAGTTTATTTTTAGAAAAATTATTAGCATTTCATTTCATAAGTATAAAGATTAGTTTGTGTTGCGCCTAGACTTTCAATCGCTTGTTGCATAATTTTATTTTCTTTTCCAACAAAAGCGGTGAGAAATTTGGCTTCTGGGTTGTTATTTTTTATATGATTTATAATTACTTTTAAATAGCCGCGTCTACGATATTCAGGGGTAACAAAAATATTTGAAATATATATACCAAGACCATCATCAGACCAATAAACATACGAATAAATGCAATATGCCACAGGTTGATTATCTTCTTCTATTACGAAGCAATTAAATTTGGGCTTTTCACAAAATAAGTCTTTTTCAAAATTTTCAGCAAGCAAACTAGGACGAGTAACGCCAGAAACTTCATCAATTAGTTTGTTGCCCTTAATTATAAAATCTTTATCGCTGATAGTTGCATCTCTAATAATCATAAAATTACCTTCTTCATTAATTGTATGGTTTAAAGTTAAATTTTGTTAATTTATTAATATGCGAAAAGGAGATAAGTTCTGTGTTGCCTTTTTTATTTTTAACTATCATATTAGCAAACACTTTATCCAAATTGATTTGCTATTTCAATAAAAAATAATTGCATAGTACCTAAAATTTGCGTTAAAACCGCTAAAAATTGCGGTATTATGCATTATTTTTGCCTATTTTTATGTTTTCACAAGTATCATATAGTTCTTGCATAGTGCCGTGATTTAAGTCTAAATAATAACATCTTCCTGTATACTCGCCGTCCAATTCACGAATTATGTTAAAGCCTTGCCAATCTGCTACAACGTTTACGAGAAGTGCATCAAATGGCATTTCGCTGTGTTCCATCTGCTCGGGAAATTCAAACTTTATCCACGTACCTTGCTCCATTGATTTCATAGTTAGGTCGTGTAGGCTTACGCCAAAAGCAGGCATTTCATTTGAATCGCGAATTGTTTCTAGAAAAGAGTCTAGAATGGCGGTATATTCGGGGCTACTTTTTTCATATGTTTGATTTTTGCCGTTTTTGTATAGTGTAATACGGTTGCTGTTTGTGAAAAAATCATATAGTCTATAATCTTGCAAAAAGTTTACTGTACTCATTTTGTGCTCCTTTTTTAGTTAAAAATCAGTTTTTGTAAAAGCTTTAAATATTGTTTAATGTATAGGACATTGATTTTTAACTTTTTTATATAAATTATTATATCATAAAATAAATAAAAATTAATCATAATATTGACAATTTTATTCAGTTTTATTATAATATTTGTACTTTTTAAGTACAAGAGATTGCTAGGAATAATTAGGGGGTATTTTGTGGACGAAATTGAATATAATGCGGCATTCGAAAGAGTAAATGATGCTTTTGAGTTTGGTAATACAGAAGAAATTTTTAATAGCATACAAAATTATTGTGAAGTTTGGAACAAGAATGCTGGTGAAAATCAATTTTATCATACACAAGATTATCGCCTTATTGCTCTAAAACTCGGAAATGTGTTATTGAATAATAATTTGGCACAAGCTTCTCATTATAATGGAGTAATTGAAATGTTGCCAACTGATGTGCTTACAAGGGCATTGATGGCTAATAGTAGAGAAATGCAAGATGCCGAATTTCAAAAGGTTCAGCAATATGTCATTGATAAGGGTACAGTTGCCGATAAATTGAAACTTGCTGGTTTGCCACGTGCGGATTTTGAAAAGCTTGAAAATAGTATTTTGGAAAGTGATGATTCTCAAACAATGAGAGAATTTTATGAAACTTACCCAAAACGTGCAGATATAAAAAAAATTTATGCGCGCATAGCAGAACTTACCCATTATAGTTCTGCAAAAAAATTTAAGAAAAATTGCATTGAAAAGGCATTAATGCAAAAGCATTATGATGCATATAAAATAAAACAACAAGAAGAATTTGATAATAATCATTTTCGCCGAAGATAATAAAAATAATACATTAATTAATAAAAATTCAGTGTAAATTAATAGAAATAGTTAAATTTAGATAATAACAAACTTTAAAAAGCAGCAACCTTTGCTGTTTTTTATTTTATAAATATAAGACAGTTTTTTCTAAAATTTTCTATATCTTATTTAAAATTAACAAAATGAATCAAGCAAAACAAATTTACCACAATGTACATTAATTCGTAAAATTATATACACATTTGTAATTTTTTTTATAAAACATTTTTATGTATAAGCAATAGAGTTATTTTTAATATGTAATAGCAAAAAATGCATTAGTGATTTATGGTATAAAATATATACTATGAATGATTATGTTTTTATTTTGTTTTTAATTTTTTTGAATAAGCCTCCATAAATGTTTTTCTTTTATTTACTAAAAAAATCAAAAAAGGATATACAAATGAAAATAAAAGAATTAGTTACATTATGGATAAATGATAAAAAGTTATATGTTAAAAAATCTACTTATTCGGCTTATATTTTGCTTTTGGAAAATCATATTTTACCGTTTTTTGGCGATATGGAACGCATTGAAGAAAAAGAGGTGCAAAATTTTGTATTTAAAAAGTTTAATGAAGGTTTAAGTTTAAAATCAGTTAAAGATATGCTTGTTGTGTTAAAAATGATATTAAAGTTTGCTTTTAAACATAAATATTTAGATTATTTCGATTTGGATATAAAATTCCCACCAATTCCTGAAAATAAAGATTTGGAAGTGTTAAATATTGCTGACCATAAAAAAATTATTAATTATCTTAAAGAAAATTTTACATTTAAAAATTTGGGAATCTATATATGTTTGTTGACAGGAATGAGGATAGGGGAAATATGTGGATTGAAATGGAGTGATATTGATATTGAGCAAGGGGTTATAAAAGTACGCAGAACGGTACAACGAATTTATATAATAGACAATGAAGGAAAACACACAGAAATATCTATAGACACGCCAAAAACTAAAAACTCAATTAGGGATATTCCTATTTCTTCGGAACTTTTGAAAGTTATCAAGTCATTAAAAAAAATAGTTAATGATAATTTTTTCGTCCTTACAAATGACACAAAACCCACGGAACCTAGGACTTTTCGTAGTTATTATGAAAGGCTAATAAAAACTCTTAATATTCCAAAATTAAAATTTCACGGTTTAAGGCATAGTTTTGCTACAAGATGTATTGAAAGCAAATGCGATTATAAAACGGTTAGTGTTATTTTGGGGCACTCTAACATTAGTACAACTTTAAATTTATATGTGCATCCCAATATAGAACAAAAGAAAAAATGCATAGACCAAATGAGTAAACTATTAAAATAATAAATAAGTTTGCATAAATATTTTATTTAATTAATAACGCAAATTAATATGATTAAAACTTGCTAATTTATTTTTGTGCTAAAAATGCACCTAAAAACATATTTTTTAAACAAAAAAGCCCTTTTTATTGGGCTTTTTAAGTATTGGTGCCGAGAGAGGGACTCGCTCCGCTTAACATCGTATTTTTTGCCTATATTCTGTATTATAAAATTTTTTACCATTTGCGTATGTCTCACCGCACGTCCAAAAACCGTTTAATTCACATCTTGGCAAAAAATACTTTGTGAAATAAACGCCTAGTGGTGCTATCGCGCCGGGGCACTAAAAACTCGCCACCGGCGACTTTTTCAAACGTGCCCGTTCGAGTCCCTATGTGCTATCGCGCGTAATAATATATTACACTCAGCAACAAAAAAACACCCTTGCGGGTGTCTTGTTGGTGCCGAGAGAGGGCGCGACGCGTAAAGGAAATAGCACAGGCGTGCTATTTTTAGCCAAAGCGGACAGCAAACTCGTTTTGCTGGCGGGCGTGAGAGTGGAGCATAAGCGGAACGGTGCGAACCCTTGGGTTCGAGTCCCGCACGTGTGCGGAAAACTGAAAGTTTACACTCAGCAACAAAAAAACACCCTTGCGGGTGTCTTGTTGGTGCCGAGAGAGGGACTCGAACCCTCATGGGATTGCTCCCGGCAGATTTTGAGTCTACTGCGTCTGCCAATTTCGCCATCTCGGCTTAAATTTGATTTAGATACTTATTTAGTATAACATAATTTATTAAGATTAGCAAGAGTTTTTTACAATTAAATTTTTTGTTTTCAATATAAATTAATATAGCATCACAGATTAAAAATTGAAAGCGGGTTCTCGCATAAAGAGCGGTGCTTTCTAACAGAAAGCAAAAATCCCGCTATAAAGCGAGATTGCTGTTGTCTATCCGCGGGCTTAAGCCCTTGCGGTAGACCACTGCGCAAGCCACTCAAAAACTTTTATGCTATTAGCGCAAGTATCCTTGTCTTTTTTTATTGCTTCCGCACGAGTGCGACACAATAAGAAAAAGAACAAGTCTACTTTTTGCGAGATTATATCTCGCAAAAGTTTTCTCGTTCTCCTTGCTTGTGGTCATAGTGGCGGGATTTGAACCCGCGACCCCTTAGTCCCTAACCAAGTGCGCTACCAGACTGCGCTACACCATGATAATTAGGGAATTAATATTCCCTTTCTAAATTTTTTAGTAATTGACTTTTGTTGATTTTAACTTTATTAAAGCGCATTTGCAACTTTTTGTGTTTTATAGCATAATTAAGACGAGAAATTTCACCCTTCCTATGCTCGCTATTTAGCAATAGCACTTTTTTCACATAATCTGCAATGTCGCCATTTGTGCTATATCCATTTCTTTCTAGGAGAAAATACAGCACAGTTTGTCTGTATACATTTTCAGCTTCCTTTATTGCTATGTCTTCGTTGTAATCATCATTAAGTCTTATATGATAATATTCTTCAATTTGTTCGGTAATCTTAATTTGATTACGTGCATCAATTAATCGCTGTATATGACTATGGCCATCGTCCATAAAAGCAGAAAATTACTCCTTATATTTGGAATGTTCTTTATTTTATCATAAATTAACTAAAAAGTAAAGTATTAATAAAATAAAAATTGAATAGAGTTGTGCTTTTTATAATTATTTGTTATAATAAATCAAATATGATTTAGGTGGATATTATGTTCAAAAATTTTTAATAAATCTTCAAGAATATAATAGTCGCATCAAAATGTCTAATTATAGAAAGGGTATTATGCAATGCATAGTATTAAAAATAGGAGGGCAAGTGATTAAAGTAATTATTTTTGATTTTGATAGTACATTACATACAGGAGAGCCTTGGAGCAACTGGCATAGTTATATGTTGGATACACTGCATTATGCTTTGCCTGATTATGACCAAAAAGATATATTAAATTTCCTTTCAAAATATGGCCTTACACTGGATAGTCTTACTTCGTTGATTGCTAATGCACTTATTCAAGAGTTTGGTACGGCAGAAAAAATGGTTGAGTTTCAAAGCCATAATATATATAGACTTGATTATCAAAAACTTGAAATTATAAATCCTAAACTGTTGGAAGATTTAAGCAAAAAATATCATCTTTATATTGTTTCAAATTCTCCAATTGAATCGATTAAAAGGCATTTTGGACATTGGGGTATTAATGCCGAGTTGTTTAAAAATATTTATTTCAATCAGTTTGAAAATAAGAATCCAACAAAATCAGTTTTTTATCAAAAAATTATGTCTGATGAACAGGTTGCGCCTGATGAAATTTTAGTCATAGGGGACAATGTTACTGATGATTTAGTGCCTGCTAAAAATCTAGGAATGCAAACTTTTCATACTACTAAATTGCAAGACATTTATGATTATTTTGAGTTTGAGAATAATAAATAACGAAAAAATCAAGCAAAATTATTAAAAAATACCAAAAAATACAGTATTATGCATTGCATAGTAATGTTTTTTATTAATATTTATCTAATAAATAATAATTTTATAATTACAAATATCAATAAAAAGTTTTTTATAATAAATACGAGCGCAAGCATAAAAATATCAATAAAGTTTTGATAAATATAGTCATTTATTTTGTATTTTTTTAAAAAAGTGTTAAAATAAAATAAAGGGGTAGTAAAATGATTGATTTATTAAAAAATAAGCCATTATTTATAATAAATATAATATTTTTGGCTTTAATTATAGTTTTTGATATATGTCTTATGGCAATAGGAGAACCGTATGTTTTTAAAACGATTGCTAGTGTATTATTTGTGTTGTGCGGTTTGGTAAATTTGATTTTTATAGCAAAAAGTAAAATCGAACGTAATAAATTTTATAAATACTTGATGTTAATAGGCCTTGTGTTTGCTTGCCTAGGTGATATTTTTTTAATTGATGGTGATACATTCATTATCGGTGCCGCTTTGTTTGCGGTGGGGCACGTATTCTTTTTTGTTTCGTATAGTTTATTATACAAACCAAATTGGCGCGACCTGATTATTTCGCTTGCTATTTTTGCGGTTGCACTAGTTGTGATTTTAGTGCCGCAAATATTTGACTTCCAAGGAATGTTGCCCGTCGTACTCGTGTATGCTTTCATCATTTCATTTATGATGGGAAAGGCGATTTCAAATGTTTTTCAAAAAGATTACCGCGCTGAAAATATTTGGATAATGATAGGCAGTATATTATTTTTCTTGTCTGATTTAATGCTGTTATTTGATTTATTTGCTAGTAATGCGGAAATATTTGATATTCTGTGTCTATCTTTGTATTATCCAGCGGAATTTTTGCTTGCAAGTTCTATATACTATGCAAATACTAAAAAAGTCGAAATGCCAGCCGAAAATGCAAAAAATTCTTAAAAAACACGCAAAAAACCGAGATATTTTCGGTTTTTTTATTTTTTTTGGAAATATAATTTGTTGATTTAAATATCTCCTTTTGTTATAATAGATTTGAGGTGAAAATATATGAAAAAATTAATTAAAAAAGATGCGGATCAATATCTGTATCAAGGAAAATTATCGCAAATTATTTGTGATAAAAATAATTTATTACAAGAAATAAATGAAATATTAACAAAAAATAATTTGGAAAATACGGATAAAAATAAAATTATTTGTCTTAATGAATATTTGCTCAATAAGTTGCATTTTACAAAAAATCAAGAATTTGCAAGAAATAATAAATTTTCTAGGTCTGCAAAAGAAATTTGGGACAGTGGAAAGATGACAGGGTGTACTGATTGCGCATTGGTTTTTTCGACTTTGGCACGTGAAATAGGTATACCAACCACATTTTTGGCAACGGCAGCTGAAAATTGGGTTGAGCGTTTTAGAACGGGTGATGATTACCGAATGCATTATGGACACGCTTTTTGCGAGTGTTTTTGTGATGGTGAGTGGATACTTGTAGACCCCACTTTTAACAAAATTACACAGTATTATGACGCAAATAAAATAATTTTGAATTATAAAATTATGGATAGTGATACCTTTATTCCTTATTTTCGTAATTTAGATACAGAAAAAAGGCAGACTATACAAGATTATAATAAGCAAATGGAAGATGAGATATCAAAAATTATGTAAAAATAATAAATAGTATTATATATAGTAATATAAAATTGTTTAATGAACATTTAGCAATAATTTTTTATTGCAATTAGTGTTTTTTTATGCTAAAATAATGCGTATTAAGTGAACTTTTCCACAATTTCCTAAATTTGTGGAAAAGTAAAATTTGTATTATATAAGGAGCAAAAGTATGGAAAAGAAATTGCCTGTATTCGTAACAGGGGATAGACCTACGGGGAAGTTGCATTTGGGACATTTGGTAGGTAGTTTGCGTAAAAGGGTAGAAATGCAAAATTCGGGTAAGTATCAAAGTTTTATTTTTATTGCTGATATGCAGGCACTGACTGATAATGCTAAAAATCCTGAAAAAATACGCAAAAGTGTGCTAGAAGTTGCGCTTGATTATCTTTCTGTTGGTATTGACCCCAAAAAGAGTACAATTTTTATACAATCACAAGTGCCACAACTATGTGAATTGACGGTGATTTATCTTAATTTGGTAACAGTCGCTAGGTTAGAGCGCAACCCAACGGTTAAGAGTGAAATCAAGGAAAAGGGCTTCAAAGGCAACATTCCAGCGGGCTTCCTTGTGTATCCTGTGAGCCAAACAGCCGACACAACCGCTTTTATGGCAAACTTTATCCCAACAGGTGAAGACCAGTTGCCAATGACAGAGCAGGGGCGCGAAATTGTGCGTAGTTTCAATAATCTTTACGGCGAAGTACTCGTTGAAGCCGAACCTGTGCTTGCGAACTCAAAAGATTGTTACCGTTTACCTGGTATTGACGGTAAGGGCAAAATGAGTAAGTCCTTAGGCAATGCAATTTATCTTTCTGATGATACCCAGACCGTGCACGACAAAGTTTTTGATATGTACACCGACCCCGAACACATTCGCGTAGATATGCCGGGGCACGTAGAAGGGAATGTTGTGTTCACGTACCTTGATGCGTTGATGCAACCCGAACATATTGCAAAATATTTGCCAGATACGGAATACAAAACCCTTGACGATATCAAAGCCCACTACAAGCGCGGTGGCCTTGGTGATGTAAAGATTAAGAAATTTTTATTTAATATAATTGAAGAAATTTTAACACCGATTCGCGAAAAGCGTAAATATTATGAAGCGCACATTGATGAAGTAATTGATATGCTAAAAGACGGTTGCGCGCGCGCTCGTGAAGTGGCGGGTGAAACCTTAAAACAAGTTCGCGAGGCTATGGGTATTGAATATTTTACTGATGATGCTTTGATAAATTATTATAAAACAAAATTTGCAAAAGTTGACGATTGATGTACCTATAATAGCAAAAAAACAGCACATACTATGCATTTTTAAGCGGTATGTGCTGTTTTTATTATTTTATTTAATATTGGGGTTTAGTTGTTTTCTGGTGGTAATACGGTTAAATCAATGTTTGCACCGTCATAGACAAAGTATAGTTCGTTATCAAGGTAACGGTTAAAATCTTCTTCGTCATCACCAGTCCCAAAGCCTTCTATAGTGTCGTTTATTACAAATTCGGCGAGAATGTTGTAGTGAATATTATCTTCTTGAAGTTCAACAACTATTACAGAAATTGTGTATGCGTGATTAGGTACATATTGAATTGTAATGCTTTCTTCTTCGCTAGAAGCGATTACTTCTGTTACTTTTTCATAATTTGCACCATAAATTTGGTTTGAATCTCTTACTGTGATTGTTATGCCTGTCCCTTTGTTGTGATAATCTTCATAAATTCGTGAAAGATCAAAATTTATAGTATTTGTCCACGTGGTAACTACGACTTGTCCATATTCTACTACTTCAATTTTTTTAGTTATTGTTCCATTAGTATATCCCATAGAACTTGTTTTTGCATTAAAAATTAAGTAAGTGGTACCAAGATTTACTTGAGTTAAATCTATTGTGATTGAGCCGCCTTTTTTCATTGAACCCATATTCGCATCTGTAAAGTTTACTGCCATTGCCTCATTTGGAATTATATTTTCATTAGTAGATACAAGACTATATTGTGGGTTGTTTATGTTTTCACTGAATTCAAAATTAATTGTTTGGCTTGCGTAATTATCTCCATCTTGCGCTTTTGAGATTTGGTTTGGAGTATTTATAGCCCAATATATTCCGTCATCACTGTTGATTTCTTTAACTGCTGTGTCAACTGTAATAGTTACATCGGCTTCTGGCATTGTAAATGTGTATGTCGTATTGCTAGTTTTTTCACATATTGTATTGTTTGCACGTATTTCGAGAATTTCATAGGCTGGGTTTGATGTTTCTACAGTTAATGTAATAACAGTATCTTTTGTTGCTGTAGTTTCGTTTGCTGAAATCTCATAAATATTTGATTCGGGTAATATTATTTTGTATTTAGTAGGTTGAGCGGGTGGTGTTTCGCCACAGCCAATTAGGGCAAAACCAGAAATTAAACACAAAAGACATATTAACAAAGTTAATGAAAGTGATTTTGATTTTATCATTTTTTAACTCCTCCTTATTGTGTATAAATTATAAAAAATTAAGCAGTCTATGTCAATAAAATGAATTAGTATATTTTATGTATGAGTAAAAAATAGAGTTGATTACTTGCTATTTGGGTTAAAAAAATATAAAATTAATATTATTATAAATAGAAACGAAGGAAGTATTATTTTTGGAAAATAAAAGAAAACCATTTTTTGAGTTTGTAAAGAAAATTTTACGAATTTTTAAGCGTAAACCGAAAGTTATTAATGAAAATACAGAACTAGACAAAGTAGCAATATATTTAAGTAATCATAGTGCTGCAAGTGGTCCATTAATTTATGAATTATATTTCTCAAATGCAATGAGATTTTGGGGGACACATGAGATGTGTGGCACAATGCGGGAGCAATGGAAATATCTCAGTACAACATATTATCACAATAAAAAGCATTTGCCGCGCTGGCTTGCCGTAATTGTGGCAACAATAGTATTGCCCTTTGTACACGGTTTTTATAAAGGAGTGCAGATACTGCCAACATATACAGACGGTAGATTGCGTTCAACTCTTAAACAAAGTTTTGAAGTATTGAACAGCGGTAAATGTATTTTTGTGTTTCCTGAAAATTCGTCAGATGGATATCACGATGAGTTGAAGGAATATTTTGCTGGTTTTTATGTGCTTGCAAGACAGTATTACAAAAAAACAGGAAAAAATCTCAAAATTTACAATATGTATTATTCTAGGAAAAAAAGAACATTAAAAATTGCAAAAGCAACTACTTATCTTGACTTGGTAGCATTAAATAAAACAGATAAAGAAATTGCTGAAATGATGCGAGTCCAAGCAAATGATATGTATCACAAAATTTGCAAATAATAATTAAGTTAATTTAGTGGAGTACATAGAATGGATATAAATACGGTTTTTGTTGATTGCTTTAATACTATTATTATGAGAAAAATTTCTTCACAAGAAGTGATATACAAATGGGCAGTAAATCTCGGTAAAAAGTATAAAATTGAGCCTTCAATAATTTATAGATTTTTTATGAAATATCGAAATAAAATAGCATTGAATAATAAAATTAGACATAATGAACTTGAGTTTGTTTTTAATGAAGTTCTTAAAAAAGTAGCAGAACGATTAAAGGCTTTATTAAATAATTTAAATACTACGGAATTTGTTGATTGTGCGTATTTAATGTACATTGAAACAGAACAGAAATATCAATACCTTAATACAACGGTAATTGAGCAGTTACGTAGATTTAAAAATGAAGGCAAAAAAATTTATATAGTATCAGATTATTATTGTAAAAAAGATGCTTTTGTACAGTGGTTTTCTAATCTAGGAATTGAAGATTTATTTGATGATATTTTTGTTTCCTGTGAATATATGCGCTCTAAATTTACGGGTAGGATTTATTCATTTTTAAAGAAAAAATTAAAGATTTCTAGCAAACAAATTTTAATCATCGGAGACAACGGTTACGGTGATATTTTTAAGGGTAAGTTGCACGGATTAAAAACACAAAAAATTCATACAAAATATGAAAAAAGTGATGAAAATCTCAAAAAATATATCAAAAAAGGCGCAAATTGTTTAGAATTTGATAAAATTTTTAAACAGTTTGATGAGAAATATAATTATTCAAATTATGCCTTTACGTTGTTTTTGTTTACAAAAAGATTGTATCAAAATCTTGTGCGCACTAATACGAAAAATATATTTTTCTTATCACGTGAAGGTTGGTTTCTAAAAAAACTTTTTGACGAGTATTGCAATATAATTCAACAAAAAAATACGGGAGAGTGCGACATCCCGCAAATAAAAAGTCATTACTTATATGCATCACGAAATTCAATGCAGGAGGTTACTCTTAAACCTTTGAATGAAGAAGATTTTGAGTATTTGTTTCGTGCACAATTATGTTTTAAATTAAATATTAATAATTTTTTGGTAAGTTTAGGTTTTTTAAAACCTGAAATTGAACGCGTAAAAGAAAGCCTTAGACTTGATTTTGATGAAAAAATATCGAATTTTAAACATTCTAAATACTTTGAACTTTTAAAACAAGATAGAGTATTTAGGCAAATATATGAAGAAAAAAGAACGCAACAAAATGCTGCATTTAGCCAATATATTAACTCTTTTGGGGTAGATTTTGAACGTGAAGGGTTTGTAATGGCAGATATAGGTTTTAATGGTACAATGCAGGACTTCTTCCGTAAATTTTTCGCTCCGCAAATTAAGATATCAGGTTATTATATTGGTTGTTTAAAACAGGGGACAGAAAATAGCGAAAAGCACGGCTTGCTTTCAGATAAATATAATAAAAAGCAAGTAGCAAATTCAATATTATCCCATAATAAATATTATTATGAGCAAATTTGTAGAGCGAATCACGGTAGAGCGGACCATTATGCAGTTGAAAACGGTGTGGCAATAGCAGTTTTAGATGATGATAAAAATGAGCCTGTAATTCATAAAAATATTATTGAGTCATTACAAATTCAAATTATGGACAAATTTAAAAAAATTGCAGAACTTGATTTTGAAAATTTGTCTTATTATGAATATGATGCACCTAAATATTATTACAAAATGGTAAAACGTAAAAGCAAAGATGATATAATGTGGTTAATCAGTAGTCAAGATAATTATTTTGATAGTTTTGGTGTGATTGGATATACAATGAAAGGATTTAAGAGTAATTTGCGCCGTTTCGCGTTTAAATTCTGGGACATTGTGTTCTTGATAAAATTTGCGCTTAAAATAAAAATAATGAAATTTAAAATATAAAAAGTGTGTATTTTTGTACACACTTTTTGTTATAATTTTTCAATTAATCGTAACCATTCGCGGTAATTATTTTCGCGCTTTTCATCGTGGGCTGTGGGTTTGTATATTTGTTTATATGAATACAATTCGGCGAGTTCGTTCATTTGCTTGAATGCACCAAAGCATAAGCCCGCCATATAGCACGCGCCTAAGCCTGTTGATTCGGTAACCTTGGACACAGCCACGGGGAAGTGCATTATATCACTTTGGAATTGCATTAGTAACGAGTTGTTGGTCATACCACCATCAACGCGCATTTGCTTTTCACTTACAGGGAAAGTTTCTTGCATACAATCAAATACTGCGCGTGTGTTGTATGTGATGCCACGTAATACAGCACGCACAATGTGTGCCGAAGTTGATGCAAGGGTGATGCCAGCAAATTGTGCTCGCGCATTTCCTTTCCAGAAAGGCGCGCCGAGTCCAGATAGGGCGGGTACAAAGAAGACTCCGCCTGTGTCCTCAACACTTCCTGCAAGTGTTTCGCTTTCTTGTGGTGAATCAATTAACTTAAATTGGTCTTGCAGCCAGTTTATACACGAGCCCGCGCTATACATATTACCCTCTAAGGCATAAGTTATGCCCTCACGTGTTCGCCACGCAACAGTTGTGATTAATTGCTTGTGCAGTACTGGGGTATTGCCCACATTTGCCAGCATAAATGCACCCGTGCCAAACGTAGTTTTAAAATCACCCGTGCGTACGCAATTTTGCCCGAGAAGTGAGGCTTGCTGGTCGCCAATTAATCCGCCTAAGCGCAAGGTTTTGCCCTTGATGCGACATTCACCGATGTATTCATCACAGTTGATAATTCGGGGTAGAGTTTCCATAGGTACACCGAAAAATTGACACAGTTCAGGGTCCCAGTCTTGCAATTTTAGATTGTATAATAGTGTTCGACTTGCGTTTGAATGGTCTGTTACAAAACTATTTCCATTAGTTAGGCAAAATACAAGATAACTATCCAATGTGCCTAGGCACAATCTGCCACTTGCTGCGGCTTTTGCAACTGATTTATTGTTATTAAGTAGCCAAGACATTTTGGTAGCGCTAAAATATGAGTCTATGCGCAGTCCTGTTCGCTTGTGTATCATATCAGCCGTGCGCTTGTTTTCTGCTAGTTTTTCACAATATTCGTGAGTACGCCTACATTGCCAAACGATAGCACGAGCAAAAGGCTTGCCACTTTTCCTATCCCACGCAACAGTGGTTTCGCGCTGGTTGGTAATTCCAACCCCAAATATTTCATTTTCTGCTAGGTCTTGGATAGTCTTTTCTAAGCAACTCACAATCGCTGTTACTATTTCGGCTGCATCTTGCTCAACCCAACCTGGTTGCGGATAAAATTGGCTAATCTTTTTTTGAAAAATATTAAATTGCTTGTGTGTAACGGTATCGTATGCCAGTGTGCGTACCGAAGTTGTTCCCATATCAATGGCTACAATGTATCTTTTCTCGTCCATTTTGTACCCCCGAATTTCACTTTTGGTATTATTTTAGCATTTTTTTACAAATTTAACAAACATTTACTCAAACTTTGATATTTATTTGACTTTAATTTGAATAAATTTTACAATGATATTATAACGATAAGGGGTGTATGTATGGAGGAATTTCAGGTAGCAATTATCGGTGGAGGAATTGTTGGCGCGTGTATGTTTTCGGAACTAACTCGCAAAGGTGTTAGTTGTGTGTTGTTAGAGGCTGCAAGCGATGTTTCAAATGGTAGTACAAAGGCAAATAGTGGAATAGTCCACGCAGGTTATGACCCAGTGCCAAATACTCTAAAAGCCCGCTTTAATATTCGCGGTAATCAACTGTATCCCGCTATGTGTGCGCGTCTCAAAATTGATATTTTGCAGTGTGGTACACTTGTGGTAACGGACGAAGCAAATAGGGAAGGGCTCAATATTTTGTATGAGCGCGGGCTTGCAAACGGTGTACAGGGTATGCGCATTATTGAGAGAGATGAGTTGCACACTATGGAGCCAAATTTGGCGGACAACATTGATATAGGACTTTATGCACCTACTGGGGCAGTGATTTCGCCATATCTTACTTGCATTGCTCTATGTGAAGAAGGTGTGGTAAATGGCGGTAAGGTGTTACTTAATTTTAAGGTTGATAAAATTGAGCAACAGGGCGATAATTACCAAATTTTTGCACAAGATAAAAGTGTATCAGCAAAGTATGTGATCAACTGCGCAGGTGTTGGCGCAAATGCAATAAATGCGTTGGTAAATGCCCCGCAAGTGCCGCTAAAATACGTGAAAGGCGAGTATTTACTACTAGATAAATCTCAAAATGGTTTTGTAAACCGTCCAATATTTCCGTTACCCACAAAGGCAGGTAAAGGAATACTTGCATTGCCTACACTCCACGGCAATATAATGCTCGGGCCTACGGCAATTCCTTGCGAAGCAAATGATACCACGGTTGATGCGGAAGGTATCGCGCAAATTAAGCAGAAAGTTGAATTGTCTGTAAAGAAACCAAATTACAAGAAAGTGATTAAACTTTTTGCGGGTGTTCGCGTTATTAGCGGAGATGATTTTGTAGTTGAACACTTGCCAAATACGCACTATTTTTACACCGCAGGAATATGCTCCCCAGGGCTAACCGCAGCCCCAGCAATCGCTGAATATCTGGTAGACGAAATGATAAAAGACGGACTAACCACAGCCCCACATACTTTTGTATCACGCAAACCCTATATAAGCACTGAAAAATTGAGCAAAAAAGAGCTTAAAGAACTAATTAAGCAAAACCCTGCCTATGGGAAAATCGTTTGCCGTTGCGAACGTATTACCGAAGGCGAAATTCTCGATGCACTCAACTCACCATTGCACCCAACGGATGTAGATGCAATCAAACGTCGTGTGCGTCCTACAATGGGACGTTGTCAAGGTGGCTTCTGTTTGCCAAAGGTTATAAAACTCATTGCAAAGCATTATGGAATCGCGGAAGAAAGGGTTTGCCTTAATGGTCAAGGTAGCGAAATAGTAAAATAATATTGAAGTGCGGAGGCGCACACCCAGTAAAAGGTGTTTACAAAAAATTTACGAAAACTAATTTATATTGAGCTGCGCGCTCTCCGCGCCTAAATTCTTAATTTCTAATTTAAAATTTCCTTACTATTGCCTAGTGCGGGCTCCGCACTTTAAAATTATAAAATAGGAGAAAATATGTACAAAACAGACGTTGTAATTATAGGCGGTGGCCCTTGTGGACTTGCGGCTGCTGTTGGCGCTAGCAAGGCTGGGGCAAAATGTCTAATACTCGAACGCGATGAACGTTTGGGCGGTATTCTCACGCAATGTATTCACAATGGTTTTGGTCTGCACCTTTTTAATGAAGAATTAACAGGGCCTGAATACGCAGAAAGGTGGAAAGCGCGCATCGCAGGGGACAAAAACATATCAGTACTTAACAATGCTTTTTGTTATTCAATAGAACGCGAAAAAGATGGTTTTTTAGTGTCCGCATTTAGTGGCGATGGGCTTGTCGAAGTATTCGCGCGTTCCGTTGTGCTTGCTCTTGGGTGTAGGGAAAAACCAGCAGGCGCTATCAACCTTTGTGGCTCTCGTCCTGCGGGCATTTTTTCGGCTGGTTGCGCACAGAAACTCATTAACATAGAAGGGAAAAAAGTAGGGGACAAAGTCGTTATTTTAGGCTCGGGAGATATAGGGCTTATTATGGCTCGCCGCCTTGTTTGTGAAGGTTCGCAAGTGCTCGGGGTGTACGAAATTATGCCACAAAGTGGCGGACTCGCACGTAATATTACACAATGTCTAAAAGATTTTAATATACCATTGTATTTGAGTACTACCATTACTCGTGTGGTGGGGGATAAACGCGTTACAGGTGTTTATGTTGCTCCTGTAAATGAAAAGTTGCAACCGATTACCGAACTTGAAAAATTTATACCGTGTGATACATTGCTTTTGTCTGTTGGGTTGATTCCTGAAATTGAAATTGCGGGCGATTTGGGGCTTGAATTTAACCCCGTTACAAATTCTTATACGGTAGACGAATATTACCAAACTTCGCTTGCGGGTCTATTTTGTGCGGGGAATGTACTGCACGTAAACGACCTTGTGGACAATGTGTCCGCCGAAGGAGAACGCGCAGGTGAATGCGCGGGAATTTATGCACGCAGCGGACTAGATATGGCTAACCGTATTGAAATTACACACGATGAACATATTAAATATACCGCACCAAAATACATATACAACACACATACAGGCACGGCAAAGATTTCATTTAGAGTAGACAAAAACTACAAGCAAAGTATTATACGCGCAGTGTCTAGTGGTGTGGAAATTAGTAAACGTCCTGCCCCTGCGGTAACTGCGGGCGAAATGCAAACATTGATTATAGATAAGTCTAAAATTGCAAATGACTTGCATTTAGAATTGCTAGTAATTTAGTACTTTTATCCGCAATTCAAAATTCAAAATTTAAAAAGGGGTGGCTATTATTTCAAAGAACAATGCGGTTTGGAAGTGGTACGAAATAGTATTTTTAGTGGTTAGTTTTATAGCACTGATTGTGTGCTTTTTTCTTGCTGAAACTAAAAATTATTTGGCGCTTATTAGTTCACTTACAACTGTTTTCTATGTTGCTACCGCTTCAAAAGGTTTGTACTGGGCGCCGTTTGCAAATGTCGTGTGCCTTGTATTTTATATTTGGGTGTCAGCAACTCAAATGTTTTGGGGAGAAGTTATTCGCGATGCGTGTTTGTTATTGCCGCTCGCTGTGGTCGCTTGTTTTAGATGGATTCGCCATAGGGATAAGCACAATGGACAAATAGTGCAAGTAAGCAAATTGAAGTGGCAAGAATATCTCTATACTTTGCTTGCGTGTGTTGTGGGCGGTGTCGGGGTTTATTTCTTACTTGACGCACTCGGCACAAATCAAGTACTACTAAATACTATTACATTTACACTAGCGGTAGGGGCGACATATTTACTTTATCGCCGTAGCCGTTGGTACGCGATTTTGTTTTTGATAAATAATATCGTAACGGTCGTGCTTTGGGCGCTTACTATGGATAGCGCAGGGCTTGAATATCTATCTGTTATGGTGTCTTATATCATTATCTTTTTGCTTAATCTTTATGGGCTTTTTATTTGGCAACGCAACGCGCGTACACAGCACAAGGAGTTTACACAAGACCGCAAAGAACGGTATGAGCGCACACTTAAACGTGATGATAAATAAATTTTGTAAATAATAAAAAATTTAAGTCACAGAAGTTTGAAAATAACACATATCTATGATATAATAATATCATAATACTTTCAAAGGAGAACAAAATGGGTATTTTAAAGAATATCGAATGGACGGATACCAATAGCAATTTGATTGTTTGGAAGTATCCAATTACAAAGGACCACGTAAACAAGGGCTCTGCGCTCACAGTTCGCGAAAGTCAGGTCGCAATATTTATCGACAAAGGGCGCTTGGCTGACGTGTTTTTGCCGGGTTTTTACAAACTCGATACACAAAATATGCCAGTGCTTACAAAACTTATGTCGTGGAAGTACGGCTTTGAAACACCTTTCAAATCGGACATCTATTTTGTGAACACAAAGCAATTCACAAATCAAAAATGGGGAACGGTCAACCCAATTCTTGTGCGCGACAAGGACTATGGCGCTGTACGTATTCGCGGTTTTGGTAACTATTCATTCAAGGTCGCTGATGCGTATGTTTTTATGGAAAATTTAAGCGGTACGCACACAAGTTTTGAAACAACTCAAATTACCGATTATCTTCGCAGTATGGTTGTGTCTGGTATTTCGGACGCAATAGGCGAAAGCAAAATTCCTGTACTTGATATGGCAGCCAACTTGCAAGAACTTTCTCGCATCGTACAAACAAAGGTTGCTGGCGACTTTGAGAAAATAGGTTTGCAACTTACAAACTTTGTGTTTGAAAGTTTCTCACTGCCCGAAGAACTCGAAAAGGCATTAGACAAGAACACAAGTCTTGGAATGATGCGTGGCAATATGGACGTTTACACTCAAATGGAAACACTTGCCGCTATGAAAGAAGCCGCAAAGAACCCAGGAGCCGCAGGCGGTACAATGGGCGCAGGAATGGGGCTCGGTATGGGTATGGGGCTTGGTAATATGTTTGCTAACAATATGAACCAAATGCAAGCAAGCAACCCACCGCAAGACGTTGGTAAAGTTTGCCCAAGTTGTGGTGCAGCCCTTCACGGCAACCCTAAATTCTGCCCAGAGTGCGGACAAAATCTCAAACCAACTTGTCCAAACTGTGGCGCTGAAGTCAAGGCAAGCGCAAAGTTCTGCCCTGAATGTGGGAGTAAATTAAAATGAGTGAACAAAAGGTAAGTGGCAATGCCACCACCGAGCAACAAGAAAGCAATTTAAAAGAACAGACTACGGCAGCAGATGAAAATCTCACTGTTAATGCCAATGCTGTTAACGAAAAAACGGAAAAGACAGCACGTAAAAAAACTGTTGAAGAAAAGTTATACAGTGATGACAATACCGAAGTAACTGCTTATAAATGTCCAAATTGCGGCGGTGATGCTGTATTTGATGCTAAAGAACAGAAAATGCATTGTCTATACTGTGGTAGTTTGTTTGAAATTGAAAACAACGAGAAAGTAACCGAAAAAAATCTTGATGAGTTGCTCTCTACCGCAAAAGTTTGGGATGAAACCGAAGTGTATCAGTGCCAGTCTTGCGGAGCAAAAGAGATTTTAGACAAGCAAGAAGTTGCTTCCGTTTGTCCGTTTTGTGGTACGCGCAATATTGTAAAGACGGAAGAACTACCGGGGCTCAAACCGCAAGGGGTAGTGCCTTTCAAAGTGGATAAGGACAAAGCAAGCCACATTTCGATTAATTGGGCAAAGCGCAAGTATTATGCGCCCCGCGATTTCAAAAAAAGTGCAAACCCCGAAAACTTGCATGGTGTATATAACCCTGTATTTACCTTTGATTTGGAAACTAAATCGACTTATAACGGTAGATTAGGCAAGAATTATACGACGGTAAGTTATATAAATGGCAAGCCTATTACACAGGTGCATACGCGTTATTTCAACGTTTCGGGGACGCAAAATGTAAATTTCGATGATTATATCGTGCAAGCTTCGTCAAATATGAACACAACAGATATTAAGGCAATTTCGCCTTTCCCTACAAACGATGCTCCCGCGTATCGTACTGAATATTTGCGCGGCTATTCAGCAAGCACATATAACAAAGACGGGGCACAGTGTTGGAACGAGTGCAAAGACTTGATAAAGACGGATATCGAACGCCAGATTTTGCGCAAATATGATTATGATATCAAATCATATCTAAATGTTAAGACGGCTATTTTAAAGCAAAAATACAAGTATATTTTAGTACCCGTGTACGTAGGGCATTACAAGTACAAAGGGAAACTATACAACTTCTTTATAAATGGCAGTACAGGCAAAATTACGGGTAAAACCCCCATATCCGCTTGGAAAGTGTTTTTCACAGTGCTCATTAGCCTTGCGATTGTAGCGGGAATTGTTGTACTCTCTATACTATTTGGCGATTAAAAGGAGTAGCATATGTCTAGTAATAATCAGAAAATAGAGTACTGCACTTGCAAAAAATGTTCATCTATTACTACAGAACTTGGTGAGTGGGGATATTGGGATGTTTGTTGCGATTGTGGTAAACGTTTAGAAGATGGGTTTCATTATTACAATCATTACGATGGTGAAGACCATTATGATATAGATTTATATTAAAAAGTTAAAAGGAAACCGCTGTTTTTATAGGAGTAATTTATGCAAATTGAAAACGATTGTTTAAAAATTGATTTTGGTGAAACAGATAAACAAACTGCGCAGGCAATGGTTGCGGAAATTGATTCTAAAAAATCATCTCTTTTTGATTTCTTTGGAATAACCAAACTTTCTAACAAATTACATATAACCCTTTATGATGATTTTGATAAATTTGTTGATTTGATAAATGAAAGTTTTGCAAGGCAAGCCGAATTTTATAAAAAACAGGGAATAGATAGACCACCAAGAAAGTGGGACGAATATATTGTGGCAAAAGCGGGTAATGGCGAAATCGATATGCTTAATATTGAGCTTTGCCGCAACAAAACAGCGCATAAAAATACCGATTTACAAGATTTTTTGCAAGTGGCTGTACACGAGTTTGTGCATATATGCCACGGAGAAATAATTACAAAATCGCCATTGCCAAATTATTTGCTTGAAGGTATTGCTACTCAACTTTCTGGGCAAAAATATTATCAGTTGGCCAAGATTGATTGTACCGCGGAAGATTTGTTGCATAATTTTGATGATATGAATAAATCTTATCACGTTGCATATACCTTGATGGGCTTTATGCGTGAAAAATTTAGCCACGCGGAATTACTGGATATTTTATCAGGTGAGAAAAAGCCAAATATAGATAAGTTAATAACACAAGCGAATGAATACTTGCAACAAAAAGCATTATCAGCAAATAGTTATTCTGAGCCTGCCCTGCGTTAGCATAGTAAGCCATTCTTATCAACTAAAACACTTTATTTGCCCGAAAGATAAAAATATTTTAAAAGGAAAAAATTATGGTTTGGAGTGAAATAGCATTAATTTGCGTTGCTGCTGTGCTTGTAATTGTGGCGCTTGCGTGGATAATTACCGCAGTACGTAGACGCAATAAAGAAAAAGAACGCGAAGTTGACGGCGTGAAAATTATAGACGGAGTGCGCTACACTCGTAGTAGCGATGTTGTTGACGAGCGCGGAAACGTAAAAATAAGCCTAAACAAAGGCGACCACCTATTAGAGCGCGGCAGGGAATATACCGTTGGCAAAAACGGAGATTTGCTTGCTGGCAAATATACTATTCTTTCAGCCGATGAAAATACCGATAGCATAAATATCCGCATAGGCGGACTTGTGCGCGAATACAAGCACTTTTCGTCAGTTGTGCTAAACGAAGGAGACCAAGTTTCCGCCGTGTCTAGCAGTATTGTGTTGAGGTAATATACTGATTTACTTGAAAAAGTTTTCATTTTATATTATAATAATTAAAAGGAGTAATTTATGAGCAGAAATTTTGTTTATAAACTTTTAGGTGCGCTCGTCGTCGTTGTGGCTGCTGTATTGTGGCTATTGTCTGTCGTAGTACCTGAAACATTCGGCTGGTTTAATCTCGCGTGGGCAGGTGTGCTTGCGTGTGGCGGCTTGGGGTTAGTTATTCTACTACAAGGGTGCTTCCAGCAAAATGTTACCACAATCAAGAAATTAAAAATCTGGTTTGGTATTATTTTGATTGTTTGCGCTGTTTTGTGCCTTGTATCCGCAATCGCAATCCCTGAAAGTATTGTATTGCCTATCATTGCTATTGTTGTTGCAGTTGGTTTGGTAATCACAATCTTTGCAGTGCGTGGCGAGAAATGGGACGAAGGGGACAACCACAAGATAGGTTATAAAAACTATCACGAACGCAAAGCAGACGAAGAAAAGAAAAATGAGCAATAAAAATCGAGCGGACTATATCGCTCGTTTTTTATTATGCATTTTATAAATACTTAATTTATAGGATTTGAAGGACTTGTTATTTTAATTTGCCTTTGTTTGAGTAAATAAAAAATATTTCACTTTTGTATTTTGACTATTTTTAAGGTTGGATACCAAATATTTATGTTTAAAATTGTTTACAAAATGGCGTAAATTTACTATAATACTAATATGAGTAAAAATAGTAGTAAAATTAATCACGATATTCGTAAAATGTTGATTATCAGCATTGTTGCAAGTATTGCCTTTGTCGTGGGCATACCTATGATTGTGCTCGGCGCAATGAATAGTACGGTGCTAATGATTTTTGGTATTGTGTTTGTAGTGTTCGGCTTTTATGGAACACCGATGTTGTGGATCAGTTATGCGGGCTTGCGTTCGCTAAAACGCGTAGTTGATGCGGTTATGGAGGAAAATCTCACCACAAATGCCGAAATTGCTATGCAGTTGCAGACGAGTGAGCGAAACATCAAAGCTCAAATCACAAAGGCTATAAACAAAAAGTATATTACAGGCTTTATATATAATGGTGAAGTGCTTACTCCAAATGAGAAGCAGCAGCCCAAAAAGAAAATTATAGAAAACCGCTGCAAAAATTGTGGCGGTACTTTGGAAGAACTTGACGCCGAATGGCGCTGCCCATACTGCGGTTCACGTTTTTCAAAAGAATAGTATTTAATGCATACCCCCTTTGGAGTGTGCATTTTATATCGCAAAATAATTTTTAAAATTTTTTCGAAAATATGTTCGAAAACGTTTGACAAAAGAAGAATTACACTATAAAATATTAGCGTACGAATTCGAAAATATGTTCGAAAAATCGTGCGCTGACGGTAAAAGGGAATTATGGACTTAAATACAGCACTTGTACAATTTACAAAGCCGTTTAATATGGCACGTTTTAGACCTGTTTTTTATGCATTGAGTGAACCGAAGAATGTTGCGTTTGATACTAAAATTATCAAAACAAATATGCGCGTATTGGGAATTCGTATACCGATTTTGCGAAAGATTGCGGCTACTCTTGCGATTCAAGCAGAGCGAGTGGTTGCGGGACTTGTGGTTGACTGCTACGAACTTGCGACTCTCAAAGGGCTTATGATTACCAAAATCAAAGACAAGGAAAAAGTGCTTGCTGCATTACGTGATTTTGTGCCAACTATTGAGAACTGGGCAACTTGCGACCTTATGTGTGGAGATTTAAAAGTCATTGGGCAAAATAAAGATTTTTTCCTGCCTTTTATCCGTGAATTACTAGGGGCAAAGGGCGAGTTCGAGATTCGCACAGGCATAGTGCTATTAATGAAATTTTATCTAGGTAATGACGATTTGCAAAGAACACTCGATTTGCTTGCGAGTGTAAACAGTGATTATTACTATGTTAATATGGCGCTTGGTTGGCTAATTTGCGAAAGTTATTTGCGCGATAAAAAAGCAACCCTTGATTTCCTTGCAAATGCTCGTATTTCGCCACAGGCTATAAACTTAGGAGTACGCAAAATTCGTGAAAGTTTCCGCGTAAGTGAAGGAGACAAAAAGGAAATTTTAAAGTACAAAAGGGGATAAAATTATGGAAAAATTCAATTTAATTCAAGCGCTTATGGAGCACCACCCGTACGACGACAGCGAAGCACTGGCAGTACGTGAAATATTGCGATTTTTAAATGATAATATGGAAAACGCATTCGAACGTACTAACGAGAGCGGGCATATTACAGGCAGCGCGCTTGTAGTGGATAATAAGGGCAATATTTTATTGAATCACCACAAAAAAGCAAATATTTGGATACAGTTTGGCGGACATTGCGACCACGAAACTGATGTGCGCAAGGTTGCACTTCGCGAAACGATGGAAGAAACGGGTTTTGCTGCATCGCAACTTCGCTTTTTGACTAAAAGTTTTGTAGATTGTGCCGTATATGATATTCCTGCAAATCGAACAAAAGGTGAGAGTGCCCACAAGCATTATGACATTAATTTCTTGATAATGACAAATTCGCACGTTTTTGTGAAGTCGCCAGAGTCTACCGAATTACGTTGGTGCACACCAGCCGAAGCATTGAAATTGGTGGCAGGTGATGCTGCTTGTACACGTATGATAAATAAAAGCATAGAGTTTTTCGAAGCGCAAAAGCAAAATAAAAAACTAAATGAATACAAAAGCACTTTTGCATTTATGTAATTATTATAGAAATTAAATTTTGAGTAATTTTTTCATTGCTGATATTTTTTAATATTGGCATTTTTTATTTTTAAGTTCTTTTAGGTGATTATATTGCCATAGATTAATGTATGCAAAAAATTGTTAATTTCAAGCAAAATCTTGACTATTATATAAAGTTAATTGACACGCGTACGTCTTCTGGTGATTATTTAGGCGCGCTTGATGCGGGTAGACGTGCTTATGAGAACGCAAAGACGCGTATTGACCGTGAAAGTATAAATATTTTAATTGGACAGATTTACTACGAAATGGGGCTATATGCTTTGAGTTGTGAGCATTTTTTTCGCGCTGTGCGTATTCCTGAAACGCGCGCGGGTGCTTTCTTTGGAATTGGTAGAAATTTGGTAAAAATGAATAATCCAAAACTAGCACTTGAATATTTTGAAGCCACTCTCGATATAGGCGGTACGCAAGATTTTTCAGGGGCTGTACTTGAATGGACTTATGAGATAAAACAACAATTACAAACCCCTATGGCAGAAAATAACACTTTGGCAATAGCACGTAATCTGGTTAAAATGCACAAGGCAGACCAAGCGGTTATGTTGCTCTCGCCGCTAGCCAACAATAATATTGATGCAAAAATTATGCTCGCAGATGTGTTAGTGCTTGCAGAACAGTATGCGCGGGCTCGTGAAATTTTGTTTGATATTTTACGTGATAACCCTGCAAATGTTCAAGCGCTGCTCGTGCTGTGTTCATTATGCCTTGCAGAAAAAGATTTGTGTAGTTTGGAAATAAACCTGCAAAAAATTGCGGGTATCCCCCTAAAATTTAATCAGTTAGTGCTTGTTGGGAATATGTATGCTGCTATTTCAAAATTTGATAAAGCAATAACATTTTATCAAAAGGCACAGCAGCAAGATGAGTATAATACTAAAATTTTACTTTTTTTAGCAATAGCATATTACAATCTAGGGGATACGCAGGAAGCATTATATTATATCGGGCAAGCGCGATGGGTAGATATTGAAAATCCTGTACTAAATATTTACTATGATATTTTTTCAAGAAATTTAGTTGAGCCACCGCTTGCGATAGTTACTCAAATTCCTCATAAAATTGCCGAAAGTAAATTGCAAGCAATTTTTTCCGCTATAAATTCAGATAATTTTTGCGACAGTTTCAATCGTTCGCTTTTAATGGCTGATGATATTGAGTGGTGCTTTATGCAAAAAAATCCAGATTTAACTAATCGTTTAGCAAAAGCATTATCGCGTTGCAAAAAGAAAAAAGCGGTAAAACTTTATCAAAAATTACTAATTTCCGTAAGACTTAATAAAGAGCAAAAATTTAGCCTTACAAAATATGCAATGCTTAATGAAAATGTGCGCGAAATAGACTTAACTTCAAATTATAGATACCGCAGTTTTAAGACTAAACTACCATCTGCTTTTCGACAAAACGCAATGTTTCGTGAAGGTTATGTAAATGCTTTTTGTTTTGCTGAAATAAACGGAATGGATGTAAATTTTGATAAAATTACCGAAAAATTAACAAAAAATCAAGTTTTTTCTCAAATTTTACCTGATTTTGATGAAAATGTGCTTGCTTGTCTATATTTTTGCGAAAATGCTCAAGTTTTAAATCAAGCATGCATATACTTTGGTGTCGATAGCAATCGGGTGATTAGGGCAATTAACGAGTATCGGTTGCTCGTGTAGCGAGGTGGCGGTGATTTGGAAGTCTGTAAAGCAAGCGGTTTTGGTGGGCGCGGTAATGTTCGGCTCGATTGTTGGAGCAGGGTTTGCTAGTGGGAAAGAAGTTTGGTTTTATTTTGCTCAATTTGGCTGGGCGTGTTTTCCGTTAATAGCACTTGCGGGCATGTTGCTGTTTTTGCTTGGATACACATTTTTGGAATTTGGTAAAAAATATGGCATTGAATCAGTCCAGCAAATGAATATGCAACTTTTTGGTAAATTTGGCATAGTTGGCGAAATTATATTTATTTTTGGCAATTTTATATTGCTTTCTGCAATGTTTGCAGGTGCAAATTCATTATTTGATATAGTTTTTTCGCAAGATTTATATAGATTTGCTAGTGTATTTACCGCAATAATCGCTGTAATTATTAGTTGGCTGGGATTTGATAAAATGGTCAAAGTTAATCTTGCGGTTGTGCCTGCAATGGTATTAATAATTGCCGTGGCGTTTGTATACTGCCTTATTGATTCAAGCGGTTTTATAGTTCCTATGGTAAACGGCGTAGAACGTATCATCAGTGCAATATTTTTCTGTATACTGTATGTTTGTAGCAATTTATTTTTTGCGGGCTTTATTTTTGCACGACTCGGTACTCAACATTCCAAAAAAATCAATCTTGCAGGTAGTGCTATTGGTGCGGGGTTTATGGTGCTGTGCTTGATAGGTATGGTAATTTCAATTTATTTAAACCCATATAGTTCAATGTCTGATATGCCACTTGTATATATTGCAGGAAGCGCAGGCCATATATTTGGCATAATTACTCTAATTGTAGTTTGGATAGGCATTGCAACTACTGCGGTTTCTCTTGTGTACACAATATCAGTTTGGCTTGAAAAATACTTTCATAGTTTCAAAATTTGTAGCATTATTGTGTGTATAATTTGTCTTATTATTTCAGGGCTAGGGTTTGGTGCAATTGTAAGTTATTGTTATCCTGTACTTGGTGTGGTGGGAGTGTTGTTTATTATTAGAATGGTTTATGTATCACATAAATCAAAATTTAATAAAAATATAAAAAAAATACCTAAAAATACTTAAAAATATAGTACTATGCAATAAAAATCGTTTAAATATAGACATTAATCATATTAAAAATAGCGGCAAATTTTTAGAAATTTTTTAATAATTATTCGTATATTTAATTTGATGTTATCGTAGATAAAAATTGAGATTAATGTTATATAGTTAAATAATTTTTATTTAAACAATTTTAAAAAAGGAGTGAAAAATGACTAAAATATCAATAATTAAAATTAAATATATAATTTAAAATAAATTATTAAAAGGCGAATAAATAATGGAAAAATCGCAAAAAAACGTAAAAAATATTGAATTTTTAACACAATTTAATGATTTTACAGTAATTGCACCACAAAATACCTATATAGAAGTTGGGGCTAAGATTGGCAAAAGTACTATCATTTATCCAAATTGTTATATAGATAAAAATAGTAAAATAGGTGCAAACTGTTGCGTTTTTTCGGGGTGTGTTCTGGAAGGTACAAGCATAGATGAGGGTTCCTTTATAGGTCCATTTGCTCACACTCGTTCAAATAGCATTATTGGTAAAAATGTGCGTTTGGGTAATTTTTGCGAAACAAAAAATTGTAAAATAGGCGATAATACAAAAATAGCACATTTAACTTATGTGGGTGATGCTGAAATTGGGGAAAACTGCAATTTTGGCTGTGGTGTAGTGTTTGCAAATTTCGATGGGATTAATAAGCATAAAATAGTAATCGGTGATAACTGTTTTATTGGTTGCAATGTAAATTTGATTGCCCCTTTAAAAATTGGAAGCAATAGTTTTATTGGCGCTAATACAGTGGTCGACAAAGATTTAGATACAAATACTTTTGCGCTCGCTAGACCGCCATTAATAGTAAAAAATAATAAAAAATTTAATAAAAAAGTTAAATAATAGTTAGGTGTGTTATGAAAAATTGTGCAATTATCCTTGCTGGTGGTCGTGGCTCACGTATGAAACGTTCTAAAAATAAAACATTGGAAACACTTTGTGGCAAACCTATTGTTTGTCATATAGTTGATGTTTTGCAAAAACAAAATCTTAAAATTTTTGTAGTTGTAAGCCCAAATAGTGAGATTATAAAAAAGTTGCCAAATTGTGAATTTGTTGTGCAAAATGAGCCACTCGGCACGGGTGATGCTCTCCGCTGTGCTTGCGCTAAAATAGGGGATAATTTTGAGAATATTTTAGTTGTAAATGGTGATGGACCCGTTTTTGACGAAAATTTGCTGATTAAAATGCTTGATATGAATAATTGTGCTGTAAATTTACTTATTAAAAATATAACGGAACAAAATACATTTGGTAAAATAGAGCGAGATAAAAAAGGAAATATTTGTAACATTATTGAAACAAAAGACTGTACTTTGGAACAACTTACAATTACTGAAATAAATATGGGAATTTATTGCTTTAATAGTAAATTTTTAATGCATAATATATCAAAATTAAGTAAAAATAACGCACAAAACGAGTACTATGCAACAGATTTGATTAATTTAATATATAAAGATGGCGGAAAAATACAAGGGGTTGATGCAGATAATTTTGAAATTTTTTCAGGAGTTAATACTCTTGATGAATTGGTAGTAGCAGAAAATAAAATGCAGAAAAGTATTATACAAAAATTGCAAAATAATGGAGTACGAATTATTGGTCAAAGTTATTTTGAATTTGGATGTGTGATAGCAAAAGATACTACTATTTTTCCATTTTGCTATATTGATAAAAATTCATATATAGGCGAAAATACAAAAATTGGTGTAAATAACTTAATATTTAATTCTAATATAGGCGATAATGCTATTTTGGGGGCAAATTGTCATTTATCAAACTGTAAAATAGGTGTAAATTGTAAATTTGGCAGCAATATTACACTGGAAAATTGTGTAATAGGTGATAATGTAACTATATTATCAAATTCTCAATTAATTAATGCCGAAATTTTAGCAAATCATACAGTAGCAAATGGAGTGTGTTTTCAAAACATAAAAAACAAATAAAAAACACCGTACTATAAAAGCGGTGTATTTTTTTAAAATATTTTATTTACTACTCTATTTTTCTGTTTTGTCTGTATCTTTTTGCTCAGTTTTCTTTTCACTATCTGGCGCTTGTTTTGAACTCTTGTTGCTTGCTTGCTCTTCGTTTTTGTAGTTGTTATTTTTTACTTTATCTTTCTCAAAAACCTTTTTATCGCTTTCTTTTTGCGCTTCGTAGATTGTTGGATACTTTTCTTTTAAATGTTGTTGCAATGCAATTTCATCAGCATCGGTTGCTTTTTCGAGTACGTCATATTTTTTATTAATTTTCTTTAAAAACATTATCCAGACTTGTGATGCTATTATTGTAAGCACGGCAAACCCGAGTCCTACACCATACCATTTGAGCCAAAGGAAAAATATGAGAGTAAGCGCAAGTAAAATCGCAACGGTTACAATACTGCCGATTACGCAGGACGTATATGTCTTGTCTTTTTTAGGTGGTCGGTTGCGATAATTTTCAAGAATTTGATGCTCTTGCAGGGCGCGTTTTTTTGCCTGTTCAATTTCACGTTCTATATTGCGCGTGGGTGTAGTTTCGTCATCTATTGTAGCATCAAAAAATTCTTTTTGTTCGTTTTTGCGAATGCGATTAGGTGCGGATTTTTGTTGCTTACCTGCAATATTTACAGGTCTAATGGCTGATTTTTGTTGCATACTTGCATTTTTTACAAGGGGAGTGTTGTATGATGTTAATTTAATGCTGCCGTCTTCTTGAACTTCGGCTTGCGTAACGTTGCGTTTATTTTCTTTTTTCTCTGGCATAACTACTCCTATTGTTTATTTATAAATCTAAATAATATTGGCTCATTCCGTGATAAACCGATTTTGTGATTTTCTGGCGCTCACTATCGGCAGGGAAGGGGCGGAAGCCAAATTTTGCAATTAGATTTTGCGAAGGTATATTTTGGTCATCAGTTGTAATGCAAACCTGCTTGTATCCTAGCGCTTTTGCAAGTTGAAGTACTTGCGTTAGCCCTTTTGTCGCATAACCTTGCTTGCGTTTGCTTGGGCGAATAGTGTACCCAATATGCCCAGAATGTAAGTAACTTTTGTTTAAATCTTCAACTCGTAGCGAAAACCAGCCGATAGGGTAATCGCCGTCAAATAATACAAAATGTGCTATTTGCTGCTCAATGTAACTTAATAAAATGTTTTGCTCGGCTAGTTCTAACAACGCACAATATTTGCGAAAAGTGTCGTGGGACATTCCATTTGCAATATTTACATCTTGAAATTTTTCTTCGTACGGAATTTCTTGATACATATCATAAATTTTTTCGCTCAAATCTTCCGTAATCGGCACCAATTTTATATTGTCCTCGGTTGTTATGGGTACAATTTCCCCGAAGCATTTTAGCGTATATTCCATAGTTTTTCTCCATATTCTATTGTTTATTTTCCCATTTTTTGTGCCAAAGTGTCTAGCAAATCAATATTTTTACTCGTAAGGGTGGCTGGTGCTTCGCCCTTTTCAAGATACCAGTTGTGCTCATCTAGTTGACCTTCGGCAATGGCGGACAATTCCAGTTTAAAGTATGTTGCTTCGCCAGTCGCTACCACTTCACCATCAGGAGTTTCAAGGTAACCTACACCTTTAAATAGTCGACTATTTTCACTAACAATTTTGCCCCAGCAGTGTAGGTCTGTTTCTAGTGGGGTAGGTTTGAGATAGCGAACTTTCAATTCACCCGTAACACCCCATTGGTCGGGGTTCTTTATCATTACGGCTCTGCCGATGGTTTCGTCAAGCACTGCGCTAATCATTCCGCCGTGCATACGTCCAGGGAAACTTTGGTGGAAATCTTCGTTGTGGAAAATGCCACAAATCAGCCCGCCATCGCATTCGTAAAAACGCACTTTTAATGATGCATCATTTTGCAGACCGCAAACAATACATTCTTCACTGTTATTTTGCTTTTTCAATACTTTTAGTTCCATAGTTCTGTACTCCTTTAATATTAAATTATATCTTAAAAAGTGAATAAAAAACAACTAAATAAACGCATTTGTGTAAGTTCCTTATATTTTTAAAGGATTATTCTCATAAAAGCATAATAAAACTATTAAAATGTGTAATTTAAATAGTACAAGCAAAAATATTTTTACCCTAATTTACCCAAAAAATCAAAAAACACAACATATAGTGGTTAAAATTGGTTTAAAACCTACTATATATTGTGTTTTTATTGTATTGGAGCAGGTGAAGGGAATCGCTCCGTTTCGCGAAAAGATTCGCTCCACTATCACGCCGGGGTGCTAAAAATTTGCCACAGGCAACTTTTTCGAGCGCACCCGTTCGATTCCCAATAACCATATACTCATAACAAAAAAGTACGGAGCATTATTTTCCGCACTTGTACTGGAGCAGGTGAAGGGAATCGCTCCGTTACGCGAAAAGATTCGCTCCACTATCACGCCGGGGTGCTAAAAATTTGCCACAGGCAACTTTTTCGAGCGCACCCGTTC
>CALWPB010000007.1 GCA_944383315.1 uncultured Clostridia bacterium | reverse complement strand
ACAACCTTGCTAAATACGGGATAAGCGGCATTTAAATCTGAGTATATCCTTTGAGTAGCCTGCCTTAATGTTGAACGGGAATAACCATTCTCATAATCGTAGTCCGTCTGTGTAGCACCACCAAATACACCATTTGATACCGTTGCACCATTATTGTTGAAGTACTCTGCTGTATATGGTTGTGTCATCCAAACGGTGATTGTATCACCCGTTTGGTACACTACTTCCCAGTATATTGGTGTGCTTGTACCTGGTACTGTACCCATTTGAAATACTATTGGTGTGCCACCGTTGATTTGTGATTTTTTACGGGTACTTGTGGTATCGTTGCCTAATTTGGTCATCAAAGCAGAATATGTGTTATAGTCTACTAAACTGTTATTTGTACTTTTTATCATATTGCCTATGCTGTAATTACTTTCACTATTTAAAGCATTAGCATTATTTATGTGGTTTATGATTAGATATGTACCGCTACCGATTAAGGCTCCCGCCATAAACACTACCGCTACTATGATACTTACTAGCCTTGCTTTTGCGCTTAACTGCATAATACCACCCCCTTCGCTATTCTAGGGCGGTGAATATTTAGTTGTTTCTCTCTTTCTTCTCTCCGCCCACTAGATAGACTCCTAGTCCTTATATAAGGCATTTGTTTTCTTCTCCTTTTATTTAGTATATAGTTATTTTAGCATTTTTTATGAAAATTAGTAAAATAAATTTGCACATTTTTACATTTTTGCCAAAAAATATTAATAAACTATAATAAATAGACCGTGATTAAATATACATAATTTCATTAGTTATAATTTATTTTAAGTAACAAAATGTCCACTATTGAAAAAATTCGGTAATTTTACCACTTTTTTTCAATAACGATTTTATATTATTTTTTGTTCAAAGTCAAATTTTTAATTAAATTATTCTAAAAGATTTAAAATTTAATAACTATAAAAGAGACAAATCAAAAGCACACAAAAAAATTCTCTGTGCTATTTAATATAATGTGCATTTCTTATTTTATTTTCATTTAGCAAACGATAATTTGAGTGCGGCTAGTTTTTTCCTTATTTATTCATATATGTTTCGATGTTACGTTTGACTTCGCGGCGGATATTATTTTGCTCAATTTCGCTTTTTTTAGGCAAAGTACTTTGGGTATTATCTAGCAAACTATCCACGAAAAACAGTGTATTAAAATCAAGATTCGCAAGGGCTATTGTATCCACTTTTTGCAAAAATTGGGCTGCTGACTTTATTCGCAACTTATTGCCGTGTTTTTGTTTTAGGTAATCACTATATATTTTGAGATTCAGTTTTCTAGCATATTCGTCCAACAACTCGTTATGGCAGGCATTTGCTTCGGGACTAATCGCAATCAAGTCATCTTGTTCAAGCCTTGCAATTTTCTTTGCTATATATGGATAATCTACGGTTATACTATCCTTCCCATCTCCAAAAACGTGTACTATATCATTAGGCGCACATTCGACATCGTCTAATATTTTATCAACCTGCGAATAATCGACTTCATTTCCTTTGCGCAGATCTATAGAAATTGTATTTAATTCTTCTCGCGGGAAATCTAGGTCGCGAAACACTTGTTCTATTTTGTCCAAATAATCATTTAATAAAATTTTCTGTTGCGAATCGAGTTGCATATACATTAAATTTTCGCCTACAAAGCCGCGCAAAATTTTGCATATCAAATTTGGTAAATTTTCGTTATATTTGATAGGCACCTGTCTATATTCGGGGAATAGCCTACGTTTTTTTAGTTCCTTATCGCGCTTGTCTGTGTACTGCGAGCCAAGCACATCCAACACTCTCCCCAATCGCGCAAGTTCGGTATCTTGGCTACTAAAAATTGCCGAATCGTATCCATCACTAAAAGTGTGCCATTTAATCAAATCATCATCGTACACCAAATTAATAAGCCCTGTAACAGCGACTTCCAAATTATAATTACTGCTGACGCAAAGCGGCTTGTAATTATACTCCTTGCAAAGACGTTTAAATTCAATAGAATGTACAATTTGTTGAGTTATCCCTTCGACCACACCTTCAACCGTGAATATTCGGGGAGATTTTAATTTGGACTGAATTAGGTGTTCGCGTTCGCTAATACTCAAGCCTTGAAAATCAAGGTTATAAAAACACGTTTCGTGTATAAGTTCGTGCAAAATATTGTCTATATTATATCGTGGCATATCTAAAAAATCGAGTTTATTACGTTGCACATTAATTCTATGAAATGGGAATTCATTACTCCCCTTTGTATTAATTCCGCCATCGCGGTTTTTGTCTACATTGTATTCCATATCGGCGATTTCGATATTCATCAAATCTTCTATTAGCCCTATTTCGCAATATTCAGGGAAACAAAGGATAAAACTCTGGACTGCGATTTCGCGTTCAGTACGAGTGTTTGCGTAATTTGGTATCGTTTCCAAATTGCGCTCGGCAAGATTGCGAGCATATTCGCACAGATAGGCGATATACTGCTGTCTTTCCTGTTCGTTTTCAAAAACAACTGGTTTGTTCATAATAAACTTATTATACCACATTTTGTCCTATTTTTCAAGTATCAACTTCATTATTGCGCGTGGAATGCTAGACAAACAATTTTTTTTATTTTATAATAAATATCTAAGGAGCGAAATTATGAAACTAGGAATTGTAGGACTGCCAAATGTCGGCAAAAGCACATTATTTAACGCGCTAACACGCGCGGGCGCACAAAGCGCGAATTATCCATTTTGTACCATTGAGCCAAATGTAGGTATGGTAGCAGTACCTGATGAACGTCTTGACGTACTCGGCAAAATGTACAACACGCAGAAAATCACCCCCGCGGTTATTGAATTTGTGGATATTGCAGGACTTGTGCGTGGAGCGAGCAAAGGCGAGGGCTTGGGCAACAAATTTTTGTCGCACATCCGCGAAGTTGATGCAATCGTACACGTTGTACGTTGCTTTGAGAACTCAAACATTATTCACGTTGATGGCGGTATCAACCCCGCGCGAGACATTGAAACAATTAATCTTGAATTAATACTTGCGGACATAGAATCACTTGAAAAGCAAATCGCACGTGTCGAACGTGCTGCGCGTGGTGGCGACAAAGTAGCAAAAGAGCAATTTGCGGTATTTAACCTTGCGCTTGAACATTTGCAAAAGGGGCTTCCCTGCCGCAGTCTTGAACTCACAGATGATGAGCAGAAAATACTCAAATCTGCCTTTATGATTACCTCAAAACCAACGTTATATGTGGCAAACATTAGTCAAGAGCAAATGGCAAATACCCTTACCGACCCATACATCACGGCTGTACGTGAAATTGCGAACAAGGAACACGCCGAACATCTCGAAATTTGTGCTGATATCGAAGCCGAACTTGCGGAACTTGATGCGGACGAATTTGAAGAATACAAACGAGAATTTGGCATTGAAGAATCTGGGCTCAATAGACTCATCAAAGCAAGTTATCATTTACTTGGGCTTATCAGTTACCTTACCGCTGGTGAAAAAGAAGTGCGCGCTTGGACAATACCGCGTGGCACAAAAGCCCCAGGGGCTGCGGGAGTCATTCATACCGATTTTGAGCGCGGTTTTATCAAAGCCGAAGTTGTGCCTTATGACACACTCGTTGCTTGTGGCGGGTACAACCAAGCAAAAGAAGCGGGCAAAGTGCGTATGGAAGGCAAAGATTATGTTGTACAAGACGGCGATGTTATGCTGTTTAGATTTAATGTTTAGGGGGAATTATGGAAGAATATTTAAAAGAGAAGAACAAGAAATTTTGGAAAGAGTTTCGCGAAATTTTGCAACAATTTAATGTTGAAAACAACGATACACTCAAAAGAGATGAACAAGAATTTGTCAACCTTTTTTCAAATCAATTAGTTGGAAATCTTGCAAGCCATTTGACTGAATTTTATCAAAATGCTTGCGCTGCCCCTCAAGATGCGGGGCTAGAACAGTTAATAGACCAAAAAATGCAAACTTTTACAAATAGAGTTGCAAAGTCTATACCCCTTCAAATTGCATCCGAGCGCGACCTTTTTGAACTAAAACTACTTGATAATGGTTACAGTCCCAAAACTTCATTTAATCTTGCGACCAAATCGCTGTACAACGGAATCTACACCAATTCAGCCCAAATGGAACGCGCGCTCAACGAAACTATTTCCAAAGTGAGTGTGCGCACCCAATCTCAAGACCGCGAGATTGCAAAAGCTTAAACACTCTAAAATGGAGAGAAAAATGGATCCAAACAAGGTTGCTTTTCTACAAAATTTGGTATTTGATAGACAGGGCTATACTGATTTAATCGACCACGTCGCACAAATTTCGCAAAAGCCCATCGCTATTCCATATTTATATCTAGTTAACGTCAATGCGCATAACTCAGGCATCAAAATTAGTGAGCCAGAAATCGAGGATTTTTTGAAAAATATATACCACTATTGGTATGATTTCCTAGGCAAACACATCCCTAACAACAAGGCTAGCCCTGCATATAGCGAAACTATGCAGGTGCGTAGCGATCCTGCCTTTCTCCCCGAGTATATCGAGAGTAATGGAGGGTATTTCAAGTTTTTTACCCAAGATTTTAATGACTTGCTCCCTTCTAAACAATTGCGAGTGGTCAAGAGCCAAATGTTTATGCTAGACGAAGCAGGTTTTCTACATATCAACAACTTTTTTAATTCGGACAAGCAAAACAAGGTGCGCTTGTATATCAATCTCAAAGCCCAGCATATCCTGCCGCTCGCTAATGAGGTAGCCAAATACTGTTGGGACACGAACCTGCCTATGCACTTTAAATTTTCCGCAAGCGACAAACGAAACGACACTTTCTTGATTTACACAACTTACCAACTTGCTCCCAAGTTCGTAGAACTACTACAAGATATTCATACGCACAACCCCGAGATATTTGAGGGTGCAGAAGCGCACAGCCCTTTGCTCGCTACCATTAAAGGGGCACCATATATTGGCTTTGGTGAAGAACCCGAGCACAAACACTCGTCGTTTAACACGGAGCGCGTGGCGCTCTTTTCTATGGCAAATGTAGAACGCAAAAAAGCGATTTGGTCGCTATGGGATAAAAACACTAAAATTTTGACGTCGGAAGGGCAAAACTTAAATATGGATGAATATCTCGAGAATTGCATAAAGCAGCAATTATTGGACAAAACAAATGAAGAAATAGACACTGTCACTCAGGAAAAACGCAAGTTTCCACTCGAGACCAGCGAGGTCGAGACCTTTCTTCGTGGGCAATATGAACTTGTCGACCAAATCAAAAATGGTACGTTTGACAAGAAAGTCCGCGAGATTGCACAGGAATACAAAGGCTACTTAACAGAAGAATTTGAGCCAAAAGCAAACCAAACACTCGACACCTTATTCTATTGTACAATAAAGACGGCAAATGCCGCATATGCCGCCTCTCACCCCAACGCGCAAAACGAGTACAAGTGGCGCATCCCTGTTTCAGCAAAGGGCTTGGACAAGGCACTTATCGCACTATCCCCCGACATTGAACACCGCTACAAGCAGCATCTCCACACCCCCGACGTGCAGCAACCCTATCTTAGTGCAAATCACATTTCAACATCATATCCGTATCTAAACCTTGAGACCGAACGCGAACTCGCTGCCGAAAACGCGCAAGTTTTACAATAAGGTATAGGTAGCGCTATGATTTTACAAAAAACGCATTTTTTGCGTTTTTTTTACTATTTTCTACATTTTTTATAATTTTGTTTAAATTTTAAAGTTGCGTTTAGTTTAAATTTTCATAATTAAAACTAACCGCGCGAATGATTGGGTTGCCACTTGTGTCAAAATAGCCATAGGAAACGGCGGTAACGGTGCCATTACTTGCCACAACCCCGCTATATCCACAATCACCGCTTGAATCGGCGCCAAGCAGTATAAGTTTTTCGCCCAAAATATCGCCTGTAAACTGTACGTTTGCGTAGTCAATTAAATCGGCTAAATTCCCTACCCACAGCACCCAGCCTTTTGTCATAAATTTGTCAAGCGAGAGTGCGTTTTGCCCATAGGGAACAATTTGGCGGAAAGACAACAGTAATTTCCCCGTACTGTCATCTATTGCCGCTTGAAAGCGGTCGCCCGAAAGATATGAGGGCAAATACTTTGGCTCGCTCCACGTTTGCCCCTCGTCCTGCGAAAGACATATCATTGAAGTATGTCCCCCGCGGGCTTCGTTGCGCGTAAGCATTACGAGAGTATCATCGGGTGCGCGGATAATCTCAATTTCGCAAAGTTTGTTTGCCCGCTCAATGCTGCGGTATTCGTCCAAAAGGGGTTTTGGAGTCGACCAAATAGCATTGCCCTGCGCATCAAAACTAAGCACTGTACCATAATTTACAAACTCGTGCGTATGGAAAGTGCCAAGCCATTTATCCACAAATTCGCCCTCGCTTTTAAGTTGAGTAAGGCTACTCATAGCAACTATGCAGTCCATCGGGCTATGCACTGTCTTAAACTCGCTCCACGTAACCCCATCATCACGTGAAATGCTATACTGAAAACCGTCTGCCCGTAGCCCTGCGGCTGTCCAATATGGTTTGCCCGAAATTAATATCAGCCATTGTGTGCCATCCACGAAGTCGAGTGTATAAAGTGTGGGGACTTCCTGTGAATTTGCCCACGAACTCGGGGTGCTACTGTTTACCCAAGTTTTCCCGTCTTGGCTCGTTTGCATAATTAGGCTACCATAGCCGTGCCCTTGCGGGTAAATAGTAATAAATTTCCCCGAACGCGTGCGCACCATATCGGGTTGCCCCAGATAACCGCCACTATCGACCGTCGTCATATTCTGTTGTGGCAATTCAACGATTTTAATCGGCAAAAAGTCATCAATACTACGTTGTGTCGCAAACCAAACAATCACCAAAACAACAGCAAGCAACACCGCAGTGCCACTTAAAACTATTGCGGCATAAACACTTTTTTTAATCATTATTTTATAATAACATATATAATCGAAAAAGTAAAACAAATCAAAATTACAACTTGCAAATTTGCGTTTGCGCGTTGATTTATTTGGCAAAATATGCTAAACTTAAATTATTCTTTAAAGCAAAAATTAAAAAAATACTAAAAAACGTCAAAAAATGCAAAAAATCACTATTTTTTATAAAAAAGTATTTTTAAGGAGCAAAAAATGAATATTTTATTTGATTATGTAGCCGATTTAATTGCTGGGGTTAGCACGCTCGACCGCGCCGAAATTCGCGACAATCTCGAAGCCCCAAAGGCGAATATGGGTGATGTTGCGCTTCCGTGTTTTAAATTTGCTAAGACCTTACACCGTGCACCCATCGATATTGCAGACGAATTGGCGACAAATTTGGCAAACGAAAATATTGAAAAAATCGAAAGCATAAACGGTTTTTTAAACATTACATTTAAACCCGAATTTTTGGCAAAAACCTTGCTTGAAAATGTGCGCCTTGACAGTGAATCAATTACTGCTGCAAACGGAATGGCAGGCAAAACCGTATTAATCGAGCATACAAGTATCAATCCAAACGCAAGCCCACACATTGGCAGAGCGCGCAATGCTCTGATTGGTGATAGTTTGGTGCGTGTATTTAGATTTTTAGGCTGGAAAACGGATGTACATTATTTTGTAAACGATGTAGGCAAACAAATTGCTATGCTAGTTTATGCCACTCGCGACAAAGCAGAGGTTAATTTCAATGACTTGCTACAAATTTATATCGACATAAACGAACAATTAAAGACGCACCCCGAGATTGAAACAGCAGTTTTCGAAATTTTAGCAAAGTTTGAACACGGAGACGCGGACACAATCGCGGCATTCCGCCGTATTGTAGACACGTGCATAAAAGGGCAAACAGCAATTTTTGCCGAACTCGGTATTTACTGGGACAAATTTGACTACGAATCACGTTACATTCACGAACACATTACAGATAAAGTACTTAATGAACTCCGTAAATCTCCTACTCTTTTTGAAGCGCCTGATGGCAGACTTGTACTTGACCAGCACGGCGAAAACATAGGTATTCAAGACCCTATGCTTGTAGTTACTCGAAACGACAAAACAAGTCTATATGCTTTGCGTGATATTTGTTATAGTATAGATAAAGCAAACAGCGGTGCAGACCGCAATCTAATGGTGTTAGGTGAAGACCAAAAAGTATATTTCCAACAAATTGCAGCCGCCCTTCGCTTGCTCGGGTCTCAGCCCGCCGAAGTTGTGCATTATTCGTTTGTACTGCTTCCAGACGGCAAAATGAGTACTCGTCAGGGTAATGTTGTGTTGCTTGAAGATTTTATGGCAGAAGCAGCCGCAAAAGCAAACGAAGCAATCACCGCCCGCCGTGGTGCTCCTGATACGGAAAAAGCAAAAGTTGTGGGCTATGGAGCGATTAAATATTCGATACTCAAATGCAGTCCTGAAAAGAATGTGCTATTTGACTGGGACACCGCGCTAAACTTTAACGGTGATAGTAGTGTTTATGCGCAATACAATTACGCACGTATTCAATCAATACTCGAAAAGGCAGATATAGACTATCAAAACACTGATTATTCCTTACTCGTTGCCCCCGAAGAAAGCGCACTAATCAAGGAAATAGCCAATTTTGAATCTGTAGTACTCAATGTTTACCGCAATCTTAACCCTGCCCCACTTGCTAACTACGTATTTAATTTGACTTCAAAATTTAGCCAGTTTTACACAAATCACAAAATATTAGGTATAGACGATACCACACTTGCCGCTGCCCGCCTTAACCTAATAGACAAAACAGCAACAGCAATTAAAAATGCATTATACTTACTCGGCATAGACACCGTAGACCAACTATAAATTACATTTTAATCATTTAAAATTTTCGAAAATGTTTTGCTTTAATTTTCCATAATATAGAATTTGCAGTATGGGAAATAACAGTGCAAAAATATAAAAATTTGTTATCATAAAATATTGCATAATATCCACATAATACCCAAAAAACGACACAAAAGCGCAAATTTTTGAGATATAACCGCTGTTTTTGCAAGTTTTTATAATTTAAAAAGTTATCCACGTTGATAACTTTTTGTTTTTAAAATTGTTGTATAAAATACTCTTATCGTTGCTTAAATGTATGCTTTATTTTATAAAGTTTAGCAGTAAATACTGATTATTTATTACTCAAATTAGAAAACAAAAAAACATCCCGCTTTTATGCTAGGAATGTTTTTTATTTTTTAAAAAAATCTTTTAATTTCGGCTTCTGCTGTTTCAGGTGAATCGCTACCGTGAATAAGGTTTTCACGGTCGTTGCAAGAATAATCGCCGCGAATAGTACCAGCAGGCGCATCAAGATATTTGGTAGGTCCCATAAAGTTGCGCATACCTTTGATTACATGCTCGCCCTCAACAATCATCCCAACAACGGGGCCGCTCATCATATATTCTTCAACTTCGGGATAGAATGGTCTATCAACTATGTGCGCGTAATGCTCGGCTAACTTTTCTTTGGTAAGGTTAAACATTTTCATATCAACGATTTTAAAGCCTTTCTTTTCTATACGACCTATAATCTCACCAATCAAGCCACGACGAACAGCATCAGGCTTTAACATAATATACGTTCTTTCAACTTCCACTTTTTTTCTCCTTAATTAGTATTTAAATTGTGTAGTAGCAACAGACGTTTTGCCGCTGCTACTTGTTATCAAAAAAATTTGTAAACTTATGCTACAAATTTTTAAAATAGTATTTATACTTTATCATATTGACGCGAAAAAATCAACTGTTTAATTTTGATAAGGAGAAATTAATATAATTTAAGCCGTTTTAAATATAAAATAAAAAATTTTTTAATATGAGATAAAATAACTAAAAAGCAACACTTTTTCAATACTTTAATAAAAAAGGCAGAGAACACTCCACCTTTGTTTATTATTCGATATTGCTAATAATATCACTCACATTTTCAATGCCAGAATTGCCCGCAGTAACTGCTTGCTCAATGTTTTCACTCAAAGCCATAAAACTGGTAGTAGTATTTTCATCTCCTTGGTTACCCAAGAATACAATACACAATACCACAGCAACGACAAGCACTGCAATTAATACACCCAAAATTATATATTTTGTCTTGTAATTAACTGGTTTTTGCTCTTTCTTTGGTGCTTCTGCTTCCTTGTTCTCCACGGGCTGTTCATTCTTCTGCTCTTCTGCCATAACGTCCCCCTTACAAATAAATATATTTTATTATATCATTTACGTATTTTAAAGACAAGCAAAATGCAGTCATTTAGCAAAAACTTGTAAAATTTAACTATTCTTTATTATTTTGTAAATCTTTCGGGATAGCAACGTTGCATTGTTTCGCGTATGCTTTCGACAACATCACGACCGCCATTGAATCCTAATTCGTTATATTTTAGTTCATCCCAAATAGGTTGCGGCTCAATATAAAACTTTTTATTTTGAATTTGCGTCATTAACTTTTGGTTGTTGAGCCCGCCTTCTTTGCCCTGCTCGTGCAATTTTTCGTCATTCTTTTTTGCACCCATTGCACACAAAAAGGCCGGTATTAATACGACTTTTCTATCATCATTTGCGGCTCGTAGCATAAGGGTTATTAATTCCTTGAAAGTCATATTTTTGTTACCCACAGGGTATGCTGTGCCTGATTTTCCATTTATTGCTATTGCAACTATTGCTTCGGCTACCCCTGTAACATCAATAATCGCAGTTCCGCCGCCGCTTGGAAACACTACAGATTTCATACCGTCAAAGTGTTCAAGCAAACTTTTGCGCCATAATGGTTCGCGCTCGGGCATTGTACCGAAAATATACGGCAACTCTGCGACCATAACATCAAATTTTTCAGGTTCTGCGAGAGCAAATACCGCCGTTTCCTGTTCGGTGCGCGCTTTTATATATGGATGATATTCGCCCAATTTTCCATTTTGCAACTTATCAAAGTGCGCAAAATACGACCCCATAACCACGCAACGACGTATACCAGCAGACTTTGCGCAATTACAAATACGCGCGCTTTGCTTTACTAATTTTTCACGAAAAAAATCAATAGCCGGAGCATTTGGCACTGCTCTATCGTCTGGTCCTAAAGCATACACAAAAGCATCATATTTCTGCTTGCTCAACAGTTTAGTAATTTCTTCATCGCTCATTTCAAAAAGGTTTCCAAACTCTAAACCAATGTTTTTGGGGAACCAATCAAGGCTATTTAATTCATTAGGCAACGCGATGGTGTCTACACTTGCTCCCATTTCAATAAATTTTAATGCGGAATAATACCCTAAAAAACCCGTTCCGCCTGCTATAAATACTTTTTTAATTTCCATAAATTACACTCCCAATATTTTTATTTTATTATAAGCAAATTTACATATTTTAGCAAGCAAACTGCATAGTACTTGTAAAAATATTAAATTTTTGATAAAAAACGTTATTTTTTCATTATTTTTTATATTTTTTGATATTTTTATAAAAGTTTTAAACCACTTATAAAAAACTAGAAAACTTGAATTTTGCTAAATTATTTATTGTTTTTTTAATTTATTTTAGGGTTTATCTATTGCTTTAAATTATATAACTTGATTTAAAATTAAAACTATATTTTAGTTAATAGAATTATTTAAATTTAATGGAAATTAAAAAAGAGCAATGCACGTCCTGCATACTGTTTTTATCTTGACAAAATGGCAATTTGTGATACAATATGCATATAAAATTTAAAAGTGAGATGATATTATGGAAAATCAATCAATGTTTGAACAAGCAAACCAAAACACTCTTGAAATTATGAAAAAATTAGTAATTTTTGAAGATAATATGACCGAGCAACTAAACTTTTTAGCAAAGCAAGCACTTATAAGCGCCAAAACGGAAGTTGTATTTGCGCAAATTGAAAATATACCTTTTGAGCGTCTTTCCACATTAGCGCAACAAGTATACAAAAACCCAGATTTTATTTTAGAGAAAAAATTTGAACTAACCAACCTAATAAACGCACCAGCAAAAGAGCAAGATATATTTGAAGAATTTAGCAACAAAGTAGTTGCTGTCCCAATTAAGACTAAAGATAGCAACACTGAAATATTTATTTCTAAAGAGGCTGAACAAGATATTGATGCATTTAAAAATGATGATGAGATATTTATAGCAGAAAATTTTTCAAGCAAAAACGAAGAAGTGGAGGCCACAAAAACAGCGCCTACAAAAACAATCACCCCACAAACACCCAAAAAGCACTCAAACAAGCGCCGCGAATGGGTTGCTTGTGTAAGTATGATGATTGATGATGAATGTGAACTTCGCATTGAAGCCGCTAGACTTACCGAACTTGACCAAAAGCGCGCAGCAAAAGCAAAAGCGGAACAATCGAAAAAAGATGCAGAAGTTGAATATTATTACTACAATTTAAGTTAAATATATAAATTAAAATAAGGTTTAATATATTTATAATCTTTAATAAACAAAATCTAAAAACTAAAAAACATATTCGTTTACTCGAATATGTTTTTTTCACGTTATGAAATGCTATAAACAAATTTTTCTCAACAAATATTTTATCAATTACCAAACAAATTACAATTATATTTTTATAATAATATATTGCTAAATTTAATCTTTTTCGCTGTCGCGCAACTCAATAGCGGTCAGGCGCGCGAGTGCTTCGCGGTTCTCGTGGTCAAGTGCAAACTTACTTGGCTCAATAGGTTTCATATCGCGGTACAGCACGGTGTGGCTAGGCAAGTTTGTGCTTAATGCTAGATATACGGCTGTTTTGATACCTTCTTCAACAGTCTTACCCTTTTTGCGCCAGAAATTGAAATGCCAATGTCTAATACCGCTTGCATTACGGGTGCGCAATGTCGTGTTTACATTGCCTGGGTCAACACTGTATGCGTGTATGTCATCGCGGTCTGCGTGTTTGTGGTCGTATTCAAGCGCAAACATTAGGTCTGCAAGTTTGGTCTGCTCATAAATTTTGTTTACAAATTTCCCCGAACGGTCGCGCAAATATTTCCAGTTTAATTTGGTTGACCTTGCGGCACGTTTAGTTGTAAATGTGATTACTTTTGCATTGCGGGACCTATCGAGCAAAGGCTGCAACAATTCGGTAAGCAATACCACAGACAAGTAATTTGTCGCCCACATATATTCGTGATTTTCGTATGTGATTTTGTGTTCTTCGAGGTCTTCGGCTGCGTTGTGAATAAGCACATCGACACATTCGCGCCCAAGACTAGCCACTTTTTCCTTTATTTCGTCCGCCAAAATACGCACTTGACTCATTAGGCTCAAATCTGCAATTAAATAATGAACGTTTGCGTCTGGATATTCATCCAAAATTTCATTTAGCGCATCACGGCTAAGCCCCGGTTTGCGCCCTACTGCAATGACTATATGCCCAGCTAGCGCAAGTTGTTTGGTCATAGCAAACCCCATACCGTTGGTAGCCCCAGTAACCACAATGACTTGATTTGGCATAGGGCTTGCCTTTCTGGTAATCTTTTCTTGTGCTTTTTCGGGCGCGCGCACAGGAGTTTTTGGACGGCTGATATTCATTTTTACAAGTGGCGGAGTCGTGATTGCTGGCGGAGTCGGTTGAGTATCAAGCATATTTTCGCTAAGGTGCTTTGCTGGCACAAGTGGCGATAATACGTTTGAATTGATTATTCCTGCAGTTTTATGTTGAAGTTTGAGATAACTTTCGCCCTTTTGTAAATCTTCGTCAACTTCGGCTTTAATTTCCGTCTTTATAGCATCGGCTGTGTCTGGTGTGCTAGTAATAGGAGTATAAACTTCCCTGTTTTCTGCATTTTGCTCTAACACGTTTTTAGTAACCGCAGTATCTTGCTCAATATTGCTTACAGGACTTGTCCCGTCCTTTTTCGGTCTACCACGTGGGCGCTTAACCTGCTCTGTTTCAACAGGTGTTTTCCTTGGTCTACCACGCGGACGTGGTGTCCCCAAAACTTCAGTTTTTTCTGGATACTTTCTAGGTCTACCGCGAGCGCGTTTTTCTTTCGGTTCTGTTTCCGTAATTTGTTTGCGCGGTCTTCCACGTGGACGTTTTACCCCCGTTTCAACGACTTCTTTTTTGGGTCTGCCGCGTGGGCGCTTAATCTTGTTTTCTTCTGGTACATTTTTACGCGGTCTACCGCGTTTTTTCTTTTCTTCCATAACGTTTCTCCCTTTCCATAACGGAAATTTTTTCTTGAAATAATGACTATCTTTCGGGCAAATTTCAGGCAACAAGTTTTCAGCATTTTATAATATTGAAGTATAGTTTGCTTTTTAGCACCCGAGCGCTTGTGCCCTAGGCACAGCGAACTGCGTTCGCAATCAATTTTGCTTGCAAAATTGATAAAGCGCTCGGGGTGTCCCGCAATATATTATACGGTACCGCTACTCTGCTGTGCTTTAATATAAAACTTATATGCTTCAATCAACATTTGTATTGTAATTTGGTCTGGATTTTCGATGCCTTCCAAATCGGTTTCATTGATTACCTCTGCATCACATAAATCTTGTAAACTTAAGTTTTGCTTGAATGCTAAATCATACAAATTGCCAAGAGTTACAGAATTATAACTTGATTCTTCTATGAGCAAGAATATGCCACTTTGTTCACCCACTACATCGGCTATTTTTATATTTGTAATCTCGTTTGCTAAGTCTTTCACTAAAATATCGTGGTTGCCTTCATAAATGATACGCAAAATATTATTTTCGGGCAAAGTAGCAACATCTGTGAATACGTCTACTAATTTTATATTATTTACAATACCATTTAGTGCATCTGTTGCAGCATCACCACCACCAAACAATGCATCAAGTCCAATATCCGCTATATAACCTACAATACCTGTTGCGTCATTGATACCTAGAATATCACCTAGATTTTTTCCGCTATCCTTAATCGCGTTTGAAATGGCTTCGCCTGCGGTTACATCAGGGTTTTGTCCAAGCAAGTCAAACATAGTTACATTTTGAATTGCAGACATAATGCCGGTATCTTCGGTACTATTTAAAAAGTCGCCAAGAGTAACATATTCGCCGTCTTTCATCGTGAGTGCGCTCATAATAGCATCTGCTGCATTACCGCCGAGCAAGTCGCCCATCTTTACACCCGCAATATAAGACATAATACCCGTATCATCACTAATTCCAAATAATGAACCAATGGTATTACCTTCGCTAGAAAGTGCATCAATAAATGCTTGTTGAGGGTCATCGCCAAAAAGTGCGCCTACTTGAATTTGCATAATAGAATTAATCAAAGGATTATCAAACTGCGCGCCGTCCAGCATTTGCGCAAGCGTCATAGTACTTGATTTCAATGCATCCATAACTGCGTCAGCGGCATTCTGCCCGAGCAAGTCATCGAAAGTAACGCCCGCGATTATTCCTAAAATTCCATCGCTGCCCTCTTCAACCCCGAGCAAGTCGCCCAAAGTGCCAAAACTTTCGGTCAACATACTAATCAAATCTTCACTTTCAGCAATTTCGCGCAAATTCATATCAGCAAGACGAGCAACCGTTGAAGGATCGTTTTCACTACCGATTAAGTCTATAACTTCTGCATTTGCAAGGGTGTTTGCAAAAGTATCAGCCGTAGCGGTTGAAAGTGCGTTTAAATATCCACTTTCATTTGCATAAACACCCAAAATTTCGGCTAATGTGCTGCCTTGTCTATTGACAAGCAATCCATTTAATGTTAGCGCTTGTTCGTCAGGTGTCAAATCAAGTGTTGCAAGTTGATCAGTAGTCAAAATCTCAGCAATAGTTAGATTAGAAATTGAGTCGCGCAATTTGCTCAATGCTGTGTCAGGAGCGATTGAACGGAACTCGGTGTTATCAGTAAAGAAAGTTTCACTCACAACGCTTTCAAGTGTTACAAAGTTCCCAATATAAACATCTGCCAATGTATTGTTAATTGTCGTACTTGCATCGCGAAGTAAGTCGGTTAAACGAACACTTGCAAGGAAATCAAGGTTTGCCATTTCGCTAAAATCAATGATTTTGTCTAACGTAAATTCGGGGTCAACTGTATCAATTTTGGTAGAAATCGCCGTTATCATATCTTCGCTTGTCAAATCGCTATACGTAACATTTTTTACTGCATTAAGCAATCTATCAGTTGCTGTGCTACTGTCTGTAATTTCAGGGATATTTACAATTTCTCCAAGTGGCACAGTCTGGATATAATCGAGCATATCAGCAAGTTTTGTTGAGTTGAAAGTTTCACTTTGAGTAAAGTCGAAATCGCTTAAATCAAACAAACTATTCAAAAGCGCACCATCGACACTTTTTAACAAAGAATCGGTTGTAATTTCAGTAATAACAAGATTGCGTAGCCCTGCATATACGTCCGTTTCGCCTGCTGGAATATCAAGGATATCAAGCCCAAACGCATTTACCGCTTCTTGAACGGTAAGATTCTCACTACTATAATGAGCAGGCAACACTTCAAGTGCTTGCTCTATAGTGAGTTCACCTAATGACACTTTAATAGGGTTTTCAGCAGTACCTATGTTGTAATATTTATCTGTAAGTGCTGGATAGTTAAGGTCCTCGGGCAAGGTAACTTGTGCCGAATTTAGCACTTGTTGTACGGTTGTATAACTATATACAACTGGCAAAATTGCCTTAATAAACTCGTCAAGCCCGTTCGCTATATCAATAATGCGAAACTGGTTTACAGCCTTATGTTCCCCTTGAAAATCAATTTCGCTAGTATAAAGTGGTGTAAGTTGAATTTCTGTACCTGGGATAGCCTCTGGTAATTCAACCCCGATTTCTTGTAATCCTGCGAGCGAGATATCGCGATACTCAAGTCCTTCGGCAATTAAATCTTTTAATGCTAGATTTTTATATTCACCGTCAAGCGGTATCTCAACACCGAGCAGGCGCTCGACACTAGAAAGGGTTACATTGTAATAACACCAAATGCCAAGACCTACAACACTCACGATTATAAAAAACAAGCAGAAAAAGAACCCGCAAAAAAATGCGCCTACACCACCACGTTTTTTGACTATGGTCTTTACCTGCACTTCGCCCGCTTGCTCCTTTTTTACCTTTTTACTCATAGATTACCTTTTCATATATTTTTTTATTATTTTTTGCCCATTTTTTTCTATTTATTATTATATATTAAAATGCCAAAAAATAGCAAATAAATATCTCAAAAATATTTGAAAAATTATGTAAAAACTTTTTCACATACCGCTTTGTTGACAAACCCACCAAATTTTGTTAATATATGATGAGTAAAATAAAGGCATCAAAACATATGGAAAAAGAAATTTTAGAGCAAATTTTAGCACAACAAATACTTATTTTAGAGGAAATTAAAGCATTAAAGAAAGAGATTACTACACTAAAATTACAAATGGAAAGTACCTCTAAAATGCAAACGAGTTTTTGCATTATGCAAGAAAGACAAATAGAGTTAATTCGCAAAAACGAAAAAATTACTCAAAATATTTGCGATGCGCTGGAAATAAAACCCGAACTAACCACAGAGGAAATACGCCAGCAAATTGAACTTATGGAGAACAGCATTCCAAGGCATAAGTTTGGTTCTAGTGATAAAATGCAAAGTAAGACAAAAAATCATCATACACGCGAATTATAAAGACGTAAAAAATTACAACTAAAATAGTTTATCCAACAAATTAAAAAGGAGAAGTTATGTCAAAAACTATTTGTGCGATTTCCACCCCGATAGGTACGGGCGGGGTCGCTATTATTAGAATTAGTGGAGATAATGCGCTTGAAATTGCTGGGCGCATTTTTGTGCCATTTAATAAAAGCACTCCCGAACCGCGCCGCGCTATTTTTGGCAAAATTGCTTTCGATGAGGTAACAGACGATGCATTAGGGCTTTACTTCCCTGCTCCACACAGCTTCACAGGTGAAGACGTTGTCGAACTCCAAATTCACGGCGGTTTTTATCTCAGCCAAGCAGTGCTAAATGCTCTACTCGAACGTGGAGCCGTGCTTGCGGAGCGTGGCGAATTTAGTAAACGCGCCGTCCTAAACGGAAAAATGGATATGAGCCAAGCAGAAGGCATTATTGATGTTATAAACGCAAATAGTCTTGCTTCTTTACGTGCTGGTAGCAGGCTAATGTATGGCTCTATGCGTGAAGTAGTCGAAAAAATGCAAGATGAACTCACTGAATGTATGGTTGAAGTCAATGTCGCACTTGATTATCCCGAGCACGATATTGAATACATTACCGCCACTAAAGTCCGCGATATTTCGCAAAAAATTATTGGCGATATAGACCGCCATTTAGCGACCGCAAAAACGGGTTTGCAAATAAAAAATGGTGTAAATGTCGTACTAGCAGGCAATCCAAATGTCGGCAAAAGTAGTTTACTTAATGCACTACTTGGCTACAATCGCGCCATTGTAACAGATATTGCAGGCACAACCCGAGATACTCTAAACGAAAGTTATGAATACAACGGGGTGCGCTTTAATATAACGGATACCGCAGGGCTACGAGACACAGATGACATAGTCGAAAGTGCGGGCATAACACGTGCTCGTGATGAAATAAGGTCAGCAGACCTAGTTATCTATGTTCAAGATAAATTAAACGAACCACGCGAAGCGCTAGACAACGCAAACATTATCTATATATTAAATAAAATTGATACAAACAAAGCAACCGAAAAAATTACCCAAAATTCTAAAAATACAAATAATTTACAGACCGAAAAATTTGATATTTTAGTCAGTGCGAAAACAGGCGAAAACATAGACAATTTAAAGCAATTAATATTTGAACGCACAATAGATACAAATCTTATAAACAGCGATATAATGCTAACAAACACGCGTCATATAGAGTGTTTGCACCGCGCACGCGCTGCCCTTGTAGACACCGCACAAAACGCTGAAAGCACAACACTAGATTGTCTAGCCGTAACTATTATGCAAGCGTGGGAAGCCCTTGGCGAAATAACAGGCACTACCGCAAACGAGCATATTATAAATGAAATTTTTGCCAAATTCTGCCTAGGGAAATAAAAAATATTAGCCATTGTTTTGGCTAATATTTTTTATTAAAAGTCATCTGCGAATGGGTTATCTTTGTTTCGTTTTTCTTCGCTCTTTCTTATTTGTTCGAGTTTTTCTTTACTATCTTTTGTTTGTAGACGTTTATTGTGTACGGACAAGTCTTTCTTACGGCTACGTAACATTATAAACACAAATAGCAATACCACAACAACCGCGATAATAATTAATGAAATCATTAAGCCCATATTAGTATTTACTGGGGCTGGAGCATCGGTATTTTCCTGCCATTGAGCACACAATATAGTGTCTTGATACAATGGAGTTGAGAAATCAAAGTTTTCATAAGTTGGGTTGCCGTCTTCATCTTCGCCTGTAACTATTGACCAGCCTGCAAAATCGTATCCCGAAATATTAAAGTTTTCATCAATTTCTGGCTCGTGTACTGTTTCACCTTCGAAAATAGTAATATTGAGATATGCTTCTGCTGTAAAGAATTTCTTGAAAGTAATTAGTACTTGCTTACCCATTACAGCATACAAAGTAAGTCCGCCTACTGGCACGGTAATTTCGTCAGTTATTTCGTCGCCGTTTTCGGTGAGACTCCAATATTTAAATCCATAACCTTCTAGGCTCGTAATATCAAGCACACCTGATGCCTGTACTTTGTCGACCTCTGTCTTTAATGGCATACCATAAAGCAAACTTGTGGTTGTGGTTATTCCCCCGTCTGCAAAATTACCATAAGTTGCAATAAATGTTATTGTGTAAGACTCACGGTCCCACATAATATATATAGTGTATTCATGAGAAGGCATCGTATCCAGAGAGCCAATAGTCGTACCCTGTCCACCGCTTGCAGTTGTCCAAGTAGGGCTACCACCCAACAAATGGATAGTAAATCCAAGTTTTGTAGGACGTTGATTTGCTGGCAAGTTTTGACTAATAACATCGAGAATTGTATCTTGATATTCGACACTTATAGTCATTGTTTCGCTACCGTCAACAAACTCACCGCCATCGGCATTAAGAATAAGATTAAAATACTTCTTTTGCCACGTTACATAAACATAAGTTGTATCATTTATTAATGTTTCTTCAAAATCAAAAATTGCTGTTTCGTCATTCGGTAATGAATAATAACCTGCAACTTCAAATCCTTCAGCATCAGCAGGAATATAGTAAACAAGAGAAGGAATAGAAGTAATCACCGAACCAAAAGGCACAGAGATGCTTGTAAGTTCGTGCTGTACCCCGTCGCTATCCACGGTTACAAAGTATACAGTTTGATACAAGCCTGTCCATTGTGCGTACAGTCTATATCCACCTGTAAACGCATTATGGTCAAAAGGACGTACCGAAATTGAGTTTGGTCCAGCCCAAATTGAGCCACCTTGTTCCATATCGTACCAACCTTTAAATGCCAAGTTCGCACTATCAAATACAAGTTGTGCAGCGTATTCGGAAAGGTCAAAAACTTCACCATAAGTCAAAGTAACAGTAATAGGTTCTCCTGGGTTATGCCCTTCAAAATTCATATCAGTACCACGGTCAACACCGGGATAAATTTGTACCGGATACGTTTTTGCTTCGCGAGTACCTACAACATACACGACACCATCTTTAAACACTTGATTTACACTGAGTCGCGAACTGCTATTGCCCGATACAGCATCAGGCAATGTATCATAACACCACCACCCGTTGTAGCGATACCCATTTGCAGGATTGTCAGTAATCATTACAAGTGTAACTGTAGCGCTCGGGTCAAGTGAATATGTTACACTTTCAAGTAGTCCAAGTCTTGCTACTTCGTCAGGGTCCATAGCGGTTATTTCGCCTGTCTTTAAATCCTGCATATAATAACTCAAAGTATATACTTGTTCTGTCCAGTCGATAAATATAAATCTATTTGTTGTAATACGTGTGTTAAAACTCCAGTCAACAGGGTTTGTTAACAAATCGCTTGATGAAGTTTTCCAATTTAAGTCAAAGCCCTGCGGAGTTGTGTATGTATCGCTTGTTGGTTCTGCAACGTATTGATTATATACGATATATTGAGTTTCACCTATTTTAATTTTGTCGGTTACTTTTGAAGCCGCGTTACTGTCCCATCTAGGTAAATTGTTGTAAAATTCCACTTTAAGTATAACTTCACTTGGATAACTTAATTGCCCTGATATTGGGCTGATTGTTGTATTTTCGGGATAAATATTAAGACTATTAGTTTCACCCGTTTTAAATGCTCTTAATACAGGATAATAATAAGTATTCCCATTTGTATTTGCTTCGGCAAAATACCAGTTTGTATTTGGAGTACCGCTTGACCCGCCTAATTGATAGAATGGATAGAACTGGTCACCAACGTTTGAAGCCACAAAAGGAAGTGTTAGATTGTAACTAATGTATTTCATTTCACTAAAAAGAGCAGCGAAATTTCCTATAACATTCATACCATTATCATAATTACCTGTTAAACTATCTTGGTAATTTGCGATACTAGAAGAGTATGCTCCGTTTGTGATGTCTGTATTTTCGGGATGAGTACCACTTGTGTCAGTCTTTATGCCTCCGATTAAACCACCAATTCCCTGACGCACACTTGAACCTGCAGTAATATCAACATCGCCGATAGAAAAGATATAACTAAAATCACCAGACTCAGAATACCCAACAAAACCGCCAGCATAACTTTCACCTGTTACATTACCATAATTAGCGGCATTAGTAATAATCGTCCCTAATGAGCCTTCTGTCTGTCCCGCAAAACCACCAACTCTCAAACCAGAACCAACTGTACCAGCATTAAAACAGTTTGAAAATTCTCCATCATAACTACGTCCAACAATACCACCGACACTTGCGGTAGTCGCACCAACAGTTTCACTATTCGTTCCACTAACTGTACCAATATTATAAGCGCCATTTACGCGGCCAAAATTATATCCAACAATACCACCTGCATACTGCACTCCACGAATTTGTCCGCTATTGCTTACAGCAGATACGGGAGTGCCGTTTGTCTCATATGCGGTAATATTATATCTACCAGATTGCACGGTTGCGTTCGTTCCAGCAATTCCGCCAGCATAATTTGCATCAATATTTAAAATATTTCCTTCATTTTGGCAACCAATAATCATACCGTTGCCCAATCCTATACCGCCACTGCCTTGAGTTTGGGAATCATTAAGTCCTGCAATTCCACCTACAGAATTAGCCTTATAACCACTACCGCCATCGCTTTCAATATTCCCCAAGTTTTGACAACTGCGTACCGTACCAGCATTTACAGCAACTATACCACCCATATATTGCACAGCCCCATCTTGAGTACCTGTACATTTAACTAATGTGGTATTAACAAGATTTTCAAGCACACCACCAGTTTGATTAAGTCCAACAAGTCCACCTATACTACCGCGACAAGTTTGGAAAGATTGTGCCACATTTTGTGAAGCAATACTTGGATAAAGCCCTGTAAAGTTTTGAGTATTTATCGTTCCACTATTAATACCTGCAAGTCCACCTATAATTGTTTCGTCCACCTCATTTGAAAGACTTGCATAACTTGGTAAATTTGGATAAGTTTGAATAATACCCGCATTGTAGCAATCTTTTATAGTACCACTATTACGACCTACAAGCCCACCTATTACGCCTATGTATGATTTGATTTCACCGCTAGTGCGATAACTTTCATTTATTGTACCACGGCTTTCACCTACCAAACCTCCTAGCACAATTTGATATTCACCTGCATTTGCCACAGAAGACTCAATATTTGTGCTTATTTCGTTTGAATAACTGTCGTTAGCGATTTCAACTGTTGCAGCATCACCCAACAGTCCCACAAGACCACCAGCAACAAAATTGCTGCTCATATTTCCACCCGTAGTCAAATAGTGGCTTATATATGCCCCCGCAGTTGTATCCTCATTAATTTGCGCGTTAATGGTAATTTCTTCAAGTTTTATACCGTTAAAATATCCCGCAACCACACCAGCATAACTTGTTACTTCTGTTGCATAAATAGTAGGACTTTGAAAAGTAATTTGCGAAATAGATTCGTTGTCTGCAAGACCTGTATTTTCCACATAACCAAACAAACCTAAATATTCTCTAAAATCGCGAGTATCTGTAGTATTTAAGTATTCAGCATTGATAAACATATTTGAAATTGTATTACCCATACCACGAAAAACACCACGGAAAGGATGAGTTTCGTTTCCTATTGGTACCCAATAATGCCCCATCAAATCAATATTTCCACGCAAACGGAAATAAGTGTTTGCATAATCTGAAACACCTGTATTTACGTTATACGCAAGTTGAGCCAATTTCTGTGCTGTATCAATGATGTAAGGCGACTCGGAAGTTCCTGACCCCACCCACTGCTCCGTTTTATAGTCTATCCACAATCCCACATAATCCGCAGGGTCAAGTGCGTGTGCAGATTGCTGCTGCACATTTGGAAATGTTAAACCAATAGTCAATAAAACAACGGCAAGCAACACTCCAAAACAGCAAGTGAACATCGTTTTAATTTTAGTCATTTTTCCTAACCCCTATTTTTTATTATAACTAAAAGCCCTAAAAATATTTTATAAATATACATTATTTTATCATATAATATATTATATTTCCAAACATTTATCGACATTTTTTGTAAATAATTATACAAATTTGGGGCGATAATTTTTAGACATTTTTAAATTTAAAAATTTGAATTAAAAGAATAAAAAAATACTAAAATTTTAATCAGTAATTATACAACTAAATTAAATATCTAAGTAATTTAAAATATAAATTTATTATTGTGTATGTGTGGAAAAGTGGATAACTTTGTGGATAACTTGTGGAAAACGTATTATTTTATCCACATAGAACGTTTGTTTTGTAAAAAAATAGACACTTTTTTAATTTTTGTAATGTGGATAACTTTAAAAAATGCCTATAAATCGCCACTTAAAACAAACGTTTCGAACAAAGTTTTTGTTTGAAAAATATATTTAAAAATATGTTAAACACAGTTATTGAATTTTACTCAATTTATATCATTACGATAAATATGATTACTTGTTATTTGATAAATAAATTTCAATTATAGTTTTTATAGAATCCTGTTCTTCTTTAGATAGGCAACTCCACTTTTTGTACAATTCTTTTACTTCATCGTGAGCTTCTATTAACTCACCTTCTGCAAAAAATTCAGATAAAGTCAACCCAAAAGCATCACAAATAAGCCCTAAATTATAAATAGATGGCATTGTTTCGCTATTAAACCATTGATTAATTGTTTGTTGTGGTAACCCTGTTTCATTAGCCAATTTATACACTGACCAGCCGCGTTCTAAACGCAAATTATTAATTTTACGTACTATGTCAATCATAATTTTACCTACTTTTTTACTTTATGCTAATTATAATTTGACATAATAAATTATTTAAATTATACTTTGTGAGTAAAATACTAAATTATTATTGTGTATTTATATTAATAATATTTTGGTAAATAAGAATTTAGTAAATTAACAAAAATAATTAAGTAAGGAATATTATGAAAACATTGAATTTTGAAAAGTTAGAACCTGCAAGGGCTTTGTGTTTATAGGTAGACAGGAGTTTTTTTATAATAAAGATATAAAGCAAAATATTAGTTTTGCCGTTCATCATCTTATTGCCCAAGGCTTTACTAAATTTTTCTTGTGCGGGGATAGTTATTTCACCACTATTTGTACGATTGTATTAAATACTGAATTTGTTGGTAGATATAATATTGAAATAGTAAACGCAAATATTTTTGATAAGCAAAACAACGAACTTGTCCCCGACTACGAAATACACGAAAATGAATTTTTCGAGCGCACTACCGAAGTTATAGACTATTGCGAGTGTATGATAACATACTTTGACCGCGAATATACTGATTATAATTATCGTATGTATCACTATGCAAAATTTAAAGGTTTGCGCGAAATTAACTTGCGCGACTTTAATTAATATAATTTATTTTAAAATATATTAAACAGTATTTTTTTTACATTTTTTAGCAATTTCTAATATTTTTTTATTATTTAAACTTTAAAATCAACTAAAAACCAAAAAAAAATTAATTTTTAATATTTTTTTGCGATTTTTTTCGCATTTTTTCTAATTTTTATTTAAATAACTTAAATATTTTCATACATCATATGTTAAATAAACCTTTTATTACTTATTTGATAAAAATTATTTATTTAATCTATAACTATTAATATAAAAAACTGAAAATTTAAGCAAAAACTTTGTATTTTTTTAAAGATTTTTTATATTTTTGATTAAAAACATTTAAATAATATATGCTTTAAAAAATTATGGCGAATAATATATTTAAAAGCAAAATTTTCTTTTTTAATTAATTATTAATAATTTATATACTAATATTTAATATAAAGCCAATAAAAATTACAGCATAGTATTATAAAATTCGCGTTTTTTCGTTTTTCGTATATACTTTTTAAAAAAATTGTAGTATAATTAATTATTAAATTATAAAAAAGGTATGAAAATGAAAAACACTGATTATGATGTTATTGTAGTAGGAGCGGGACACGCAGGATGCGAAGCAGCACTCGCTTGTGCACGAACAGGTTTAAAAACACTTATCACAACACTAAATTTGGATGGAATCGGCTTTTTGCCCTGTAATCCAAGTATCGGCGGAACTGCAAAAGGGCATTTGGTATTTGAAATTGATGCTTTGGGCGGAGAAATGGGGAAATGCGCCGACAAGGCAACAATTCACCGCCGTATGTTAAACGAAGCAAAAGGTCCAGCCGTTCATTCACTACGTGTACAAGTTGATAAGGTAAAATATCACGAAATAATGAAATCGACTTTGGAAAATCAAGAAAATTTAACAATCTTGCAAACTGAAGTATCAGATATATTTACAAAAGACGGTAACGTTCGCGGGATAAAAACAGCGATGGGGGAGAAATTTACAGCAAAAGCGGTTATAGTCTGCACAGGAGTTTATCTTTGCAGTCGTACACTTACAGGTAATTATATCAAGAACAGCGGTCCAAACGGTTTTACAAATGCAACCAAATTGACCGCTAATTTACAACGTCTTGGACTAACTATTTTACGCTTTAAAACGGGTACTCCAATGAGAGTGGATAGGCGCACAATAAATTTAGATGCGCTTACCCCACAAGCAGGTGATGAAGATTTACCTAATTTCAGTAAAAGCACAAGGCGCAGCCCTAAAAACGTTGCTTTATGCTATATGGGCTATACTAACGAGCGCACTCACGAAATTATACGCGCCAATTTAAAATACAGCCCATTATACCAAGGCGTAATAAAGGGAATAGGCCCTCGATATTGCCCATCTATTGAAGACAAAATAGTTCGCTTTGCTGATAAAAATAGGCATCAATTTTTCCTTGAACCAGAAGCAATGAGTACGAATGAAATATATGTTCAAGGTCTATCAAGTAGTTTACCTTATCATTCTCAAATCGAGTTTATACACAGCATAAAAGGGCTTGAAAATGCACATTTAATGCGTTATGCATATGCTATAGAATACGATTGTATTGATGCCACCGCTTTACGTCCAACCTTGGAATATAAGAATATAAAAGGCTTATATTTCGCTGGGCAAGTTAATGGTACAAGCGGTTACGAAGAAGCTGCGGCACAGGGCATTTTAGCAGGCATTAATGCAAGTCTAGCAATACGAGGCAAAGAACCGCTAATTTTAAAAAGAAATGAGGCATATATCGGAGTTCTAGTAGATGATTTAATTACAAAAGGTACAAATGAACCATATAGAATGATGACTTCCCGCGCGGAATACCGACTAATTTTGCGTCAAGACAATGCAGATTTACGACTTACAAAAAAAGGTTACGAAGCAGGACTGGTCAGCAAAGCAAATTATCGTAAACTTTTAAAAAAGGAACGAGACATCAGAAAAGGGCAGGAAATTTTAAATCAACATCTTTCACCAAGTCAGGCATTACAATATTACTTAAAAGAACACGGAGAAAATGAAATAAAATCAGGCATTTCTATTCGTTCGCTTTTGAAGAGAAATTCTATAAATATATTTGATTTTAATGATAAATTTCACTATTTTGACGACTTTTCAAAAGAAATATTACAACAACTCAATATTATAGCCAAATACGAAGGCTACATAGACATACAAAAACAGCAAATCGAACAGCAACAGCAAAACGAAAACATCGAAATACCGCAAGATATAGATTATAGCACCTTGAAAGGTTTAAGACTTGAAGCGCAGCAGAAATTACAACGCATCCAGCCACAAACACTTGCTCAAGCAAGCAGAATTAGTGGTGTATCACCAGCAGATATATATGTATTAACAATTTATTTAAAACGTTTAAAATTTAATAAAAAGTAGGGTACTATGCAAAGTTTTGAAATTATTAAAGATTTATTTATTAAAAACAACATAGAATTAACGAATAAACAAATAGCAAAGTTTGAACAGTATTACAATCTATTAATTGAGTACAATAAAGTAGTTAACCTGACAGCAATTACAGAAATACACGAAGTTACAACAAAACACTTTGTTGATAGTGTAATAAACTATTCTATTTATAACGAAAACAGTAATATATGTGATATAGGAAGTGGGGCAGGATTCCCGGGGATCCCATTAAAAATACTTAGACCAGACTTAAAAATAACCTTAGTGGATAGTTTAAACAAAAGAATTAATTTTTTAAATACCGTAATACAACAACTTGAATTAACAAATATTAACACTATTCATACAAGAGCTCAAGAATTACAACAATCTGTTCCACGTGAAACATTTGATTATACAATATCACGAGCCGTTGCTTCTTTAAATATTTTACTTGAATTATGTATTCCATACACCAAGACAGGCGGACAAATGATAGCTTTTAAAGGTAATAATATTGAAAACGACATACAGACAGCTCAAAATGCTTTGCAAACACTAAATTCATCAATAACCAATATAACTGAATATAAAATATTAAGTAATATAGAATCGTATACCCGTAATATTGTCTATATAACTAAAAACGAAAAAACCAATCCAATATATCCTCGTGGCAAAAATAAAATTGAATTAAAACCTCTATAAAAGGCAAATAGCCTTTTATTTTTTATTACAATGTTTGTTTGAATAAAGAAACATCTACAGCTACATTACACAATGTTATGTGTAATTTAAAAGTTTATATAATAAAATTAATTGCAAATTTGGTTTGTAACATATATTTTGCAATATTATTTAGATTTTTATCACAAATTTAAAATAAATTATAAAGTAATCATTTTTTTGACTTTATATGATTTATAAATACTTTTAGTACACTTAATATACAATATTAGTTTTATGCTTATTATATATTTATAAACTAATATCTTTTCTGCTTAAAAATTGCATTACTCTACAAAATTGTTATTACTTAAAAATGTTTAAACTAATTTAAAACGTATTTTGTTTTTAAAAAGAGCTTAAAATCGTTTCAGTTTCTCATTTTAATACAGAAAGTTAATAGAAATAAGTCAGCTATTATTATTTGATACTTATTAAATTATAATAATATAAAAATAAAATTTAATGCGATAATGTTAATAAATGTGTTTAATTTAAACCGCTTTTTATATAATAATTGATTAGATAGCCTTCTAATTTAAAATGTTTCACGTGAAACTAATTTATTTATAAAATATATTGCAGGTATTAAAGGTCTTAAAAGAATGTTTAAGGTTTTATCAACTTCTTAAAAGTAAGCATAAGACAAGGGGGTTTTATGTTTAAATATAAATTAATTTAATCAAAAAAGTAAATTATTTATAATATAAAACAATTATGATTATATAATTGCAATTAATCTAAATACTACAGAGGACATATACTTCTGTAATTATAATGATACAGAGTACATAAAGTTATGTAATTAAATTACACAAAAAACTCAAAAGTATTTTTAATGTTTCACGTGAAACTTAGTATATAAATGAATAATATTATTGCATAGTATGTAAAATGTATCTTTTATTTCAAATTTGTTAATAATTTTTATTAAACTTAACTTGTGCCTTTGTAATACAGAAATAAATAATTAAAGATATAAAACAAGGTGAATAAATGAGTTCATTCTCTTGTATTGTGTTATAAAATAAGTAATAAAACTATGTTGGACCTTTTTATTGTAGAAAACTGTGTAAAATAAAAAATTTTTATAAATTTTATCCAAATATAAGCATTTTGTTAATTAAATTAATTGCTAATAAAACATAAGTGTGATATAATATAAAAGTAATTAAAGGGGGATATTATGACAAGAATAATTGCTTTTGCGAATCAGAAGGGTGGAGTTGGAAAAACAACGACTTGTGTTAATCTGGCAACATATTTAGCAGCTTATGGCAAAAAAGTATTGTTGGTGGACTTAGACCCACAAGGAAACGCAACTACAGGTGTAGGTGTAGAAAAAACGAAAAATATGCTTACATTTTATGATGTTATAACAGGTGAAGCTGAATTAACTGATGTGATACAAGAAACAAATATTAATAATCTATCTATTGTACCAAGTAATGTCGATTTAGCTGGAGCTGAAGTTGATTTGGTACAGATGGAGAACCGTGAGAAAGTATTAAAAAATCAACTTGAAAAAATTAAATCAAAATATGACTATGTAATGATGGACTGTCCTCCTTCGCTGGGCTTGATTACTGTAAATGCTTTGACAGCAACTGACAGTGTAATTATTCCTATTCAATGCGAGTTCTATGCTTTGGAAGGCTTGAGTCAGTTGATGAATACAGTTAAATTAATTAAACAATATTACAATCCTAATATAGATATTGAGGGAGTAATATTAACAATGAAGGATAGCCGTAGCAATCTTGTAAATCAAGTAGCCAAGGAAATAAAAGGATTTTTTGGTAAAAAAGTTTACGAAACTGTTATCCCGCGTAATGTAAGATTAGCTGAAGCTCCAAGCCACGGCTTGCCAATATATTTGTATGATAATAAAAGCACTGGTGGTATCGCATATCATGAGTTAGCAAGAGAATTTTTAAGACGCAATAAAGATAGTGGGGTGCTTGTAGATAAAAGAAAATTATTTAAAGGAGATTTAGATAATGAGTAAAGGCTTAGGTAGAGGTTTGAGTTCGTTATTTGCTATTTATGACGATAATGAAAAGAAGGAAGAACCTAAAAAGATTGAAAAAACAGAAGCAAAACCTGAAAATAAAGTAAAAAATGATATTCTATCCAATGCTGATAATTTGCTTGAAAAATATAAATCAAAGAAAACTACTGTTGAAGAGCCAGAAAATACAACATTTATAAAAGAAAAAACTAATCTTGAAGAAAAAATAAAAACTTTAAGCAATGAAATGTTTCCAAACACAGGTGTTAGACAGATTCCTATTAATAGATTGCAACCAAATACAGACCAGCCACGAAAAAGCTTTAATCAAGAAGCGCTAAAAGAATTGGCTCAATCTATCAAAGAGCACGGTATTATTCAACCGATAGTAGTGGTAGCGCGTGGAGAAAATTACATAATAATTGCTGGTGAAAGGCGTTTTAGGGCAGCGAAAATGGCTGGACTAAAGACAGTTCCGGCTATCGTAAAAGAATACACTGAACAAGAAATGCGCGAAATTGCATTGATAGAAAACTTGCAACGCGAAGACTTAAACCCTATTGAAACCGCCATTGCAATAAAACAACTTATAGATTTATATGGTTTTACTCAAGAAGAAATTGCAAATAAACTAGGAAAAAGTCGTCCAGTAATAGCAAATTCATTACGTTTGCTTACATTGGAACCAGAAGTTTTAACTTTGGTAGAAAAAGGAAAATTACAACCAGCAATAGCAAGAGCAATTATTACGTTACCTAGAGACCAACAAATAGAACTTGCAAAAAAAGCAAGTGATGGTAAAATGACTGCTCGTGAAGTAGAAAAAACTGTTCAAGAACTTACACGCCCAGAAATTAATGCAGCGAAAAAATCTCAAACTTTAAGTTTGGAATTAATTTCTATGCGAGAAGATATGCAACAAGTATTTGGAACAAAAGTTACAATCTTAGGTAACAACAAAAAAGGTCGAATTTATTTTGATTATTATAACAAAGACGACCTTGATAGAATTTATGATTTGATTCAAAAATTGAAGTAAAATTGCAAAAAATACTCCAATTTTTACAAAAATACCCCAATTTAAAATGCGATGAGAGCCGAGATTTTTAATTCAGATGACCAACAATTCATTTGAAAAATAAGCAAAAAAGTGTGTTTTTAGCGTATTTTTATTGATTTTTTAATAATTTTAAAGGAGATTTCATAATGTTAGCAAGTTGGACTACCGATATGTGGTCACCAATTATCAACTTATTTAGTTTTATACCTAGTTATGGTTTTATGATAATTGTGTTTACTATATGTCTAAAAATTATATTAAGCCCGCTTGACTTTTGGCAAAAGAAAGTCAGTCGAGCGAGCACACTAAAACAGCAAAAATTACAACCTGAGATAGCAAAAATACAAAAGAGATACGCAAATAACACACAAATGATTAACCAAAAAACAATGGAGCTATATAAACGAGAAGGCTATAATGTTGTTGGTTCTTGTTTGAGTATGTTGCTCAATCTCGCTATTACCTTATTTATATTTATTACATTATTTTTAGGACTAATAGGAATATCTCAAGATAAAACCTATAATCAATATTTGGAACTAGAAACCGCTTATAACACGACTTTTAATCAAGAAATGCGTGAACAATATAATCTTACAGCATCAGATGATAATTCAGATGTAGCAAATCAACTAGCTTTGCTTATTTCAAATAGAAGTGAAGAAGCACGACAGGCGCTAATAGAAGAAGGTATTGCAGAACCTAGCGCTGAAGAAATTGAGGCACGCGCTCGAGAATTGGTTTATTCACAGGATATAGCTACAATAGTAGATAGCGCTCAAAATTCTGCCAGCGCTAAATATGAAGAAATAAAAGATAACTGGTTATGGGTAGATAATATTTGGAGACCAGATACCTACGTTTCAGGATTTCCTGCATTTAATGATTTTGCTAACATATCAAACCTAAAAGCGCAACTAAACGGCGATGATGCGCGCTATAACGAAATACAGCAAAATTTTGACATAATTACAGCAAAAATTCAATCTACTTATTCAAGTTGGAACGGTTATTTTATATTAGTAATATTAGCAGGTGTGGTTACTTTCTTATCAATGACAGTTACTCAAATGATTACAACAAATAAAAAAGATAAGACTCAACAACAAGTTATTCCAAATAATCAGCAGCAGCAACAAAATCAAATGAATGGTGCAACAAAAATAATGAAATGGGTTATGCCTGTAATTATGATTATTTTCACAATATCTTATTCAGCAGCCTTTGCATTATATATTGTTATGAACTCACTTATGAGCTTTATAATTTCATTAATATCATTAAAAATTATTGAAAAACTTGAAAAAAATAAGAAAAATAAAGAAGATAAGATTAAAAAAGTTTCTTATAGTAGATAAAAAAATGCATAAAATTTATGCATTTTTTATATTTTATACTTTAAATTTGTTTTTAAATTATCAGGTACTGGATCAAGTCCACCTTTTTTACCTGGACGACATCGCAAAATTCGTTTTGCTCCTAAAAAGCATCCTTTTATAACTCCAAATCTTTGAATTGCAATAAGTGTATATGTTGAACAAGTCGGCTGATAAATACAACAACTAGGTAAAATTTCGCTTATTGTACACTTATATAAATATATTAAGCCAATACATATATATTTGAAGGGTAAAGATAAGTAATAAATTAATTTATTCAACTATTATATTACCTTTTTTGAAAATTTTTTCCACTTTTTCGTAAATTTGTTGAAAACTCAACCTAGTAATTTCAGGATGCGCTATTATGATAATATTTTTATAAGTAATTTTAGGTAAAAATTCTGCCAATATAGCACGAAGTTGACGTTTAATTTTGTTGCGAACAACTGCATTTCCAACTTTATTGCTTATAGATAAACCAAAACGCGGATATATAAATTTGCTTTTTGTAAATAAACAACTAATTTCACCAGCATTTATTCGCTCACCTTTTCTAAAAATATAAGCAAACTCTTTGCGTTTTTTTAGCCTATTTTTAGTTTTAATCATAGTTTTTACCTCATTTTTATCATTTTTTTTATAAAAAATAAAGTACTATGCATTGCATAGCACTATGGTTTTAAGCACGAACAAGTTCTTTACGGCCACGATTGCGACGGCGTTTTAAAACTTTACGTCCAGCGGTTGTCTTCATACGTTCACGAAAACCGTGTACTTTGCTGCGTTGACGTTTCTTGGGTTGAAATGTTCTTTTCATCGCGATTCCTCCTGCAAAAATTGATATATCAAAAATTGTAAATTTATTATACCAAATTCTCAAAGTATTGTCAAGTGTAACATTCAATTTTACATAAAGTAAATTTTTAAATTTTGTGTAAAAACAAAAACAGAATAATTTTTTGCAAATTATTTTTTAACAGTTCAAATACAAATGACACGTTGTTGATTTTATTAATTTTCCTCTGAATGTACAACTAGCAAATGAAATCCCTTTCCCCCCTGATATCTTCTTCGTATTAAGCAATTTAAGAAAATTAAAAAAACAAATAGAGATGAAAGTTTTATATTTTGTACATAGTATTTGTTTGAAAAAATTTTTAATTTAGTTTATAATTTTAATAAACTAAATTAAATTAAAATTTTTTACTCAGTAAAGATTAATTTAGTGAAATTATAAAAGTTGCTTTTTTATCATAAACAACTAAAAAGCCCTTATTTAAAGGCTTTTCAAGAAAAAACAAGAATTACCTTCAAATTAAAGTTATCCCCGAAAAAATATTAGTTATCCCGATTAATTCCACAAAAAACTACAAAGAAATACACAGAACATTCACACAAACAAATGTATGAAAATAGGGATGTAAATCCTTTATTCAACGAAAAATTAAATGTTCGAATTTTTAGTTATCCACATATCCACACATTATACTAATTGTTCGTCTTATTAAAAAAATAAAATAAATAATAAATTATTTTTATTCATCTCAAAAAAAGCAAAAAAATAAGAAAGTGGTGATTTAGCAGTCAAAGTAATAATAGTAAAGCTTGTTGCTTAACGGTTCTAGAATCAGTATTGAACCTTGAGGAATGAAATGTTGGTTCTTTGTTTTTAATCAGAAGATAAAAAGTAAATAAGCCAAAACGACAATTTGTTAATTGGTGCTTATTTGTGGAAATCGTAGTTTTTGGCTTAGATAAAGGGAAAACGGGGAAAAAGTGCAAATGTCATTTTGTGCAAAAGTACCAAAAATAAAAAAAGATGTCGCAAGAGATTGACAAAAGGTTAGGTTGTGTGAGATAATAGGCAAGCACGATAAAAGTGTCGGGAGATACAATCAGAGTGCACAAGATATGAGTGGGTACAGTATTGAAGTACTGACTTAATGTTGTGGTGTTTTTGCACAAATGATAATTTTGTGGAAAACTTTTAAGTAATGATATTTGTGTTTGTAAGGTTTATGATACTAATGCTAAAAGTTTAGGATTTACTTATTTTGCGGAAACCTGACATTTTTTGTTACTATGTCGCAAAATTTTGAAGGTAAGTTGATAATTTTTGTATTATGTATTGTACATAATATTTTTTTATTAACACTTATCCACGTGGATAAGTGTTTGGTTTAAAAAAAGTGAAGGACGCCAACCTTTGCTTTTTTGTATATTATAAATAAGATTTGTGTAACAAAAAATTTTTCTCCTTGATGCGTTGATAAATTATTTTTATATGTATTTTTAGGTTGTTTTTTATTAATTTTCCACTTATCCACAAACACGAAATATGTGTACAAAATTTTTTGTATTAAACTATTTTTCTTTGTGGTTTTTCTTTTATTAGCACAAAATACTTTTAATATTTTACTAAAATATTTTGGTTATACTTACTTAATTTTTTTTGTATTTTATTTTTTATTTGGATGTTTTTATTTTACCAAAGTTTGTAAATTATAATAATTCAAAACAAAATACTAGTAACTTAATTGCTATAATAAAAAATAAAATTCACTATGCACTTAATTGTTTAAGGGGTTAATTAGTATTAGTATGATTATTTTTTTAAATAACAATATTATAAATATATACAAAAATGTATCAAAAAAATATTTCTATTAAAATATAAATTTAATTTTTACAACAAAACAGATTGTTGTTAAAAAGGCAAGGTTATGACAAATTTTTCTATATGAATTTTTATACACAAATTTTAAAATAATTCATTTAAAAATGTTCGAAAAATTACTCAAAAATTGAGTAAAAATTACGCATATAAATAATCAAAAAAGGGACAAAAATTATAGTTAATATTTTAACTGTTAATTTTATTTATGATATTCAATATTGTTTATTATTGTTGCGGCACGGTAGATTTGCTCGGCAAGAACTACTCGCATTAATTGATGTGGATATGTGAGTTTGCCGAAACTGAGAGTTTTGCCGGCGGCTTTTACTCGAGCATCTAGTCCATAACTACCGCCAATTACAAAATATATTTCGCTAATATTACTCTGTTGTTCAATAAAATTTGCAAATTCAGGGCTGCTCATTTCGCGGCCTTCTATTGCTAATATTACTGCTGTTTTGCCTTTGATTTTTTCTAGAATGCGGTCGCTTTCAGCCTTGATTACGCGTTCAATTTCAGCGGGAGTGGGCTTTGTGAGTTTTGTTTCAGGTAATTCTATCACGCGAAAATCAAAGTATTTTGATATCCTTTTTTCATACTCATTAAAAGCATCTTTTAAGTATTTTTCTTTTAAATTCCCTACACAAACCAGTGTTATTTTGCGCATTTTTTTCTCCGTTTTTATAAAAATTTTTATATTTCATTATACAAGATTTTTTCAAAGTGCGCAACCACTAAAAAGATATATTAAAATATAAAATCAAGTTTTAATTTTTTCCTTTTTCACAATATTTAAAAAAATTGAATACTATGAATAGAGTTTAATAAAAGGAGAAAATTATGGGTATTTTAAATTCTAACAAAACAGTTGATAGCAGTTCAATTAATTGTGATGGTACCCTAAATGTTACGCTTGCGCTTACAGCAGCACCTGATATTGCTTCAAATCCTACGGACATCGTGCTTGTACTAGACAGGTCGGGGAGTATGGAGGGTGATGCTCTTGCAAATCTAAAATTAGGTGCAAATACTTTTATTGATATTATTGACGAATCAACGGACGGCAGTCAAGACGGGCAGATTGGTTCGGGTAGTCATATCGGTATTGTAAGTTTTGCGACCAATGCAACGCAAGACACTCAACTGATTACTTCTGTTACTGATTTAAAGCAAGCAGTAGACAATTTAACCGCCGAAGGCTTTACAAACCACGCAGATGCGTTTACCGAAGCCATCGATTTGTTTGACCCTCAGTCTACAAACGCAAAAGTAATCGTAATGTTTACGGACGGTAACACTACTATTGGGGCAGACCCTAGTCCTGTTGCGGCTTCGGCTCGTGCGCAAGGAATAGTAATTTACTGTTTAGGGTTAATAGGCTCAGATGGTGTTGACGTGTCTGCTCTAAATGACTGGGCAACAGACCCAGATACTTCGCACGTGGCTGTTACACCCGATGCAAGCGATTTAGAGGAGTTGTTTGAAGACCTTGCTGCAAACATTTCAAAACCAGGGGCAACCAATATTAATATAGACGAAGTATTAAACTCTGATTTCCAAATAACAAATATTGGCACTCCAACAAAGGGGGATGCAACACTTGTAGACGCACGCTCTCTTAACTGGACAATAGATGAATTAGGGGTAACAGGAAATGAAGGTGCAAGCCTAACTTTCACCATTCGCCACGTAGGTACAGTAGGTGGCACAAAGGCGGTAAACGAACTTGTTACGTATACAGACAACGAAAACAATGTCGTTAACTTCCCTTCTCCTGAAGTATCTGTTGATTGCGAGATTATCATTACCCCCGAAGATTGTCCCGAACCTGTAGACTTTACGGTTGAAGGCTGTGAGGACACAATCGAGTATGATTTGGGGGATTTTTCCCTAAATGCACTCGGCCGTATGGTAAATTTGAGTCTTAATATCCGCAATGTTTGCCCAAACAAAAGGGTAGCACTTGCTGTTGAGTTGTTTGAACTAGATGAAAATCAAATAGAACACAAACGCGGACTCAAAATGTTTACCATTCCCGAACACACAAGCGATACTTGTCGTGATGTACTTGTGCAATGTATTCGCTTTGTGTTGCCCGAGGACTTAAACACAACGTGTACGCGTATGTGCAGGGCTAGAAATCTGCGTGCAAAAGTCTTTTGCAACTATATAGACAACGACTTCACTTGTTGCCCTGATGACACTAGCACAAACGCATAAATTTTAGCACTATCATAGTACAAAATTTTAAAATTTAAAACAATTTTAAAGTGCTAAATTTTAGGCAAAAACTCAAAAAAAATAAATATTTAAATCCAATTAAATATTTAAATAATATCTAAAAATAGGATACCAAAACAAAACTGCTATCAAACTTCCACACCATTCGGTGTGGAGAGTACATAAATTTTCTCTTAAAAAATAAAAGGCTTGATAAATAGTATTAAGCCCTTTTTATTTATAATTTGCAAGTTAAATTTAAAAAGTTCTAATTAGTGAAATCGCTAATTTAGAATAAAATAATAAGTTATTAATATTGCAAATTTTTGCATTTTTTAGTACAATGATAAAAAGATATTGTTAGGGGAAGATATGGAAAATAAAAGTTTATTGGGGAAATTTAGCAAAAGATTTCTTGTTGTTGCATTTTTTAGTGTCTTGTTTTTATTAATGGGAGTATTTTTAACGGGATGTAATCAAGAGGAATCTCAAAAATATAAAATAACGACAGAATCTAGTGATGTATGTACTTTTGTAGCAGACAAAGATAGTTATCTTAAAAATGAATTAGTAACTGTAATTATTACTGATTTAAATCCTATATATCATATATTAAATTTTTATTATTTTGATAATGAAAATAATAAAATAAATGTACCCTTTAAATTCGCAATGCCCGCATACGATATTGTGTTGTATGCTACGGTTGAGATGTTTGATGATGTGTCTGTAAATAACAGTGCGTTTGGCACTATTGATATAGATGGAGACACGTTAAATGCTATGCCAAATAGTACTGCGGTGTTTGTGGGCTGGAAAGATTTGATGACAGGCGAATGGCTGTATTTAAATAAAATAGATAATGAATATCTAATGTTAGTGGATACTTTTGATACTCGTAATGAAATAATGGCACCCTCGACTTTTTTTAGAGATACCTATATTTTTGCTCATAGTAATATTCGTTCTAGTTACTCGCAAAGTTATTATCGCAATTTAATCGCCGATGCATTTGAAGCGGGCGAGATTACACAGCAGCAGTATGATAATTTGATGAAATATTGCGCTGAAATTTTAAGCGAAAAATATACTTTCACATATGATACCCAAGATATGACAACCAAAATTCAAGCAGTATTTGATTATCGTGATAACTATGTTACTATGACAAAAGACGGGATAAATTATAGTATTTTTCCGCGCGCAAAGGTTGCAGTGGTAATCGGGAGTGAAGCAGGTACTGTGAATCTCGTTATTCCCGAGAGTGTGGACGGGTACACGGTAGTTGGTATTATGCCGTCTTATGATAATACTCTAAATATTACGAATCAAGGTTTTGCGGACACAGTCGAAAGTATTACTTGCCCCACAACGATTACAGATATTTTTCCACATACTTTTAGCGATTTAAATAATCTACACACCTTTGTTGCTCCAAATATTGAAAGTATAGGCGAGTATGCTTTTGCAAATACCGCACTTGATACTTTTACTGTTACTGAAAATATTGAATATATCGGGCCAAGTGCTTTTGAAAATGTCAAGTTTGATACGGTTGTGTTGAAAAATGCGACTCTAATTTCAAAAATCATAGATGCAAGTTCATTAGGTGGTATAACCGACGGGGCGCAAACCATTTGGGCAGTAGATGATACGAGTGAGTATTTAAATGATTATTATCCGTATGCGTTTGATGAAGTTGAGCAAATGTACAAGTACTCAATGCCACAAGTTGTCGTAAATGATAGTGCTCTTGGTGAAGCAAGAATTATTCGTGTAAATGAGGAAAACTGTTGGCAACTTGAAATTGTTGAAAAAGGCGGTCTATTTGCTTATTATACAGAGGGGCTAGATTCAACAATAAAGCACACATCGCGCTCTATTCCTAATTTCCAAAATAATCTTAATCCTGTGTTATATGTATATTTTTTTAGCGAAGTTCGCTACCACACCGTCGAAGGATATACTTTTTTACTCAAATATGGGTTAAAGACCGCTATGCTTGAATATAGTCCTATTACCACTGTTCCTGATGTCGTTGAACGTGATGGTGTACAGTATCAAATTACAGAGATAGGTTCAAATGCTTTTGGACCTAAAGTTATTCTTGAAAATTTTGTAGTGCCTAAATATGTACACACTGTTCACCCGTATGCTTTTGCAAATAAATCTTTTATCGAGGTTACACTAAATAATGCGCTTAAAAATATAGGCGAGTATGCTTTTGAGAATTGTACTCATCTTATAGCCGTGCACGTTCCTGCGGATAGTAGGTTAAATGATATTGGTGATTACGCGTTTAAAAATTGCTCACAATTAACTGCAATTACACTGCCTAGTACAATTTTTAGAATAGGGGAAAATGCATTTGCAGGTTGTACATCGCTAACGGAAGTAACGACACCCGACTTGCTCACTACAAATAAACTTACAGATTCGCAAATTTATGATTACGTGGACGTGATAAAAATTGTCGAATACGACTTAACGTGGCCACTTTGGGATGATGACAAATCATACTTTTTGATTTATTCAGCAACAACAGATTATACCGAATTTCATCGGGTAAAATACACCACTAATTATGATGATTTAGGCAAATTTGATGTGTCAATATTAAATTATGGCGATGGGGATATTGATGTAAGATTTAGTTATAATTTATATACACAGTATGCTAATTCATACCGCGTCGCTGGTTGGTATGTCGCTAATGCGTTTATGTCTAATGGAAGTGTGTATACATTACCTTTTTACCATAATACCGATTATGCAGTCGAAATTAAAATTTACCCTATAAAACAAACTGAAATTGATAATATAATTTACGAATTAAATGTTAATACGGGTGTGCTTTCGGTAGAGTCGGGGAAAGCGGCAAGTGGTGATGTTGTATTACAAGACTCAATCATATTTGATGGTGTCTCTTATGATGTTACTCAAATTAGCGAGAATGCTTTCTATACAAATGATAATATTACGTCAGTAACAATGCCTAAAAATCTTGTAAATGTAGGTGCTTATGCCTTTTATGGTTGTGATAAACTAACTCAAATTGTTTGGGGAACGGCGCCGTTTAGTATCGAAAATTATGCGTTTGAGTACTCAGGGTTCAATACACTTGTATTGCCTGCAAATTTAGTGGATGCTGGTAAATACATTCTCTCTGGGTTAAATGATTTGGATAACTTAATAATTGATAGCGAGTATATCATTCAAAATTTAGATGATTTGTACAATGTTATAACTTACTTGATTTGCGTACCCGAAAATATGGTTAGCCTAAACGAAACATTCTTTGCCACTCTTACATCTCTTGAAGATTTTGTATATAATGATACTACGTATAAGTGTTTTAAATACATTGTAGGCTAATGGTAAATTATTTAATTTAGATTTTGTCTTGGAAAAGAAAGGATTAATATTTATAATTTTAAATATGGACAAAGGGAAACAAAAAAGACACTAATTGTGATATTAGTGCCTTTTTATTTTGTTATGCGGTATTTTCAACAGGTTGAGTTTGTTCAGTTTTAGAATCAATTTTGTTTAGTGCTTTTTTGCGAAATACACCATACAGTATACTAGAAACAACAACTACTACCAGCATAAAGCCAGTAATGCTTAAAAATGCAATTTCGGGTGCTTCAAAATAATATTTATACGTTTCGTTATTGGGGAATACAATGTAACTAGCATTTTCGGTATCATAATAGTAAATTTCGAGAACTTCCCGTTCGTTATATGTGTAATATTCAGTTAGATTAATTAAGGTTATTTCGTAACTATCGCTAGAATTTGCTGGTATTGTAAGAGAAAAATCTTTTTCGTAGTTTTCAGTTCTAAGTTGATAAGTTACCTTAAAATTTAAAGTAACATCATAATCATTTGTGTTAGTTACTTCAAAATTTAAATAATAAATATAGTCTCTTGTAGTTTGGTCTCTAGTATACTCTATATAATCACGGTATTTGTATAAAGTATAATATGATGCTCGATAACCTTCGTCCGAGATAAAAGCAGTAAATAGCGAGCCAAACACAATAAACAAGAATAGGCACGAGAAAATGATAGGATAGAATATTTTTCTGAGAGTGCGTACAACAGGGGGAGTTGTGTTTTTAATTTTTAAATTATTATTTTGAATGTCGACATTATTTTGTTGTAAATTTTGCGAAGTTTCGTGTTCGTTAAGTGTGTTCAGTTCACTTATGTCGCTTGTTTCATTAGATATTTCTTTTTTGCGCAAAACTGAATGCCAAAATTCCAAATAAGCCAGTACTGTCATAAGTATCAAAGTATAAACAAATCCAGATTGCGAACTTGTGCCAACACCCCAGCCCAAGATTTCACTCACACTTGAAGAGTTCGCATCAGGCATCATTACAGTACATACAATAAACATAGCAAGTGCAAGCACTGCTGTAATTAAGACTACGTAAAATATAGACAAACCAAACGCACGGCTGTTATGTAATTTTTTGATAGTATTTTGTATGATTAATAATATAAAACTAGCAAGTGTCAAGCCTGTGAGCGCAAATGAAAATGCGCCCGAAAGTATCATAAAAGTGTCCCCACTTGTGCCAATTTGCACAAAAATTTGTATCCCGATAGACAGGAAATTGAAGAAAAATAAGAGTAGAAAAATACCGCAAATAAATATGCCTAATTGCATAATGTTGTTTTTAAATTTTTGTTCCATAATAAAACCTCATCATCTTAATAATAACATAAAATTAAATCTTTTTCAATGAATTAATTAGTTTTCATGCTTTTTTAAATATAATAAAAAAGTCAACTAATGCGTTTAACAAATTATATAGATTGAGGTAGGAGTCTATTTTAAAAACAAACATGGATTTTATTGTTTGTTTAGATTTATAATTGTCTTGTGTTCATAGTCAAAACGAGGACTGTATTTTTTTGAGTTGAAATTTTGCTGACCTCTAGTTTCAAAAATATTTCCACAGTTTGGGCAAAAATAATAAAAACCAAACTTGCTTTTACGCTGTAAAATGGTTTTATGGCATTTAAAACACTGCATTTCTTTCTCCTTTAATTATTTTAATGTAGTATAACATAATAATTTAAATTTTGTATCAAATTCTTACAATTTTAAACAACTTATGTTATAATTATTTTATGGAAATAAATGACAAACTTATTCTATTCAAAAAACAATCAGAAACAGATTTTAAGGATATAACAGACCGAATAAAATTTTTTGAAGAGGATTATAAATCTTATTGTATTACCTTTAAGGATGAAATAAAAATACACGCAAAACTTGAAAATCTAATTGTTATGCAATTAAAGGAACATAAAGATATCTGTAATTTTAAGATTAAATATCATGGAAACTTAAAAACAGATATTGAAAAAATTGATGTGTATGTAAATGATTCTATTAAAAAATATAAAGTGTTTTGTAAAAATGGATATAATTTTGTGTGTAATCCAAAAGATATTGAATTTTTTGAATTTTCAGAAAGTAATAAAAATTTAATAGATTATTGGAAATCGTGTGCTTGTGAATCTAGTATTGATACCGTGCGAAATATGTTGTATCTGCAATACGAACAACTTAATGTTGAACCGGATAGCGTGCTGTATTCTTATATTAGTAAAGAAAATTCTGAAAATAGTACGGATTACGATATCATTTGTCCATTTAGTTTTAATATTTCTCAGCTCAAAGCAATAAAATCTGCTCTTAATAATAAAATAAGTATAATAAAAGGTCCACCAGGTACAGGAAAAACTTCAACAATATTAAATATAATTTGTAATCTTATTATTCAAGGAAAAAGTATTGCTGTTATTTCTTCAAATAATACCGCTATTGAAAATATAGAAAAAAAGTTAGCAGATAGTGGATATAGGCTCTATTTGGCTTCTTTAGGAAATGGAGAAAGGAAAGCAAAATTTTTTAAAAGCAACTATAAAGGCTTTGAATTATCAAAGTCAGATGATAACATAATCATCCCATCAAAAAAACTTTCAGTACTTTCAAAACTTTTTGAAAGTAATAATAAATTAAAAACTTTAAATGAAGAAATTGAAAAAATAAAACTTGAACAACAGTATTATCAAAAATTTAATTATGAAAATTTAATTAATGTTGATAAATATAAATTTTATGACTCAAAAGATTTAATTGAGTATATAACTAAATATCAAGATGATACAAAAGAGAGAAAATTTACTTTCTTCCTTTGGCTAAAATTGATATTAAAATATGGATTCAAAAAATCATTAATAAAGGCAAAAAATAGAAATCAAATTATAACATCACTAGAATATAAGTATTATTCTTTAAAATTAAACGAATTAACTCAAGAATTAGAAGAGTTAGATAAATTGTTAAAAGAAAATAAATTCGAAGAATTAAATTTGGAGTTTAAATATCTTTCAAAAAATTATTTGGATTTTTATTTAAATAAAAATATAAATTTAGAATTAAAATTTAGTCAAAAAGATTATAAAAAAAATTTTTCAGAATTTATAAAAAGATACCCAATTATAACGTCTACAGCTATATCTTTTATGACATCAATAGAAACAGAATATATGTTTGATTATGTGATAATAGATGAATCATCTCAAGTAACTATTCCATCAGCTATTCCATTATTAAACAAATGTAAAAATATTGTAGTTGTTGGTGATGATAAGCAACTTTCACCAATTGAAAATTACAATACAGAATGCAATTTTGACGAAGTTTTTGACAGTAATAAACAAAGCTTAATTGCTTCATTTATGAAAATATATCCTGATACAGTAACTATTCTTTTGGAACATTATAGATGCGATCCTTCAATTATAGGATTTTGTAACTTAAAATATTACGACAATCAGCTCATACCTTTTACTTCTGCAGATAAAGATAATCAAGCACTTAATATTTACTTTACAACTAGCGGAAATCATATGAGGCGTATAAATAATGGGGAGAAAAATGGTATATATAATCAAAGAGAAATTGATGTTATTGAAGAAATTTTGAACAATAAAAATTTTGCTAATATAAGCCACGAGGAAATAGGAATCATAAGTCCATATAGGTTGCAAGCAGATAAACTACAAGAAAAATATAAAGATATCGAATGTGATACAATACATAGATTTCAAGGACGAGAAAAGAATGTTGTGTTGTTTACTCCTGTACTAGATAATAAAGCCTCAAAAAAAGACCTTGCTTTTGTTGATAATGCTAGGATGATTAATGTAACAGTGTCAAGAGCAGCTAAAAAGTTTTATTTAATAGTAAATGAGGATTTATTCCAAGACAAGGGAAAAGAAATACATGATTTAATAAATTACATATCGTATAAAACTATGAATAAAAATTTGTTTAAAAGTAAATGTGTTTCTATTTTTGATTATTTATATAAATCAAAAGAAGCTGAAAGAAAAATTATATTGGAAAATTGTCTAAGCAAAAGTGTTTATGAGTCTGAAAAATTAATGTGCACATTATTGGATGAAATATTAAAATTAGAACCATATAAACAATTAGATGTTCAAGAACAAGTGAAGATTAAAGATTTAATTCTAAATAAAGAAATATTTAATGAAAAAGAATTTGCTTATATTCAAAATAATTGTAGTGTTGATTTTTTGATAAAAGATAAAGTAAATCAAGATATAGTTTGCGTAATTGAAGTTGATGGAGTTAAATATCACGAAAATAATAAAAAAAGAAAAATTAAAGACATGTTAAAAGATTCTATACTTAATAAATGTAAAATTCCCTTATTAAGGTTGAAAACAAATGGAAGTAATGAAGATGCTAAAATCAAGCAAATTTTTAATGATTACCTAAATAAATTTATAACCTAATATTTTCATAGTAAGCAAATATAAGTATTTGTCTAAAAATTTTGATTAATTAAACTATAAAGATATTAATTCGCTAAAGTTTTAAACAAAATATTATAATTTTTATTAAAAAATTTAAATTTCTAAGTCGTAAAATTATAAAGTTTGGGAAAAGATTTTTAATTCATTTCTTTTCATTTACTTATTAATCTTTTTAGAGAATATAAATTTTCTTAGTTGCGTAATTTATTGTATTTATGTTATAATAATAAAAATTTTTAAGAGGTATTATTATGGTTTCGATTATTGATAATAGGAATAATACAATGTTGGCTGCGTTAAAGAAAGCATTAAAACAATCCGATAGTATTGATATTTGTACGGCATTTTTTTATTTTTCTGGATTTGATATGTTGGCGGAAGAATTAAAAGACAAGAAAATGAGAATTTTGATAGGAAAATCAATTGATCCAGAATTTATAGATGATTTATGTCGTGTTTTAAAACAAAATCAAGATATGGATGAGCCATTGGATTACTATGTTAAGCACGGATATCATTCATTAGGTAATTTACAAAAGCGCAATTTGTATGTTGATAGTTTTATTAAAATGTTTAATAAATCAAGTTTATCTGAAAAATTTGATAATACCAATAGCCAGACTACATTTAAAATGTTTATGGATAAAATGATTGATGGTACTCTGGAAATTAAGCTTGCGGACAATAAAAATCATAGTAAATTTTATGTGTTAACCAATAAGCAAGATGCAATGGAACTATTGGGGAAAAAGGGAACAGTTTTTATGGGGTCTTCTAATTTTACCTATAATGGTCTATTAGGTCAAGGGGAAATGAATGAGGGGTATTATGATGACGACGAGAGATATTATAAATATTTGAATGAGTTTGAAGATTTATGGAACAGTAGTGAAGCAATTGATATTTGTGTAAAAAACAGTAATAAAAATTTTGTTGAAGAGCTTAAAAGTAAATTATGGATCTATGCAAAACCTAGCCCATATCAGATTTTTATTCGTATCCTTTATGAGCTTTATCATTCAGTAGATAACAGTAATGTGTTGGGACCCTATGAAATAACTAGTGGTAAGTTCTCTAATTTTAAGTATCAAATAGATGCAATTAAATATGGTCTGGATTGTATTAACAAGAATAATGGGGTAATTGTAGCAGATGTTGTGGGTTTAGGGAAATCTGTTATTGCCTCTGCAATAGCACGTAATTTAGATATGAAAAAAGTTATCATCATTGCACCTCCTCATTTGGTTGAACAATGGAATGATTATCAACAGGAATTTGGGCTTAGAGGTGTGAAAGTTTTTAGTAGTGGTAAACTAGAAGATGTTTATAAAAATTATTCTGATGATCCTAATCCTATATTGTACATAATTGATGAAGCTCACAGATATAGAAATGAATTAAGTGAAAGTTATCAATTTCTACATCAATTAACACGTTCAAATGTTGATAATAAAGTAATATTGTTAACAGCTACTCCTTATAATAATAAACCACAGGATTTATTTGCTCTCGTCAAATTATTTCAAACTCCAAGTAGATCCACTATTAGTTCGGTAGATAATTTAGGAATTAGGTTTCAAGAGTTGATAAATAAATATAATAAGCTAGAAAAAGAGGGTAAGCGTGATTTAAGTGGTGTTAAAGAAAAATTAGATATTTTAAGTGGGCAGCTTAGAGATTTAATTGATCCTGTCATTATTAGAAGAAGTAGAATAGATTTACAAGAGGTTACTGATTATGCTGAGGATTTAAAATCACAAAATATATATTTTCCTATAGTGGTTGGACCTGAGTTAATTGAGTATGATTTAGGAGAAATAAGATCTCTATATTTAGATACACTAAAAAAATTAAGCCAACAATTTACTTGTGCTCGCTATAATCCAATTAGTTATTTAATTGATTCAGATGAATTTAGTAAAAAATATGGCGATCTTTTTGGAGAAAAAGATCTTTCATTATCGCAAAAAAACTTAGCTAACTTTATTAAAAGATTGTTAGTTATGAGATTCGAAAGCTCGAAAGCAGCTTTTAAATCGACATTGGAAAGTTTATTGCAATCTTATAATAATATAGTAAAGTGGTGGGATTTTGGGTATGTACCCATAAAAAAGACAGGTTATTTGGATGATCCTGATGATGAAGAAATCCAGGAAACGTTAGCAGAAATTGATACTATGGCTAAAGAACCTATTGATATAGATAGAATAAAAAAGAAAGCCATACCAATACCAGTCTCTATGTTTGATTCAAATTTTTTGAATGATGTAAAAAAAGATATAGATTTAATTTCTAAAATTTATAGTGAGTGGTTTGGTGATAATTCTATAGGAAATGATCCTAAGTATGAAAAAGTCAAGTCTGAATTGCAGGAACTTTTAGCTTTTGATAGAAATAGGAAAATAGTAATATTTTCAACTTATTCTGATACAGCTGAATATGTTAAATTAAAGTTAGAAAAAGATAATTTTCGTGTTATGTTATATACAGGTGGGTCAAGTAAAAGTGAGCGCGAAACTGTAAGAAGAAATTTTGATGCTTCTTGTAAAATTAATGAACAATTAAATAACTATGATATAATTGTTGCAACTGATGCTCTAAGTGAGGGGTTTAACCTGAATAGGGCAGGGGTTATAATAAATTATGATATTCCATACAATCCAACAAGAGTAATACAGCGTATCGGGCGTATTAATCGTATTAATAAAAAAATGTTTGACAACATTTACATATATAATTTTTTCCCGACGGATATAGGTGAACAAAATACTCTTATTAAGGGAATTTCAACTTTAAAAATGTTTCTTATAAATAATATAGTTGGGAATGATACAAAAACTTTAACACCTAATGAATCTTTACGAAGTTATTTTAAACGTCAATATGATGAAGCCAATGAAATAAACAATGAGAAAAGTTGGGATAATGAGTTTAAAAACATTTATAATTCTATCAAATATAATAGTCTACTAATTGAACAAGTTTTAAAAATCCCAGAAAGAGCAAGAATTGTAAGATTTAATAATACACCTTGCGCAATTTCGTTTGCAAAAAAGGGGAATAATACTTTATTTGCTAAAGCAAATTTAACTGCAAACGAAGCAGAAATAGTACCAGCGAAAGATGTTTTATATTTATTTAAGGCTACACAAGAAGAATTGTCTTTTGAGTACGATTCAGATTCGGATAGAAAGTTTGAGATATTGCGCGATGAAATAACTAAGGCACAGCCAAAAATAAAAAAAGGTAGAATGAAAGGAAAGGCTGTTGATAAACTTGAAGAGCTAAAAGTTGTATGTCGAGAAGAAAAGGATTATTTAGAAGATTTACTTGAAATTATTAATAAATATGATGATTTAAGTGATGGAGAAATAAAATATCTATCTAAAATTACAAAATTTAAGACAAATGCAAAAGAAATTGTTGAAGAAATTAAACGCAAAATACCAGAACACTATATTATTCAAATAAAAGAGAAAGCCGAGAATATAGATGCACAGACAGAAATTATGATGTTTACGGAGGATTTACGCAGTGCTGACAATTAAAGAAGCAGAAGAAATATTACAAAAAGAATATCATATTGATAATTTTCTTTATCTAATAAAAAATATACTATTACCAGATTTCAAAAACGATGTCCATTCTGTTGAATTTAAAAATGAAATTTTTAGTAAAGTGGAATATTTAGGGTGTTCTGAGAAGTGTGAAGTCTCAGTTTTTGAAGTAGTTTTGTTTAATTGTAAAGGGGATCATAGAAGAGTTGCTATAACTCAAGAAATGTTTAAAATTCTAAAAGGAATGAGAATAAATAATGCAATTATTGCTTTTGTTAATCCCGATAGACTAAACTATAGGATTTCATTATTAACAAGCAAATATGAGTATGATGGTGATAAGGTTATTAAAGTTTTATCTAATCCTAGAAGATTTTCTTACTCCCTAGGATATGGTACTAAGACAAAAACAGCTTATCAGTATTTAATTGAAAAAGGGAAAGTAAACAACTTAGATGAGCTTATAGAAAGATTTTCTGTGGAAGTAGTTAACAAGCAATTTTATAGAGAAATTGCTTTATGTTATACCCAATTGGTTGGTGGTGAGCGAGAGGGTAAAAAGTATGAAAAACAGCTTAATTTATATGGACTTAATGAAGAATCGAAGAATAAATTTTCAGAATTTGCGGTTAGATTAATTGGTAGACTTATGTTTTGCTGGTTTTTAAAGGAAAAGAAAAGCGATAATAATATTCCTTTAATTCCAGAAGATATGTTATCACTGGATAATTTTAATCAGAAAGATAACTATTATCATAGAGTACTAGAGCCACTATTTTTTGAAGTTTTAAATACAAATATTAGAAGTAGGAAACCTGAATTTCAAACAAGATACTACAGTCAAATTCCCTATTTAAATGGTGGGCTTTTCAGCGAGCATGATGATGACCAGTACGAATATGATAATGCAATTCACTGCGGGAAGTTTGGTAAGGTTACTATTCCTAATATATGGTTTCAAAATTTTTATGCTATTTTAAATCAATACAATTTTACAGTGGATGAAAATACTTCTTATGATATTGAATTATCAATTGATCCAGAAATGTTAGGGAGAATATTTGAGAATTTACTTGCTGAAATCAATCCTACAACAGGTGAAAATAAGAAAAAAAGCACAGGAAGTTATTATACCCCACGAGAAATTGTTGATTATATGGTAGATACTAGTTTATGTGAATACTTAAAATCAAAAACAGGTATAGATGAAATAAAATTGAAAGCTTTAATAAGTTATAATAAAGAAGATGATGGTATAGCCATTTTTAATGATATCGAAAAGAATGCTATTGTCGATGCTCTATATAACATCAAAATTCTTGACCCTGCCTGTGGTTCGGGTGCGTTTCCAATAGGAATGTTGCAAAAAGTGGTGTATGTTTTGCAAGAGATTGATCCTGCTGCAACTCAATGGCTAGGGAAAATAACAGCTAATGTCGAGCCTATTTTTAGAAAAGCAATTAAAAAAAAGTTTACTTCCGGTTTATTAAATTATATACGCAAATTAAGTGTTATTCAAAATTCAATTTTTGGTGTTGATATTCAATCTATAGCTGTTGAAATTTCTCGATTGAGATGTTTTTTGTCACTGGTTATTGAAGAACAAGTAGATGATAATAAAGAAAATCGCGGTATTGAATCACTACCAAATCTTGATTTTAAGTTTATTACAGCTAATTCATTAGTTAAACTTGAGGGCGATGGCCTAGGCTTATTGGAAGATCAAAAATTAATGAATAAATTAAAAAATATTAGGGATGAATATTTTTCAACATCTTCAAGTGCGGATAAAAAAGAGTTAGCAAGTAAATTCCAATCTATACAACAAGATATGCTATTAAATATTATAGAGGTATACAAGGGTATTGGTGGTTCGGATAGATATTTTAAACTGTCTTCTTGGAAGCCTTTTGAAAATAAGTTGACAGATTGGTTTGATGCAGATTGGATGTTTGGAATTAAAGATGGATTTGATATTATAATAGGAAATCCTCCTTATGTACAATTGCAAAAAATGAAAGATGAGAGCAATAAACTAAGTAAAATGGGATATAGGGTATTTGAGCGGACTGGTGATTTATATTGCTTATTTTATGAATTTGGCATTAATAATTTAAAGGAAAATGGTATTTTATGTTATATAACTTCTAATAAATGGATGAGAGCTGGCTATGGTGAATCACTAAGAAAGTTTTTTGTTGAAAATACAAATCCAATTTTGCTTATAGATTTTTACGGAGAAAAAGTTTTTGAATCTGCAACTGTTGATGTAAATATACTGATGGCAAAAAAGGAACAAAATCAAGAAGCAACAAAGGCTTGTATTATTAAGGAAAATTGTTTAAAAAATTTGAGCAATTATATTGAACAAAACAGTACAATTTCAAAAATTGGCAACGCAGGTGATTCTTGGATTATTCTCAATCCTATTGAACAATCTATTAAAGACAAAATTGAACAATACGGTACTCCTCTTAAAAATTGGAATATAGAAATTAATTATGGGATTAAAACAGGTTGCAATGAGGCATTTATTATAGATGAAGATACTAAGGATAAATTGATTGCAGAAGACCCTAAATCTGCTGAAATTATACGACCGATTTTGCGCGGCAAAGACATAAAGAAATACTCTTACAATTTCGCTAATTTATATTTGATAAATACTCATAATGGGCTCAAAGATAAAGGAATTTCTCCTATAGATGTTAACAATTATCCTGCTATAAAAAAGCATTTAGACAAATATTATGATGCAATAGCAAAAAGATACGACAAAGGTGATACTCCCTATAATTTAAGAAATTGCGTTTATATGGACGATTTTTTTGAACAAGTTATTGCATGGCAAAGAATAACGCAAAAAAATAAATTTTGTTTAACTGATAAAGGTTTATTTGTTCTCGATAGTATGGCGTTTATTGCTCATTTTGGTAAATACAAAAATTATTTATTGGCAATATTAAATTCTAAATTAATAATGTTCTGGATACAACAAAATGTACATGAATATGGGAATACTGGTTATCGGTTAGCAAATCAATATGTTGAACTAATGCCTGTAAATAAAGCAATTTCTAATGGATTATTAAATAAATTTGATAAACTTATTGAACAAATCCTGAAAACCAATGATATGAAATTACAAAATTCCATTGATACATTAATATATGAATTGTATAATCTTTCAAATAATGAAAGAAACTATATAGAAAAAAAAGTGATTAATTTAAATTAATCACCTTTTTAATTTATTAAAATACACATTTTAAAGAATAAAAAACTTAATGTTATCAGTATTATAATTTATTTAAATCTTTATTTATATAAGCCATTTCAACATCTGTTAAATTATAACTACTTTTAGCACTTTTACCATCATAATTAGCGCAAGGAAAAGTTTCAACTAATTCTTTCGTTAGAGATATTCCTGCAGTACCAAGCAACGGTGACTTATGCTTCATATACCATGTAAAAATTTCAGAAGATAAAATTTTATAAATTTTTTCAATATCAAATTCTTTACTAATTATTATAAAACATGTTTTATCCGTAAAATATCCATTCGTATCAAAAGCTATTTTTGTTGTGTTTACATTGTTTGTTTCTGAATATATAATTTTTTGTTCAAAAAAATCGTCCCAATAAGCTATACTATCTTGGGTTTCATACCATTTGTTATTTGTCTTCTTTCTAGATTTTATTTTTTGCCCGTTTATAATATGAGTTTCACCTGTTTGCTCTAATCTTTCTTTTCCATACTGAAGGAAATGTTTCTTAATTGCAGGATAATTATTAATATCAATTTTTCTACTAGGAAATGTACATATCAAATATAAATTAGCGAAATTATAAGAGTATTTCTTTATGTCTTTGCCGCGCAAAATCGGTCGTATAATTTCAGCAGATTTAGGGTCTTCTGCAATCAA
>CALWPB010000006.1 GCA_944383315.1 uncultured Clostridia bacterium | reverse complement strand
GGCAGAAGGTGAAAAGGAAGCCGAAATTTTGCGCGCCGAAGCAAAGCGCATCGCTCAAATTAAGGAAGCCGAAGGTATGGCAGACGCAATCAAGTTGATTGTGGATGCACACCCAGACCAAGCCTATTTGACGCTCAAAGGGTACGAAGCGCTTGCGCAGGTGGCAGACGGAGAAAGTACAAAGTTGATTGTGCCTACCGATATCGCAAACGTGGCGGGCTTGCTCGCTAGTATGAAAGAAGCGTTCACTATCCCCGAGCCTACCAAATCGCAAAAACCACGCGAAAAAGAGCAGGCAAAAGTGCCTACCGAAACAAAAGCAGCAAAGAAATAAAAGGGTATTTTTATACAAAATATTAAAAAACGAAAAATATTAAAAAAAATAACGAAAAATGCTTAAAAAATCGAAAATTAAAGCATTTTTTATTAATTTTAGTAAATTTTGATTGAATGGAGTAATATGAAATACAACGTAATAGAAATTTGGGAAAAACGTTATGGAAAAAAGGCTGAAGTTTTTGATTATGCTGGCAGAAAGATGATGAAATCGGCTTGTGGCAACAAAAATAGCAGTTATGAACCAACAATGGACCACATAAGACCGCTTGCTAAAGGCGGGACTGATACTATAGATAATATTGTGTTGTGCAACTGGGAAACAAATCAAGAAAAAGCCGACAAATTTCCGCATTGGGTAGCCAATAATAAGCATTTTAAAGCGGAAAAAACCAGCAATCGCGGCAAATCTTATAATATAGTTCAAGATGTATAAAATGATAATAAATTTAGAAAAAATAATAATAAAATATGGATTAAATAAATGAAAAAGTTTGATTTAGTGAGATTAAATAAGTAAATTGTTGATAATTTAATTTTTTTGTGAAAAGTTTTCAATGGACAAAATGTGATTAATTGTTTATTTTGTTAAAATTATAAAAAATAGTTGTAAATAGAAATAAATAATGATATAATGAAAAGGTAAGCACGAAAGGTTGTGCTTATCCAAAAGTTTTTTATTGTAACGGCAAAAAGCGCGTATGCCCTCTGCGCTTTTTGTTTTTTTATTGTATAATTCCCTTTTTTGAAAATTATTAACATTAAGTTAACTTGCTTTATTTATTTGCATATAATGGAAAGGGTAAAATTTGTTGCAATTTGTAGTTTTTTGTGATAAAATTATGACCTACTTTGGTTTGTAAAGAGGTTTGAATGGGAGATTTTGACACTATCAAACAACATTTTTCAAAATTAAAACAATACGAAATTGGACAAAAGCAACTGCAAGTTGCTCAAGTTCGTCAAAAAGAAAATTTAGATACGGTGCTGCATAAAATTTATGCAGACCAAATTGCTGGTACTATCACACGCGAACAAGTGCGTGAAAATCTAGCAGTTGAATTACATAAATTTGGTATGCAAGCCGAAAATTTAAATAAAAATGAAGCGAGCATACTTTGCGAGCGTGCCAAACTGGAAGCACAGATTTATGAGGCTTGCCGTTTCGATACAAAAATGCTTACAAAAGATATAGCATACAAACTTACAGAAACTACAAATTATACTTGGTTGCCTATACGTTTTCTTATAAGGCAGGGCACAGATAAAATTTGGCCACGTGAAGCATACGGGGTAGTGCAAGCAGAGGCTTTGTTAAATATGCCTAATATTGCCGATACGATAACTTTACTCAATACTCCTTATCACGTTTGCCCCACACGTTATAATATAACACATACAGAAAAAGAATTTCCCAATCTAACAGTTTATGAAAATGTTGATGAAAAAGCAATGAACTATATTTGGGATTTGGGAAGTTATAGTTTTATTTCCATTGCAGATGGGCGCGAGTATAATGCAATTTTTGACCTTAATCGCACGCATAACAAACCATTTTTGCATTTGCCGTTAAATAAGGAAACACAACAAATTTTGCGCGGTTTTCCACCTCAGTATAAATTGTATAGTAACTACAAAGTGCCGAGCATACCAGCAAATCACCCCCGCACTATTGCAATGCGCCACATCGCAAAACAAGTCGCCGAACGTCTAAACACACTCCAAGCCGACCGCACTCCCGAATTACAGCAATAAAAAACTTTGTAACAAAGGCTTCTATACATAAAAACTAGCAAAAAGGATAGTGGGAATTAATTTTACCACTATTTTTTAATTTGCAAATTAATTAACCGCCTATTTTTTTGTCCTGCCTACTAGATAATTAAGTTAGAAAAAGGTTAGGAACAAAATAATGTGTTTGTTAATAACTAATAATTATGATATAATATTCTAAAATTTTTGTGGGAGAATTTATGGAATTTAAGGCACTTTTTGATTTATTTAAGCAAATTGATTCTAAGCATCCAAATATTTATGCTCGTTATTCAAAAGAAAAGTTTTGGCGCGAAGTAAACGAATTAGAGCCTATTTGGTCTAGTCTTGATGTGTATGATAAAAATTACCAAATGTTGAAATTAAATGCTAAACTAGGTGATATGCACACTTTTCCGCGAATTACAGTAGCCCAACCCGAAGTTTACCCGTACAAAATTAAACGTTTTGAAGGCAATTATTATATCACAAATTTAAGCACTCGTGGTTTAGATGAAAATTTGCTTTTTTCTAAGTTAGTGGCAATAAATGGTGTTGCTATTGCTGATATTGAAAAGAAGTTTTTGTCTATAATTGTAGCCGAAATGGTGGAAGGGAAGTTTAGCCGTCTGTGTTCGTATTTAGGTTATCCTGATATGTTAAAAATTATAAAAGTTATTAATATTAGGGAAAATGCAACTTCAATTACTTTGGAACAAAACGGACAAATTATAGAAAAGGCGATAGAGCCTTTGATTTTGAACGAAAACGATAGTTTAATAAAAGAAAATAACAATGCTTACGAATTTAATGAGTTTGCAAATCATTTTGAATTTGTAATACGTACTTTTAATAACCTAAAACTTATTAAAATGGATAAAAATATCGCAAATTTTAATAAAAAAGTTGTAGAAAAATTAAAATCAGGTAAGCCTTTGATTGTTGATTTGCGAGATAATACGGGCGGTACACCGTATTTTAGAGTGTTTGGACAAATAACACAAGCGGTACAAGATTTAGGAATTTCGGGCTTTTGCTTGATTAATAACGATTCGCAATCTTCGTCTATACTTATGGCTTCCGATTTAAAAGAAAAAGGCTTTATTCTCGTGGGCGAAGATGGAGGACAGCCCGCGCAGTTTTTCGCAATGAATAAACCGCAAAAAACAACAGATTATGGAATAAATTATTTTGTATCTCGTGAGTGGTGCAAGGCAGTAAATCATATGACGCAATACGACCAAACCGAACCTCTGCGAGCCGATGTAAAAATACCACAAAATATTGAAGATTACAAAAACAACATTGATAAAGCAAAAAACTATTGCATACAACAAATAAATCATTAAAGTTTTTTATTTTTTTCTAAAATTTTAAAGGGAAATGCGATGGCGTTTGCGTATATAATATATAACAAATGCTTTTTTATTTTTCAGTTCCGCTTGTGTAGGGTAGGGGCGGGACTGTTTGTACTTTTCTTAAAAGGAGTAACTATGCCTCTTTTGTTTACGCCCGAGTGGCTAGACGAATTAAAGAGCCGTTGCGACATTATAGACATTATTTCGCGCTATATGGCATTAAAGCGAAATGGGCGCGAATGGGTGGGTTGTTGTCCTTTCCACCACGAGAAAACCCCGTCATTTTTTGTCTATCCCGAGAGCCAAAGTTATTATTGCTTTGGTTGTAAAGCAAGCGGCGATGTGATTCAGTTTATCAGCAAGTATGAAAATATTGGCTTTGTAGAAGCGGTTGAGCGGCTGGCAAATATGGCTAATATGCCGATGCCCGAACTCAAAGATACCGATGCGCAAGAAATTTCGCGCAAAAAACAAGAGCGTACACAAATTTTAGGCGCATTAAAAGACGCAGCGCGGTATTATTTCAAAAATTTATATACGGATAATTCTCAAGCCGCTGCTGCACGTGCTTATCTTGAAAAGCGGCAAATTTCGAGAGAATCAATAGTGCGGTTTGGTATAGGTTGTTCCCTAAATTATGACGGACTACTCAACTATCTGCGTGAAAAAGGATATTCGCTAGAAATTCTACGCAAAGCGGGGCTTGCAAGTACGGTTGACGGGCGAACTTTTGACCCGTATGGCAGGCGACTTATCTTTCCACTTATCAACAAGGACGGGGACGTCATCGGGTTCTCGGCGCGTCTGCTTGATAGCAGAGATAACACCGCAAAGTATAAAAATACGACCGCAACCCCTGTTTTCAACAAAAGCGAAGTTGTATTTGGTATTAATCTGCTAAAAAAATTGCGCGAGCAACAGCGCGCCGCGGGTTCGCAACTTGACGGACTCGAAAATATTATCGTGGTAGAAGGACAAATTGACGTAATTACAATGCATCAATTCGGCTTTACCAACACGGTAGCGGGGCTCGGCACTGCGTTGACGCCAATGCACGCAAGAAAATTAAAGCAGTTTAGTGATAATATAATTTTACTGCTAGACGGTGATGAGGCAGGGCGCAAGGCAACAATGCGCGGTATTGATGTGCTGCGTAGTCAAGGGTTGAATGTTCGTGTCGCTAGACTCCCTAACGGCAAAGACCCTGACGAGTTTTTACATACTTATGGCGCAGACGCGTTAAATAAGTTGCTTGACGAAGCAACGGAAGGTATCAAGTATAAAATTGATGTTTTAGCGGAACAATTTGATTTGAATGAGCCAAGCGGCAGAGCACGGTTTGTGCACGAAAGTTTGGTGGTAATCAAAGCACTTGATAGCCAAAGCGAGCAAGAAGCATATTTGCCTATTGTTCACCGTTATAGTACAATTCCAATAGACAAGTTGCGAATGGATTTAAACAGCATTGATGACAATGCAAAACCATACTATGAGCGAGAAGAAGAACTTACTACTATCCAAGAGCCTGTTCGAGCGGAGCATAAGGACGGATACATACTAGCCGATATGTTTATCCTTGCTAGTGTGTTGTATAGCAAAAATTATGCGCACGATGTCGATATAGGCGGACTGTATTTTACCGATGCAGGGCTTGCGCAAGCCTATGATTATATCAATCTTGCTAGGACTAGTGGACACGTGCCAAACGTGAGCGGGCTATATAGTTATATGGAAGTGGACAAGTCTACACCACTATTACAGGAAACTGTGCGCTACGAATTTTTGCCCGACCCGTGCCCCGAACTGACTATGCGGAGTTGTATTCTTAAAAATAAAGAACGCGCGGTTCGGTTAGAGAAAGACAAGGCGCAGACCCAGTGTGCAGTTGCAAGCGATAAAGAAATCCGCAACGCAAAAATGCAGGAGGTCATCGACCTTACGCGTAAACTCGAAGATATTAGACGCGAAATTGACAAAGTAAATATAGAATATTCGGCAAGACGTTCTGCCGTACATAAGCGAAAAACCAAGGAGGATTAAATTGGAAAAATTTAAAAGAGAAATCGCAAAAATAAAAGACCAAGCAAAGAAACAGGGAATATCCGAAGACGATGTAGCAATTATTCTTATGGATGCTGATGCTACTCCCGAAGAAGTCGAAGAAGTGCTAAAACAGTTGCACGAAGAAGGCATCGAACTTAAAAAAGCAGGCGAGATGTCGGGCGAAGACGAGATAATGCTCGAAAACCTTATGAATCAAGCCAATATTAACGACCCGATTAAGATGTATTTTAAAGATATCGGGAAAGTTGAATTGCTTACTCAACAGCAAGAATTGGAGTTGGGCAAGCGAATGATGGAAGGCGATGAAGAAGCAAAACGCAAGTTAATTGAATCAAACTTGCGACTTGTCGTTGCCTTTGCAAAACGTTATCTCGGCAAAACAAGTATGAGTTTTAGCGATTTGATTCAAGAAGGAAATCTTGGACTTATTCGCGCGGTAGAACGTTTTGACTATCACCGCGGGCTTAAATTTTCAACTTATGGTACTTGGTGGATAAGACAGGCTATTAGCCGTGCAATCGCTGACCAAGCGCGCACTATCCGTATTCCTGTGCATATGGTTGAAACAATCAACAAATTAGCAAGAGTTACTCGCCAATTATGGCAGAAATTAGGGCGCGAGCCTACCGAATCTGAAATCGCTCAGGCAATGGGAATGAGTGAAGAGAAAATTAGCGAAATTCGCCGCATCGCACTCGAACCTACCAGCCTAGAAACTCCAACAGGTGAAGAAGGCGACAGTGAATTTTATGATTTTGTAGTTGACGAAAACGCAAAATCACCAGCAGAAAATGTAGTCCAAATGATGCTAAAAGAACAGTTACTTGCAGTTATCGAAACACTGACTCCGCGTGAGCAAAAGGTAATTCGTTTGCGCTACGGGCTTGATGACGCACACCCGCGCACACTTGAAGAAGTGGGCAAGGAATTTAATGTTACCCGCGAACGTATTAGACAGATTGAGGCAAAGGCACTCAAAAAACTTCGCAACCCAAGCCGCAGCAAAAAATTAAAGGATTTTATTGATGAATAAACTGACACGCAGGCTTTCGGCAATCGCCGAGTTGATAGAGCCCTGCGCAGTGTTCGCCGATGTGGGTTGCGACCACGGCTATATGAGCCTTTACGTGCTAGAACACTGGAAAGCAAACAGGGTATTATGTATTGATATAAGCCTGAAATGTCTTGAAAAGACAATAAAATTATTAAAACGAAATCAAGTAGACGACCAAGCAATTTTCTATAATTGTGATGGACTAAAAGCAGTCCGCCAAAAGCCTGATGAAGTATTAATCGCAGGAATGGGTGGCACTGAAATAATAAATATTTTGTACGAATATAGCAAAACGCACGACCTAGACAGCATAGAGACATTGATTATTCAGCCTATGCGCGATACATATGCCGTCCGCAAGTGGCTTAATTCAAATGGTTTCTTTATCGTGGTTGACCACGTTATAAAGGACGGCAAAATTTATCACTTAATCAAAGCCAAGCGCGGTAGACAGAAATTAACCGAATTTCAACTCACTTTTGGAGTAGTTGAGGCTAGTTATTATACCCGAGATTATCTCGAATGGCTGCGCGAATATGAGAAAAAATGCCTGCGTATTTTGGAAAACGCATCTCAGGTGCTTGCGGTAAATCAAAGCGTACGCGGCAAACTTAACCAAATTCAAAAACAAATCAAGACAGTAGAGGAAAAAATATGTTAAAAGAAATATTACAATATCAAAAAATGGATGCAAACCTTGTAAAAATTGAGCGCGAACTCGAAAACAGCGATGCAAAGCGCGTAGTAAATCAAATGGTAGAGCAGGTAAAGAACGCGCAAAATAAACTCGTGTCTATTGAGCGTTCCGCCTCTCAACTTATTGCTGATTATGAGAAAATAAAGCAAGAGTTTGAGCAGGAAAGCAAACGCCTTGACGACATTAAACAACGCGACTTTCACGAGTTGAGCGAAGCGGAATTGCGCGAAAGTTCGAGCGACATTTCAAAGCAAATTGCAAATATGTTGAGTCTCAACAAAGAGATTACAGGGCTTTCAAAGAAAATTGTCCGCACTTTAAATGACTTTGAAACAACAAAGCAAAGTGGTGTGTTGGCTAAAAAGAAATATAACGAAAGTATGACGCGCTACAACAAGTTTGCTGGCGACAAGACACAGAAAATTCAGGAAATTAAGGACGAATTAGCAAGACTTGAAAAGCAAATAGACCCAAAACTTCTTGAACGCTACAAAGTAATGCGCGAAGACCACAAGTTTCCAATTTTTGTGCCGCTAGTAAACAATGCGTGTGGTGTCTGCGCAATGCAGTTGCCAAATGCTCGCCTTGATTTACTCAAAGAAAAGCGAGTGTTGGAGTGTGAGAATTGTCATAGGATGATATATTTAAACGACGACTAATTTTGTGATAGAAAGTGTCATCTACTTCGTCGCTACGGTATTTTAGACCGCTAGCGTACGTTTAGTACGCGGCGCGTCCTAAAATGCCTATGCTCCTAGTATCTAACACCTTCTATCACAAAATTGGGTATACGGTGTCTTAAAGTATACTTATTTATTGCCCGTGCGCCTTCGCATTGAGTTTTGCACTCCTTGTATCTAATATCTTCTCTATTCAAATCAATAGCATAGTTTATCGGGAGTGCGCCCACGCACCGCGGCGCGTCCTAAAATGCCTATGCTCCTAGTATCTAACAACTTCTATCACAAAATTGGGTATACGGTGTCTTAAAGTATACTTGTTTATTGCCCGTGCGGCTACGCACTTCAAAATTGCACGTATGTGTTATTTACCTGCAAATTTTAATTACTATGTCAACAAATTTTACAACAAAGGATACAATTTTATGGAAATTTCAAACGTTTTAGCAACTAAATTTAATATCAAACCCGTATATGCACAAAATCTTATCAATCTAATTGACGAAGGTTGTACAATACCTTTTATTGCCCGTTATCGTAAGGAAATGCACGGCAGCCAAGACGACCAAACTATTCGTGAGTTTGCCGACCAACTTAATTATTTGCGCAATTTAAATGAACGTAAGGACGAAGTAACAAAACTACTTACCGAGCAGGGTAACCTTACTCCCGAATTGCAAAAGCAAATCGATGATGCAATTACCCTTACCGAAATTGAAGATATTTATAGACCTTTTAGACCAAAGCGCAAAACCCGTGCTAGTGTCGCTATAGCCGCAGGCTTGCAGCCGCTTGCTGATGCTATTTTAAAGCAGGATAACAATGACCTAGTGGCATTGGCAACACCGTATGTAGACAGTGAAAAAGGTGTAAATTCAGTAGCCGATGCACTCGCAGGGGCTAGCGATATTATAGCCGAAATTGTCGCCGATGACCCCGAAGCGCGCAAGGCACTACGCCCGCTGTATTGGACACGCGCCAGCATTAATGCCGAGTGGAAAGAAGACAAGGACGAGCGAAAAGTTTACGAAAATTACAAAGATTTTCATCAAATTATCAAGTTTTTGCCCGCTTATCGCGTGCTTGCGTTAAACCGTGGAGAGAAAGAAGGCGCGCTCAAAGTTTATTTTACTTTTGACCGTAACAGCCTAGAAAAGATTTTTGCAACACTATTCAAGCAGTTTGTAAAAGGTGATAGCAAGCCTTTTATGCCCGAGTTTGACGAACACAGCAAACTTAAATTGCCGAAGTCTGTTGATTTCACCACAATGACCGCTCCGCAACTTGTGGCTTATGCAACCGTAGACGGCTACACACGTCTATTAGACCCAAGTTTAGAGCGCGAATTCCGCAATGAACTTACAGACAACGCAAATGAACAGTCTATTAAAATGTTTGAAGTAAATTTAAAGCCACTTTTGATGCAACCACCACTAAAAGGCAAAACGATTATGGCGGTAGACCCTGCATATCGTACAGGCTGTAAAATTGCGGTTATTGACCCAAGCGGCAAAGTACTAGATACAGGCGTAGTTTACCCAACGCCACCGCAAAATAAAGTAGAAGAAGCAATTACCACACTTTCTGCAATGATTATTAAAAATAATGTTGATACCATTGCCATAGGTAACGGAACAGCGAGCAAAGAGTCTGAAATTTTTGTTACAAAACTGATAAAAGCAATGGCGCCACGCAAGTTGCAGTATGCTATGGTAAATGAATCAGGCGCGAGTGTGTATTCGGCAAGTAAGTTGGGAGCAAAGGAATTTCCACAATACGATGTTAGTATCCGCAGCGCAGTATCAATCGCACGCAGATTACAGGACCCGTTGGCTGAATTAATTAAAATTGACCCTAAATCACTTGGAGTAGGTCAATATCAACACGATATGCCACAAAAAAGGCTCGGCGAAGTGCTGGACGGCGTCGTTGAAAACTCGGTAAATACCGTAGGTGTCGACCTTAACACTGCTTCTGTTGCGTTACTTACTCACGTCAGCGGACTGAATGCGGGCATTGCTGCTGAAATTGAAAAATACCGCGATAAGCACGGTAATTTCAAGGATAGACGCGAGTTGCTCGAAGTAAATAAACTCGGTGCGAAAGCATATGAGCAGTGCGCAGGCTTCTTGCGTATCCCTCACGGCAAAAATATTCTTGATAATACCGCAGTGCACCCCGAAAGTTATCCCGCAGTTGAGAAATTGCTCGCGCATTTTGGGCTTACAAAAGACGATATTGCAAACGGTGGTTTGAACACACTTTCGCAACGAATTGAAGCCGAAGGTGTGGCAAAAGTTGCTGAAATTTGTGGGGTAGGCGAACCAACACTTTTGGATATCGTAACCGAATTGCAAAAGCCGGGGCGCGATATTCGTGATACGTTACCACAACCTGTGTTGCGGAGCGAGTTGCTAGGACTTGCAGATTTGCAGGTAGGTATGGACCTTGATGGTGTGGTGCGTAATGTTATTGATTTTGGGGCATTTGTAGATGTCGGTGTCCACACAGACGGTATGGTGCATATTAGCGAAATTAGCGACGACTTTATCAAACACCCTAGCGAAGTGTTAACTGTCGGCGACCGTGTAAGAGTAAGAGTAATCGGCGTAGATTTGCAAAAAAATAGATTATCATTAAGCATCAAAAAAGCCGATAAGGACTAGGTCGCCGACTGTGCGATTGTAACGAGAGTAAAATCAATAGATTTGTAATACAAAAGCAACAAAACATTACAAAGACTAACTTCAAACAATCGCCCAGCAAAGCGACAAAGTCCGCGTAAGAGTAATCGGTGTAGATTTGCAAAAAAATAGATTATCACTAAGCATTAAGAAAGCCGATAAGGACTAAATTATTTCAACTAAATAATTTATATTAATAAAAAACACTTCAAATGAAGTGTTTTTTTATTAACCGCCGATACCATTGATTGAATCAACGATAGAATCAAATGTACCAGGGAAGAATTGGAAAATAACTGCAACTGCAATAATCAAGTAAATAATAATTTGCAAAATAATGTTGCGTTTAATTGCAAATTCAACCATAACAAGTGAACATACAATCAGCGGACCAAATCTCAAAATGTATTCAAAAATAGTTAAAACTGTTTCGTTTGAAATAAATGTCCAGTTTGCGTTGATTGCAGTTAGTGCCAAAACTACAAGTACAATAAATGCACAAATTGTGTTAATTACATTAAATACCTTGCTTAAAGTTTCCCCTAAAGCCATAGCATACCCCTCCTGAATTTTATAATTATATTATTATACAAAATTATTAAAATTGCAACAGTTTTTTGCGTATTATTATAAATAATATTAAAGTTTATGCATTTTGCACTAATATTTTTTAAAGATAATTTCATTATCTAGGCATTAAGAAATAATTTTTCAACTTTTTTAAATTATTTTCATATAAGATATTATTTCAATTAGGAGTTTATAATATGGATTTTGTGCCACCGTTTATGAATTTTAAGCATTTTTATACTCGCAATGATTTAGTAACTGCTGTTAGACAAGATATTATAGGTGAATTGGATGCAATTAATCAGTATAATGCACACATCCAAAGTACTGATAATGAATTAGCAAAGCGAGTATGGATAGATATTCGCAATGAAGAACGAGTACACGTAGGCGAGTTGCTGACACTACTTTCACACCTGTGTCCCGACGAAGTTAAAAAGCTAAAAGAAGGTCAGGCAGAAGTCGAGCAAATTATGAAAGAAATGGGAATAAATTAAATTTTGCAACTACACGAAAATATAAATAAATAACTAAAAATTAATAAAAAAAACGCAAAAAATTAATTATTTTTGCGTTTTTTTAAGTACTATGCATTGTTTTCGTTGATTTTTTGCGTTTTTTCTTCGTATTTTTTTATTTTTTCTTCGCTCTTTTCAAAATATTTTTGGTATGATTTTTTACAGAATTTTTTGTGGGTTTGTTCTTCATTTTCGTTGTAATTATTAAAGTTGTACTCGCCGTTTACTTTCCAGTTGTTAAATAGACCTATTTTTATAGCATTTGTAGGGCAGAAGAATGAACAGCGCATACACATAATACAGTTGTCCCCAAACTCAAATTGCCCATCTTTAATAGTTATATTGTGCGTAGGGCAACAACGCACACATTTTTGACACTTTATACATTCATCACTTACTGTATATTTTTTGCCATTATATCTACCGCCCCAATATTCAATGCGGAATACCCAAGCAAGAAAACTACCCATAAACACATAACCAAGTTTAGATTTTTGATTTTCTAAAATTTCATCACAATGCGCGGGAACAAGACGTTGGGCAACATCCCACATTTTGTATGCCATATTGTCCGAGTGCCTGAAAATAATATTATATGGCATTACATAATGGTATTCATTAGTTAGAGTAAAGTTACGATGGCGCAACATTTTTTTGATTTTTGTTGATGAAATATTATTAAGTGCGAGTGGTTCGCCCGAAGTCTTTATAATGAACAAATGCTTGTTTTCAGGTTGCTTTTCAAGTTTTTTCACAAAATTTACAACTATTGATGGAGCATTAAACGCGTGAATCGGGTAGGCAATACCTAATAAATCAAAATTATTTTGTTCTAGCGGTTCGCCACTTTCAATATTGTAAACCTGAACTTCTGCACCTTTGCTCTCAAACTGTTTTTTATATTCATTTACAATTTTTTTAGTGTTGCCAGTTCCTGAAAAGTAGCAAATTAAAATTTTCATATTTTTTGGTCCTTTTTCTCAATGTGTGCATTATATTCGCTATCATAAAAATAGCAGTTATCTTCATCATTTTTGTGGGAATCATACCAAATTTGAGCATATACCTTATCTTTTTTGGAAAGTCTATCAAATTCCCATTTGTTTTGTGTGTATAATGGATTGTGCCAGTGTCCAGCACGTAGTACGGTGTATGGACTTGCGGAAAATTTCTCTCCGTCCTGTGTTGTCCATTGGAGTTTTGCATACATATCACCGTTCCAATTAGTAATGTTAACCGAACCGCCGTGAGCCTGTGCAACATTGTTTAGGTCGGTCGCAGTAATATCTGTATCGGGTTTTAAAAAATCAAAAAAGTAATCAACAATTTTAGCATTTGATTTCGTACGCAGTGCAGAATAATCTATTGTCTCGCCTTTATCGTTTTTATTTTCAATAAGCAAATTAAACTCGTCCCAATTTGTTCCAAGTTGATTGTAATCTTCAATTTCACCGAAATATGCCTTCATTTTTGCTGAATCATTTTGTTTAAGCCAATATTTCGGGGAGTTGGGATTGTGGAACAACCTTTCAATAACTAATTTTCGAATTACCGCCTTTGGCACAATTTTTCCAGCCTTGAAATATGCGTGCGTATGCGCAAATTCCTGCCAAAAGTCTTCGACTGTTTGTGTTTGATAATTAAATAAATTTTGCAATTTGTCGCCATCATAGAACCAAACACCGTGGAAATTTCGCGTTGCATTAAAATTGGGGCGGAAAAATTGCTTAACACCGCCGCCAATAATTGCGAAACCATCATTTAAAATGTCATAGCCTGTGCGGCAGTTGATTTCGCCACCTGAAATGTTGAAACAGTGGCGCCAAAATGCTGAACCCAAATCATTTTCGTTATCTTTCTTTAAAATATTAGCAATTAATACACCGCTATCGTGCGCCGTTACCCAATCAAGTGGCGAGTTAAAACAAGTATGAAACATAAGCCCGTCATTCATATTGTCTGTAAGCATATTTGAATGTAGCATCGCTGTTTGTCTAAGTACAGCCCAATTTCTGATTTTTGATTCTAAAACGCGCCATTCACCGCGTAACTTTGTGGCAGAATAGATATCAAAAGGACTGGGAAGTAGGGGATCGCCGACTTGTCCCCAAGGGTGAAGATAGTTTCTGTTTCCATAAAGTGCCACGGTTGAAATGTGAATAAATTTAGGCTGCGGTTCTGTGTTCTCAATAACAGAAACAAGTACGTCTACACCTATTTCATTACATTCCACTGCTTTTTCAGGGGCTTGGTCCGAAAGTGGCGGAATAACTGCTGCCATATTTATAACATAATCGCAGTCCTTGACTAATTCCTCACATTTGTCTTTTTCGGCAATATTTCCGTAAATTATTTCAAATTTATCTTGAAATTTAGAATATTTGCGTAAAATTTTCTTAATTCGGCGGTCTTTTGGTAATACCAAAAATTTAAATTTTTCAATGTTAGGGTTGTTGACTACTTGTGAAAGTACTCCTTGTCCCATATTTCCTGTAATACCTGTAAATGCGACAATCATTTTTTCTCCTATGTAAATTACAAACCTTTTTATAATAGTATAGCATATTAGTTTTATTTGGCAAAGAAAATTAGCACTTTGAAAAATTTTAAACAAATTTTATAGTAGTGTTCAATAAAAAAGCCCCTTTTTTATGAAAAAGGAACTAAAATTATGTAAAAATTTTGAAAATACAGAATTTAATATTAAAACATACTTTTATTAAAACGAATTATTAACGTTGATTGATTTTATGTTTCGTAATATTATTTTTTGGGTGATTTTTGCCAGATTGAAAATAAACATAAAGACTATTGCCCACAATTCCAATGCCTACAACTATTGTGCTTATCCACATATAGACTTGGTGGATAAATATAGATAAGAAACATAACAGCAATACGGTGAAGAAGGCAATAGGCATAGGAACAACACCAAAAGCCTGATATAAGCGGCTAAAATCTTGATTTAAAAAATAGTATCCCCAGAATAGCGCAAAACCGATAAATGCAATCACGGACAGCCAGAACCACGGCGAAACTGCAATTTCAATGTTCTCAAAATTTTCTTGTGAAATACACAAAATTACTGCATTGCCTATTAAACCAACATAAGTAATAATTGTTAAAATAATGTTGTGTGCTCTTTCTCCATCAGGTTTGTTTTTCGGGCGAAAAAATAAAACCAATATAAAAGGCAAAAGCGTTACGATTGCAATCACCAAACCTATTACAGAAAACCCCATAATCTAACCTCACTTAATTAATATCATTATATCATATTTACAAAAAAATCAAAACAAATTTAACAAATATATCAAAAATGTTGAATTTTGCAGGATTTAATCAATTTGTAAATTGCAAGTAATTTTTTTAATTAAGTACTTCAATTAATTAATAAATCTTTTAGACAATTAAATTCTATATTGCTATGTATTGAATAAAAAAACAGTACTATGCATATAAAAATTGGATATTTTATAGCTAAAATAAGGTACTATGCAATATTTTTTAATAAAAATGTTATCAAAAACCCAGTATATACTTTTTGATTTTGGCATTATATATAATTTTTTTGATTTAATTTTATATCACTTAATATTTGCTAAAAATATTTAGATATGTTACTATTATCGCAGGAGAGAATTATGGGGAAGTTTGTAAAACGGTTATTTGATAGCCGAAACCTAATAGGGCTATTTGCTGCTATTGTGCTGATATGTTTATTGATGATTAATTTCTTAAATATCAAAGGCGCAATAAATGGCTTTGATATACTGGCATCAATATTTAATTATTTTGATTATGTCGATTATCTTACGGCAGTAGCGAGCGAATTTTCAACGTATTTTGTTTTTGTGCAAGTAAGTGTTGTTTTGTTGCTTGTGCTAGCAGGTTGTATGATTTATGTAAATTGTCGTAATTTCTTCAATCAAAAATATACGATAAATAACAAAAATTTAGTAATCTCAGCCCTGATTTTTGCTAGCACCGTAGCAATATTATTGTTTGCGTATTTAATGGATGGATATGTGCCAAATAGTTGGTTAAATGTTTTATACTTGAATGTTGCGTCATTTCTAGTGCTTGCCTTTTTTGTTTGGGCAAAAATTTATGGCAGAAATGAAGAAGCGCATTTTGTTATTACATATTCAAATAAAAGTTTTATTCGACAAGTTGCGTTGATTTTGCTTGTGATTGTTCTGTCTATTGTTCCGTCAAGTATAGGAATTGCTAACTATGTGGGAAGCGCTATCACGGACCCGCTTTTTGATGTTGTATATTACGGAATATGGTTTATTGTGGCAAATTTTATGCTACTTGTACTATTCTTGCTTTGCACAATGCTAAAAAGACCCCAAATTTATTATATTTTTAGTTTCTTTGCAATATTATTTTTGTTCTTCTTTGAGTTTAAACTTACAGAATTGCTTTGGGAATCTCGCGAAATGCTAACAATCGCTCCGTATCTTATTTTTATAGTATATCAAGCAATGTTTGTGATAAATATTTTTGATTGCATTGGTATTAGTAAGATTTCAGCCGATTATAAAAAATCAAACATAGTAAATAAATATAAAATGCAACCCAAAACAAAAACTGCTATCGCAGGAGCGAGTAGTTTGCGCAAAATAATGATGGCAAATCTTGTATTATATGTTATCGGTTTTGCGATATTATTTATAAATAATGTTGCGGGCTCGATAGTCGTTGCTGTTGTGCAAATTATTAATTTTATTTCATTGTATATATGCTTTACCAAAGACAATGAACGCGCATTACTGATTTATTGGATAAAGTTTCATTTATGTAGTTTGCCACTAGTGCTGGCAACTATGATAGCGGCAGGTTTCTATAATACTTTGTTATTGGCAGAAATAATCTTGTTTGAAATATTTTTTGCAATTATATTGCTTACATATTTCAAAGATTTCAAGTTAAAAATGGCAATCAAATTTAACTCTGTATCAAATCGACCTAATTATAATGTGCACCAGAAAACACTAAAAACCACAATTGCGGTTACTTTATGCATTGCTGTTGCTTTAATGATTTTGCTGTTTCATTGCGCTTGTGCATTAGCGCGTTAAAGCGATGCATAAAATAAATGTTTATACTATGCAAAATATGAAAATTAATAGGAATAGATTCTTCGTGGGCTGGGCTACGATGTCCGTCTCAGAAAGACAATATTAATATTTATTAGTCATTCTGAGCACTCCTTCCTTGATGGAGACGAAGAATCTCAACCGCTTTTTAAAGTTTGTTTGTTTAATTAAAAATAAAACGAGTATTTTGCTACTCGTTTTTTATAATTAATGATATAAATTTAATATCATCTTTATAATTTATTATTTTTAAATTTTGTCATTAATATTTTATTGCAATCTATCTAATGTGCGGATAAGGCGGTCGATACTTTCTTCTTTACCGAGAACTTCCATAATTTCAGTAGCCCCGCCAACAGTTACCATACTCCCTGATACTGCAAGACGAACAACCCACATAATAGACATTGATTTTAAATTAAGGTTTGTTGCAACTTCGTTTAATTTCTCAAAAAGAACACTATTTTCCCAAGTTTCAACACTTTCAAGAGTGTTAATTGTTGCTTTTAAAATTTCGCGTGCATTTTCAAGCGTTGTTTTCTTTTTGTCATTTGCAAGTAAATTAATATCAAAATCGGGTAATGATTGGAAAAATTCAATTTTTTCGGGAATTTCGCTCAAAATTTGAATTCGTGGTTGCAAAAGTGCCAGCAATGCATCATAATCAGCAAGTTCGCGGGTAACTACGCGTTCAATATATGGGCGAGCAAGGTCGCCAAATTCCGCAAGGCTCAAATTTGCTATATATTTTGAGTTCATCCATTTTAATTTATCGTAGTCGAATATTGCCGCAGATTTGCGAATGTCATCAGCATTAAATTCTGTTACAAGTTCGGGCAATGTAAAAAATTCTTGCTCATCATCTTTTGGGTGCCAACCGAGAAGCGCAATATAGTTGAGTATGGCTTGGGGCAAGTATCCTTGTTCCAAAAGGTCTGCAAAACTTACCGCGCCGTGTCTTTTAGATAATTTACTAACTTCACCATCTGCATTTTTGCCCATAATAAGCGGTAGGTGATAATATTCAGGTAATTCCCAGCCAAAAGCCTTGTATAACAACACATATTGTATAGTACTTGTGAGATATTCACTGCCGCGCAGCACACTATTTACACCCATAAGATGGTCATCAACTACGTGCGCAAAGTTGTAAGTGGGGTAGCCATCCGATTTGATAAGTACTATATCTTGTAATGTTTCATTTTCAACTGTTATATCGCCAAAAACGTGGTCGTGGTACGAGGTTGAGCCTGTCAAAGGTACTTTTTGCCTAATTACATAAGGCTTGCCCGCCTCTAAATTGTGCTTTACTTCGTCCGTGCTCAAATTGCGGCAGTGTCGATTGTATCCGCCAAACTCATTTTCGTTTTGGTCATCGTGATTTTCCGCTTTACCGCAAAAACAGTAGTACGCGTCGCCTTGCTCAATTAGTTGCTGTGCATATTTGAGATAAATTTCTTTGCGTTCGCTCTGCCTATATGGTGCGCTTGGCCCACCAATGTCTGGACCTTCGTCATAGTTTAGTCCTGCAATTTTGAGTGTATCAAAAATAATTTTTTCAGCACCCGACACAAAACGTTCACGGTCAGTGTCTTCAATACGTAATATAAATTTGCCGTTGTTGTGGCGTGCGAGTAGGTAACTATATAGCGCAGTGCGTAAATTACCTATATGCATATAACCTGTTGGGCTCGGTGCAAAACGAGTAACAATTTGTTTCATTTTTATATTTTCCTTTTATATTATAATAAGCATTTTAGCCTAAATTTTGCATATTTGATATTATAATATTTCGGTTTTAGTTTGTCAATAATTCACACACATTGTCGCCACTATTTTAATTTTTTCATAAGGTCTAATATTACATTTTGATTTTCTGCGGAAAGATTACCAAACAATTCGAGTACGTGCTTGCTCTCTGGGTTGTACTCCTTGCCAAAATAAAAAAATTCTTATTGATATTTAATGTTGTCTTAAATATTTATGCTGATAGAAAAAACAGAGCACATTTCGTACTCTGTTTTATTTTAAATACTTAAATTTTTTGCTTTTCGTTGTATCTACAAATACCAAAGTTGTCTGTTGTTACATAACCGCTTTGTGCTGCAATTACATCGGGAATACGGTTTACAATGGTTGCACAAGTGAGTTCAACAGTATTAGGACGGCTGATAGTAACGGTGGTATTTGGTTCGCCGAAAATTGTCCATTCGTTTTTATCAAAGTCTTCGGGACCGTATACTTTACCAATACATTCGGCTTCAATTTCTATGCCTTCGGCTGTTTGTGTGGTTACAACCGCACTCATACCTGTTGCCATTCCGCTAGGAATTTTCATATTTAGGGTGCTACTATTTAGGTCGCCTTTGTGAGTCATAGGCACGCATTTTTGTGTTTGGGAAACGACAGTTAGCCCAAGTCTTGATGCTAGCCAGCCGTTTACATTCCACATATAACTTGGCGCGTATTTGCCGCTTTCGATAATCTGCTGACGTTCAGCGGCAGAAATACGGTCTGCAGATGCTACTTGTTTATCAAATTCGTCTAGTGTAAGTCCTGCACCGTGAGCGCGCGCCAATGCAATACCGTAGTCTTCTACATTATAACTGCTGCTACCTTTGATTTTGGTAATCTTATGCGTTACACCTGCAAGGGTGGTGATAAGGTTACCCCAGAAAACGTCTTGATAGCCCGCACCTGTAATTGTGCAGCCTGTGCGTTTTGCGGTTTCATCTATACGCTTAAAAAGATTTGGGTTACTGTTTTGTGGGTAGAATGCTTCTTCACAGGTGGTGATTGCATTTACGCCTGCACTAGCGCACGCCATAAGCGGTTCTTCACAGTCTGCGAGCAAGCTCATAGTCGTTACAATCGCGATATCAGGGGCGAGTGCGCGAAGCCTTGCCACCATATCTTGATTGACAGTTTCAATAGCGACACCAAGCGAACCAACACCAGCAAATTCGCCTGCGTCAGTGCCGAACTTTGACTCGTCTATATCAAACGCGCCCACACATTCCATTCCTTTTTCAATGCAGTATCTGATTGTGTACTTTGCCATTTTACCACAACCATATTGTACAAATTTAATTTTTGCCATATTTTTCTCCTTCTATTTATTTAGCAGTAATGCTAAGTATTATTATATACAATTTTGGCTTTTTTACCAAATATTTTGTTGAAATTCTGCGAATTATCGCTGAATTTAGTTGCAAAATCGAAATTATTACAATTTTTGTATAAAAATTACATAAATATTCTTTTTCTGCGCGGCAAACTGTGTTATAATGTGCGTACGAGGTATGAAAATGAGTTTTTGGGACTATCTAACCGCTGGGCTTGGGTTTGTGTCTAATGACGAGCATTCACACCGCAAGCCCGTAGCACCAAAGAAGAGCCCACAGTCTATTGATGGAAATGGCGACAAAAAAATTGCGATTTTCGAACCTGTTACTTTTGATGACATTGTTCGATTTGTGCAAAGGCTTGGCGGCAATGTGCCGCTTATAGTTAATTTTTGCAGCATTGATGAGAGGGTGGCGGAGCGCGGGCTTGATTTTGTGTGCGGGGCGGTATGTGCGCTCGGTGGTAAATTTCAGCGAATAGGTGAGGGAATTTATTTCTATGCACCCAAAAATATAAAAATTGAATCTGATAAACGAAGGAAGAAATAAATGCAAATAAAATGGTGGTACTTTTTAACTATAGGCATACTTATAGCAGACCTTACTAGCAAAGCCCTGCTTGACGGCAAAACTATGGACGTCATAAATGGATTTTTTGGCTTTGTGTCTGTTCACAATACAGGGGCTAGTTTTGGACTATTTGCAGGTGCACAAACGTTTTTTATCGTGATATCGGTAGTTTTTGCCTTAGGTATGCTCGCGTTTGATATTTTTTACAAGAAAAAATTTGGCGCAAATGGTTGGTATAGAGTAGGATTTACCTTAATACTCGGAGGCTTGCTTGGTAACCTTATCGACCGTATCGCGTTTGGCTATGTCCGCGACTTTATTCACCTTGAATTTATGGATTTCCCTGTATTCAATATTGCAGATATTGCGCTTACAATCGGTTGTATTTGTATTATTGTGTTCTTGTTATTTTTCTTCCGTACGGAGAGCAAAAGCAAAGAGAGTACAAATAATAGTATAGAGAATAAGGATGAGTTAAGTGAAGCGCAAAACGCAAGCAACAGTAGTAAAGAGCAAGCAACTGAAAATTTGCAAGTACAAAGTAAAAATGAAAAAAATTTAGTTAATGAAAAAAGTACGGCAGATAATATAGCAAAATCAAATTCAAAAAAAGAGAGACAGGCAAGTCGAACTAATCAAAATGATGACGAATTTGCGGCAAACGGCACTACGGTTGAATTTTTTGCTGATGTTAAGGTTAAATCAAATTCTAAGCGCAAGAAAAAAGCCGTTGTCTTTGAACAATCAGCACAAACAACTAATGTTTCAGCACAAAATCGCAGTAAACGTTCTAAAAGTAAAGAATCAGTGGAGCAAATAACTGAAACGACCAATAAAATAAACGAAAAACAAGCGAATGATGCCATAGAAGAGCCAAAACAATTAGAAAAAACGGAATCGACAGACAGCACCAAAAAGCCAGTTACTGATAATAAAGCCGATACAGGAACGGCTGACGATGATTTTACTATGGAATTCATTAATCCCGATAAACTTTAATTTATTAAAAGAAATAAAAATTAATATAAAAAATATTGAATTGCATAACACTGTGTATTATGCAAGAATTTTGTTGTTTATAACAAGGTGGATGAATGGAAAAAATTGAAATTACACCCGAAAATGCAGGGTCAAGGTTGGATATATTTTTGACCGAACGTGAGCCGAGCCTATCCCGTAGCGGAATAAAGAATTTAATCACTAAGGGGTTAGTTTTGGTAGGAAACGAGCCTAAAAAAGCGGGATACTCGCTAAAAACAGGGGATATTGTTACATATTCGATACCTAAACCAGTGGCTTATAATGTTGCGCCGCAATGTATTCCGTTGGATATTGTGTACACTGACAGCGACCTTGCTGTAATCAATAAACCGCAGGGGCTTGCTGTTCACCCGAGCGCTGGGCACCCTGACCACACACTTGTAAATGCACTACTTTATCATTTTCACGACCTTTCGGGAATAAATGGAGAGTTGCGCCCAGGTATTGTACACCGTTTGGACAAAGACACATCGGGGCTTATGCTTGTAGCGAAAAATGATTTTGCGCACCGTAGTCTTGCCGAGCAAATTGCCACCAAAACTTGTATTCGTAGGTATTTGGCACTTGTGCAAGGGGTTATAAAGGTGGGTGGGCATATTGAAACGCATATTGCACGCGATACACACGACCGCAAAAAAATGGCGGTATCAAACAACCCCGATGACCGCATTGCAATTACTGATTATACGGTAGTAAAAAATTACAAAAATTATACTTTAATGCAGTTTCAACTCAAAACAGGACGTACGCACCAAATTAGAGTACATTCGCTATATTTAGGACATCCAATAGTGGGTGATTCGGTCTATGGATACAAGAAACAAGACTTCAAATTAAATGGGCAACTGTTACATTCCGCTTATATTGAGTTTACGCACCCACGAACAAACGAAAGATTGAATTTTTCGGCTCCTGTGCCACCGTATTTTCAACACGTATTAGACATTCTCGATGCAAAAGAACAATAGTATTATAAAATTTTAAGTTTGAAAAAGTACTCACGTTTGCGTGTCAACAATTCAAAATTCTTGATTTCTAATTCAAAATTGTTTTTATAGGTGGCAAACGTACTTGACTTTGGTAGCCTATAAGTTGTATAATAATTTTAATGATTGGCATATATTATTTGAAAGGAGTAAATATGGCAAGTCTTGAATTTAAAAAAGCACTGAATTTTATGGGATTTGTGGCAACGATTTGTATTGCGATTGCCTTGATTATATCATTAATTATTTCACTTTTCGGAGAAACAAAAGGTATCCCTGGATTCCAGATACACGATGTGGTATCAGCATTTACTTTTATTGCTAACATTCTAGCATATTTTATTACGGTAATTTCAGGTTTTTATTATGCAAAATCAAAACGTAACGTTTGGTTTATGGTAATACAAGTTATTGGTACAATAATGATTATTGCTGCTGTGATTACAGGCGCAGTTCTTTAAAGGAAAAATATGCAAATTTCAATACCTTGGATAATAGTTTTAGTTAGTGCCGTGTTGGCGATAGTATCAGCCTGCCTGCTCTCTGTGTGGGCGGGCTTTGGCATATTTTTGGGCATTTTTTTGCTTATAGCATCAGGCACTTTTACATATATTCGATATATGCACCACCGAGCATTAAAGGAAGAGTTGCAAAATCAACGTTATTGCGATGCGTATATGTATGCCGATGAAAACGAACTTTCTCTTGATGTCGAGCATTTTAGATACCCACGCAAACAAGAACGCGCAATTAAAAATAAGACTAACAATAGTCTAGTGCTAGTGCTTGCTGGTGTGGCAATGATAATACTCAGTATAGTAATTATTGTGATTGCTGCCACTAATTTGTAGTCCACAAATGTTACTTATAGTAAACGTTGTTTGTGAGATGGTTTTGTTAAAAAGCGCAAAAAATGTATTTTTTAGCAAAAATTTCGACTTTTTACAATACTATGCAATACTTTTCAGCACTAAAAATAGACAAACAGTTATCGTTTGTCTAAAAAAATAATATTTTTTGTCCAAAAGTATTGATTTAACTTTTATTTTATGCTATAAAAATTTTTAGATTGATTTTTGGCTGTAAGGAGATAATCAAAAAAAAGGAGTTAATTAATGGCTTGGTTGGACATAATTATCATAGCGCTGGTAATTATTATCGCTATTGTCGGTATGGCCAGAGGCTTTTTGAAAAGTCTACTTCAGCTTTTTGGCACACTCGTTACTTTGATAGTGTCTATTTTGCTGGCGCGACCGTTTAGCGCATTGCTAGAAAACTGGTTTGGAATGAGTACCGCTCTTGGAAATGCTTTAATTGACCCGATTACTCCATATTGTGTGGAAAGTGGTACGGGCTCAATTTCAAACTTTTTCTTAAATAAATTTGCTGAAATATTGATGGGGCAAAATTATTGGGAAAATCCCGCTTATCCACAGGGAGCGCAAGACCCTGCATTTATAGCAGATTTTGCTGGACACATTGGTGATGTGCTTGCGGTTGTAATTTCGGTAGTAATACTTTACTTCTTGTTTAGAATCGCTGTTGCTATTTTAGGAAAAATTGTAGATAAAATTACACAAAATCGTGCAATTAGTGGACTGGATAGATTCCTTGGATTTATCCTTGGTTTATTAAAAGGTTGCTTAGTTGTATCTATTGTATTTATATTGGCATACCTTTTAAGCCCAGTTATTCCTTCATTTGGAGAATGGCTCGGTAATTTACTTGCGGAAAATCCTGTATCAAATACAATATTTGGGTGGCTTGCAACATTTACGGATAATACCCTAATACCGTGGTTTAATAGTATAACATAGCAAAAGAGCGCAAAACGCTCTTTTTTTATAAAAAAATGCAAAAAATTAGCAAAAACATTAATTTAATTAAGAAACTAGTTTATATGAAACACAATAAATTTGATTAAAAAATGCAATTTCGGTCAAAATTTAAAGTATGGAGTTATTTAGATGTTATGCATTTTCACCACGTGTTTGCGATGATTTGACTCGGGTTTTGCGCACCGAAATTGAACGTACCCCCGTGTTTTTGTGTGTGGGGAGTGATAAAATAGTGGGGGACAGTCTAGCACCAGTCGTTGCTGAAAATTTAAGGCGCTTTAATTTGCCTTTTTATATATACGGCGGCTTAAACGCACCGATTACCGCGCAAAACTGTGAATTTGCCTACGAATTTATTAGGACAATGCACCCAACGTCTATGATTGTACTTATAGACAGTATGGCAACTTATGAGCAGGCAAGGCTTGGAGATATTGTTGTAAGTCGCGAATATTATGGCGCAATTAATAAATTAAATATTAAGCCCGATTTGTGTATATATGGTGTGAATTCTCTGTTGCGTAATAATTTGTTAAACTGTGCGCGTTTGCGTAATGTATTGCATACAGCACAAGTAATATCAAATGCTATTTATTCAGCGACTTTAACAGCAGAAAATAACGTAATATCAATAAAAAATTAAAAACGAGCCTTTAAAAGCCCGTTTTTAATATGCGAGTATAAAACGTTTTTCATCAGGATATGCATATCCATTTTTCCGCGCTTGTTCTTCTTGATATTCAAGTGATGAAACAACTTCAAGTGTTTGTTTGGCTTGTTCAATTTCTTTTGCAAGTTCTAAACTTCGGGCATTCAACTTGTTAAGTGTTTGCTGTTTTTGTCCCAAAACGATGTATTGCGAAATTAGTATGATTAACAAAATTGAAGCAATAACAAAAACTCCGCAAATAATCAAATTTACTTTGCTTAATTTTTTCATAACATACCCCACAAATACGTATTATGCATACTATGCAGTTTATTTGTTGCGTAGTATTTTCTTATTATAACGCATTGAACGTAGTTTTTGTATAGTAGGGACAAGAATAGTGCGTTCAAGACAAAAGCCTGCAACAAATGCCAAAATTAAATAAAATCTGACTTCGCCATAGTTGAGCAGTAGGGTGGATACATAGAAAATTGCACTCCAAATCAATACTCGTACAGCATCAAAAATATTATTAAATATTTTGTATATTAAATCTTTGTTTTTTGCCTTTGTTTTAGGCTTTGGGGCTAAAAATTCGATTTTTTGCGTATTTTTTGCTGTTTTTTCAATATTTTTGTCTATTTTTTGGTTTTTGTTTTGAAATTTTAATAATTTACACCCTTCATCAACTATGGCACATAATAGACCAATATCAAGCATTAAAAGAAAGAGCCAGCCTTGACCGACTGTTGTGAATAACATTATTTAAACAACCTTTTTATTAAACTCTTTTTTTCGTGTGCATATTTTATTTCATCAATTTCGCCTGCAAGTTCGACAATGCCTTCATTAACGTCAAGTTTCTTAACCGTCAATTCTTTTCCGCAAATTTCGAGATTTCGCCCCATTACTACACACGAAAATTGAGTAGGGCTTGCATTGTCTGCTTTTTCAACCCCAGTAATGCAAATATTATTGCGATTTTCACATATTATTTTATGGCAGTTGTGCCTGATTATATTTTTATTTTCTAAAGTCTTTGTTTGTTCCATAATTTCCTCCTGCCCTAATATATGTTAGCAAACAGAAAAAAATAACAAAGGCACCCCTTTGCTATTTTATGAGTTTCTATTATGTTTTGCACTATTTATTTAAAATTTCAATATATATTTAATTGAAATATTTTAATTAGAAACGCAATATTTTTAAGAAATAACTATCAACTATTTGTGTATATTAGAAAAATATAATTCAAAAATGTTTTTTAAATGAGTTTTAAATAAAGTGTTAAATTTAATATGATTATTTATTGTAATTAATAAATATTTCTTCAAGAGATTTCTTGGCGTGTACTTTTACAACATTTGGATTATAGCCTAGACTGATACCAGCAATTAAGTCGTAATCAATGTTTAACAATTTTTTAAAAAAATCTTTGCTAATTGATGTGATATCACAATTCCATAAACTCTGGATACCTAATTCTGTAGCTTGCAATAGGCAATTTTCAATGGCTGCACCAATGGACAAAATGTATGAGTTATGGAAAAATTCATCATCCATAGTAGCAAAAACAAGTATTAAAATGGGTGCTTGCTTGATTGCTTCGGCTGTGGTGATCATAAAGGAACGCATAGGGAAGTCGTAGGTATTGGCTATCTTGATAAGCTCTGACACGCAAGCAGACTTTTGTTCGGCATTTAATTCCACAAATAGCCACGGTTGAGTGTTTTTAGCACTTGGAGCACTACCTCCTGCTAAGATAATTTTATCAATCAATTTTTGATCAATTGGCTTGTTCATAAAACGGCGAGAACTGGTCCTTTTCGCTATAGCTTTACTCGTCTTCATATTTTTTCTCCTTATTTAGAATACTACCTTTATATAATAGCGTATACAAATACACTTCTTCATCTAAATGTTCATTTTCTGTATACCCATCGAAAATTTTTTTGCTAGGCACGTCAGGATATTTATTACCGATGGTCGATGTTACAGCACATTTGGAATATGGGACTTTTATATCGAATATATTTGGCACTTCATTTTGAGTAAAACATATAGCATCTATTTGGTTGACTGTTGGTAGGTTATGTTTTGAAAACGCATAGTTTAATACACTTGTGGACATTTGATATCGAGCATTTACTTCCATAAAATATGCCTTATCATCTGCTATTAAGAAATCAATCCCACCAATACCACGATAACCTTGTTGTTGAAGGCTTTTTAGTAAGGTCATAGCATTTTGTGTTATTTTATTGTGTGCATTGCCGACAGTATCATAATATGCAGCATAATCGCACCCCATATACTCCAAAAAGTCATTAGACGTATCTATTATTTGTAGACTAGGTGGTAGTAAAATTATATTTGTATTTGAAATTGCAAAATGAACATTGACTGAAACGCTATTTTCCTTATATTCTGATATAGAATATACTTCATTATTGCGTAATTTTTTTAATATTTTATTTTCATTATTTTTGCTTAATAGATAGGTCTCTCCGCCCCCAGAAGATTCTTGGGATTGTATTACAAATTTACAAACATTATTAAATAAGTTTGTGCAATAATCGTAATTAATTTTATCACCTTTAACATAATAGTATTTAAGTGAGTCAGTTAGTTTAGCGGCCCATTTGTGTGCTGCGTGTTTGTTATTCAAAAAATATAATAAATCAATTGGTGGCTGAAAAAATATATACTTTTTTAATTCATCGGGCAAATAGGTATAGGTAAATTTGTTGTAATAACAAAATTTTGCGTCTGGGTTGAGTGAAACCTCTTTTTTAATAGAACTAATAAAAAAATTATTAAATATATCATCATTTTTTTTAAAATTGTTATGATTATAACGAAAATTTGCTAATTTATTTAGGGCAATATTACCTTTTTTACCAGAGCCGAAAAGTGTGAAACTTTTCTTATAATTGCACCATAAACAATCAGATTCTCGAACCCCCAAATAGATAATATCATCTAACATAAGTACTCCTATAAAGTATTATGCTTACACTTTTTGCAAAGTGGAGCAAGTGGTATATTGTATTTTTCTAATATTTCGTCAGTTTTTTCTTTCGCTTTGAGTAAAAATTCAACTGTAGGGAATTTGCCTATATTGTTGTATGGAATGTATGGCGAAAGCATAGGCATACACCCAGTTTTACAAATTTCTTCTACCGCGCGCAAAGTGTCTTTTAGCGGTTCTAGCCCAACAATCAAGCCTGAACGCACATTTTCAGTCCCATAAATTTCACTAGCACATTCCAAAAAGTATAAATAATTACTATTGCCTATGCCAAATTTTTCGGGGCAGTATTTAGCGCAAATTTTGCTATTAAATAGTTCAATATTTATTGATAAACCTTTTACACCTATGTCTTTTAAGTGTTGAATATAGCCACGATATTGAGATTTATCAGTATAATTTGTAAAACCGCGTGGAGTGCACATAACATCAAAATCATAATTAGCAAATTTTTGTGGAAAATGCTCATAAACTGTTGTAAGAAATGGTAAATCACATTCTTTTGGGCTACCGCCTGAAATTAAGACGTGCGTTACTCGTTCGTCTTGTAGCGCATTTGTTAAAGCGCAGTCCATTGGCGGTAATTCGTTTAAACCATAGTCATAACTATTTACCGAACAAAAAGCACAACTAAACGAACAGCCACTTATAGGTGAAATTCTAGCCCTATCAAAATGGCTATTGACATAGTTAAAATATTCGCCATTGTTGTTTAGTTTGGACTGCGTCATATATGGGGAAGGCTCCCAAATCTTGATAGTGGTATCGGTTTTTTCCTTTGATTTGCGGTTATAAAAAATTACTTCATCATTTTCCAAATCAAGCACATATTTGGACTTGTTGTTTAAGTGAGCTGTAACATAAGTGTCTTGATTGGTGCCTATTTCTAGCATTACACCAGTTGTGGTAACATAGTCGTCATTATAGAATTTACCAATTTTCTCTAATAAATGATTTTTTAATTTGTCAGTTATGGCTACGCCATTGACCATTAATTCTAGTTTTTGTTTGTATGGTATCATTTGTATATCTCCTTTAATTTTGATACACAATTATTTATTTGTTGCTCTGTTGTAAAAGTTTCGTTTGCTAATTCATTTTGATATTGTTCAATACAATGGCAATTAATCGGTAGGGGTAATGTTTGTTTGAGATGTATTCTTTCCGCTAGGTTAGATTTGCCAAATTTATTTAAAAAGTCTAAAATTTGCTTGTTGCATTTTTCACAAGCATAAGGTACAGCCTTGATATAACTTGCGGCACCTTCGTAATTGCTAAACCATAAGAAATTTATTCTATTTAGTTTATCATCTGGAATTTTGGTGATTATATCAACTAAGCCATATAAATAAGCAGGTTTTGCAAATCCTAAATCATAAATTTGGGCAAGGAGTGTGTCATTTTTTATTATCATTGGAAAAACGCAAATATAATCAACGCCATTTTCTAAACACCATTTGATTGATTTTTCTAAATCATTGTTTTGTTCTTTAAGACTACAAAACGGGGCACCATACATTAGATTTACGACACAAGTCATATTATACTTATGTATAAGCGCTATCTTGTCTTTAAAAATTTCATTATTAATAAATTTTAAATAGCAATTTTCTCTTATAAAATTGTCAGCAGATTCAAAACCGAGTTCAATATCAACGGAAATATCCGCTAATTTTTCTTTTATTTTAGCTAATTTTTCCGCAGTTACTGTACTATAAAAAGTTTCGAAACAAACAGTTCCTATATTATATTGGCTAATATAATCTAGTAAGTAGTCAAAACAATCTTCGCTCAATTCATTAACATCAAGGATGGAGCCGTTACAGCCAAACGTCATATAATTTATATATTGCTCATAAGTGTAATTTTTGAATATATCATCTAGCCCGCTTTTTACTTGTGCCAAACACAATTGTTTTTTACCACTTCCATAATTGCACATAATGCAATAACCACGTTTAGATAATTCGCAACCATCACTATTAAAGCAGATTTGTGTACCATCTTGTCTGGCTGTATAGACGTCATCAGTTTTTAAGATGTTAGTCTTAAATTTTTTATTTAAATCAATTAAAAATTTTGTATTTTCTGTCATAATAAAACCTTTTATTTAATTAAATATAATAATTAAAAAGAAAATAGTCAAATAATTTTTTAATAAAGCAAAAAATTTGTCAAAAATATTTTAAATTTACAAAAAAATAAGCACAAGTAAATTACTAGATTTGTGCACTTTGTGTTGGTTGAATTGACTTTATATTTTATGAATTTTGCTATTTTGTGAGATAGCGTATACATTGAAATAAAAAAACTCCGCCACAGCGGAGTGATGTTTAAATCTTGTGCATTGGGAGTACTAAGTAAAGATAGTCTTCGCCTTCTTGTGGAACAATTACACAAGGGTGTACAGGGCTGCCGTAACGAATTTGGACAAACTCGTCCGAAATAACGCGCAATGCATCGGTGTACAATCTACCGTTAAATTCAATTTTAAGGTCAGCACCTGAATGGGTGGTTTGTAAGTGTTCGGTAATGTTTCCGAGTTCACTTTCACTACTGATAACCATATCTTTGCCCGTTATATCAAATTTAACTACAAAATTGCGGTCAACTCGTGAAAGTAAACTTGCACGTTCAATAGTGTCAAGCAAGTGTCTGCGGTTTACATTGATAGTTGTTGCAAAATCCTTTGGTAAGATTTGACGGTATGAAACATAATCACTTTGCATACCCATAAGTCTTGTAAGTAGTTGAATATCTCCAAGATTGATTTGTAAGTGGTTTTTCTGCGTGCAAATCTTAATAGTTTCGTCAGTGTCAGGGAGCAAACGTACGATTTCAATAAGACAACGTGCGCTCACAACCAAACCAAATTCTGCGCTTTGTGATACAGTAGGCTTCTTTATAAGTGCCATACGTACACCGTCAAGCGCTACGCCACGAATTTCACCGTTTGTAACTTCGAGTAAAATACCGCGAAGCATTGGGCGAGAATCATCTTGAGCAACAGCAACACTTGCCTTTGTTACTAAGTCCTTGAAACTGTCGCTGCGAACTTCTACATATTCGGGCTGCTCCAAAGTCTTTGGTTCAGGGAATTCGCTCGCATCTTGGCATTGAAAGTATGCGTTGTTGTCCCCGTAGGTAACATCAAGTGTTTTGTCGCGAAGATTAAATTCAATCTGTTCGCTACTAATTTTGCTAGCAAAGTCCGCAAAGAACTTTGCAGGAATTACAGCAACCCCGGGAACTCGTACATCGGCTCTAATAGCCTTTGTAATCGTAAGTTCGAGGTCTGTACAAGTAAGTGTAAGTTTGTCATCTTCTGCTACCATTTTTACGCACTCTAAAATTGGGTTTGTCGTGCGAACCGCAGCAGCCTTAACAACTTTTAATACTGCATCGGCTAATTCCAAACCTTGACAACTAAATTTCATTTTTCCACCTCGTTAGTAAATTTGTTTACCGAATTATAACAAAGTTTGCCGAAAATTACAAGTCGCCCGCGTTAAAATTTTTGTAGAATTTTGATAATCTTGAAATAATAGGGCGCGCGTGCGTGGCACGCACTAGCGCGCGCTTTCGCGCTCGCCCTATTTTCGCGAAATAAAACCGCTCATATCAGCATTCCCGCCACATTCCCGCGAAAATAGGCGCGCCCGCCCCGTTTCGCTGTTGTTTTAGTGTACACAGTATTAGCCAAACTTGCAAAAAATGTCAATTTTTGAAAAAACGGAATATTTGGTCGACAAATTAATAAAATAGTAGTATAATCTATATATGTAGGAAAACTGCATATTTTGGAGTTTGCCTCTGTGCTAATTTAAAAAGGAGAGATTATGGCTAAGAACGGTTTTGTTTCTGCAATGGATGACTTGCCTTGGATAGTAAAATTAATTTTCTGTCTACCAGTACTTAACTGGATTTACGGTATTTATCGTATCGTAAAAGGCTTGTCCCAAAACAATGTGCTAATGTGGGTAATTGGTATATTGTGGATTATCCCTGGTAGTGTTATCTGCTGGCTTATCGACCTTATTTGTGTAATTGTTTACAAGAAACCCACAGTACTTGCCTAATGTAAGTAATAACAAAAAGTCCAAACGGGCTTTTTTGTTTTTGTAGTGATGCTATTGCAAGTGCCCATCATTTCGAAACTAACATTAGGGTATATTTTTAATTAAATTATATAAAAAATATAATAAAAGTAAGATAAAATTTGTAATTTCCAATACAAATTAATTTGATAAATCAATAGATATAAAAAGAATAGTGCGGACTACACTATTCTTTATTTTTTTTTGCTTAAATCAATCTTAATACAAACATCTTAAATCTTTTCATTATTTACGAGAGTTTATAGATACAACGCGCAATTCTTGATTTTGGTCTAGATGGTACACAATGCGCAAATATTTGAGCAGGGCTTCCCGTTCTGGCGCGGGGATACCGTCTATTATTTGGCTAAGTTCGTTGTTCATATCGTAATTTTGATAGTCTGGGCTAAAAAATTGTTCGGGTGTAATGTGTAAAGCATCCAAAATCTCGCAAAGCATTTTGGTAGTTAGCCCGAAATCGTGGCACTCCAATTTCTTTATGTAATTTTCGCTCTTACCTAATGTTAGACTCAGGTCGCGCCCGCTGATTTTTGCCTTGTCCCTAAAATACCAAATTCGATGTATAATTTCGCGCTCGTCTAACTTTGTCATAGGTAGTTATTCCTTTTATTTTTATATAAAGTTTACTATATTTTAGGAATTTTGTATTAACTATTAAGGAATTAATTTTACAACTTTTGCCATATTATACATATTTTTGGGGAATTTTTGGATACTATTAGAGAATATTTACATAATTTTACAGTTTTCGACAACATAATTAGGGAATTTGTTTGACTTATTAGGGAATATTTTGCTAAAATTTAACCGAAATAAATACTATTAGGGAACGGGGGGTAAAATGTAATAAAAATAAAAAAGCCCGCACAGGGCAATATTAGTTTGTCTGGCTGTCGGGAATATCTGCATTCTTATATAGCGTACACTACCGCCAGACTATTTGCTTGACGCAAATAGGCATTCTGAGCCCTACCCGCAGAGACGGTTGACGAAGAATCTATTCCGCTTTATTTTTTGAATTATCTCAAATTTTATCAAGTAGTAGGGAGTCGAGCGAAACATCAAAATATTCCGCAATTTGTATCAAGGTGTCTAGGTCAGGCTCGCGGCTGCCATTTTCCCAAAAACTAATCGTTTGATTGCAAACATTTAGGTCATCACCGAGTTTGCGTTGGGAAATGTTTTTTAGTTGCCTTAAAGTTTTGAGATTTATGCCAAATGTGTTGTTTTTCATAGAAACAATTTTATAAAATCTTGCCTACATTTTGTTGACTTCCTACAAAATGTAGGATAAAATATAAAAAACAAAAATAGGAGTACAAATCTATGCAAATCACCCCAAAAGCAAGGCTAATAAGCCTAATAGTCGCATTGGTCTTTATGGCAGGTACTTTAATCGGTAGCGGTACATACTTAATCATAAATCACATAAATAATGCAAACGCAACTACACAAACTACCCTAAGTGTTAGCGGTAACTTGTATAATACAAACGGCACTATAAATACAAGTGCAGTTACGGACTTTTTAAACAAACTAGACTTTGTAACAGACGGCGCAGAGTATAAGAGCCCAAAAATAGCAGACAACGCAGGAGTAACCGCAACAAACAGTTTTATCTTTAATATGGGGTATTATGTATCACCAAGTGGCGTAATGGATACAAGTAAGCCAATCACTTGGCAAGCGGTATATGCTCGTAATGGTTATTTAACAATTTGGATGATAAAAAATTACACCGTTAGTGATTATAATGATAGTGGGGTTAATGTATCAACTTCAAGTCCATTTTCAGATTATTCAGGTAATGCCCCTTATTCAGACCATAGTAACTATTCCAAATCAGTACTAAGGGACGTAACAAATAATATATATGACCTAATAGCCGCTAAATTGAACAATTTCAGCACAATAGTTCGTTCACCAAATGAAGCGAGTGCAACTTGGCAAGCCACACAGACAGAAGATGTATATACATATAGTAGTAGTAACTATGACCACCACAATGGATTAAAAAGTTATAGCGGTAAATATACTGGTTGGGCACAAAACTTGTGGGATAGTACAAATCCACCATACAACGACAAGTTTTGGATACCAAGTAGTGTAGAAGTATTCAATCAAACATCAGGTGGGAGTGCGCAAGTAAACAATGGTCTATGGGGCTTATCTGCCACTGACCGTGCGTTTAGCACAACTAGATTGGATACAGGCACGTCTAGTTCAAGTAGTAGCGGTGACAGTAACTATTGCTGGCTGCGCTCCGGCAACTCTGGCTTTAACCGCAATGTGATGCTAGTGAACTCCTCGGGCTCCGCTTACTGCTACGATGTGAGCTTTAGCCTCGGCGTCCGTCCTGCCGCTCATCTCTCACTTTCCGCATTAGAAGCGGCAATACCTAGTTATACAATTTCAGTGAATTCAAATAATACAACCTATGGTACCGTATCAACAAACGGTGGCACATATTATGAAGGTTCTACACTTTCAGTAACCGCTACCCCAAATCCAAATTATCAATTTGTTTGTTGGCAACGTAATGGAGTACAAGTATCCACAGAGCCAACTTATACAATCACTGTTTCAGGCAATGATACCTACACCGCTGTATTTAAACCAATAATGTACACGGTTACAACCGATGTTTATCCAGCAGGAGCAGGCACAGTATCAGGCGGGGGCTCGTATCAACAAGGTACTCAAGCCACACTAACCGCAAATTTAACTAATTCTAATTATAAATTTGTAGGCTGGGACACAAACGGAAATAATCAGTATGATAGCGGGGAGCCAACCGCCAATCCTTATAGATTTACCGTAACTGGCAATGCGCTAGTAACTGCAATCTTTGAAAAACTTCCAACAACTACCATAACCACAAACAGCGAGAACTACGGCAAAATATTATATAACAACTCCCTAATCACAAGTACCCAAGTAATACAAGATAGCGGCACGCAAATATCCAATCTCTATGCTATATCTAGTGCAAGTTATGCCTTTTTGTATTGGCTAGATTCAGCCACAGGGCAGCGGTACACCGCAAACCCGCTTACATATACAGTTAGCGCAGACAGTACACTCACTGCTATATTTGGTAGTAGTGTGGCGGGTGGAGTGGCAGTAGTTGCGGAAAATGGCGGTGAAGTGCGTATGTCTGGCTATGACGAAAATGACGCCACAACTATGCACGTGAGTGCGGTAGCATATAAAGGTTATAAATTTTTAGGCTGGTACATAATGGGCGAATAAACCCCAATCAGTACAGAACTTTCAACAGATTTAGCGCTATCACAAGTGCAAAATAAAATAATAATAGCCCGCTTTACCCCTATTGAAAATCAAAATGATATGAATAGCCAAACGGACAATGGACAAACAGACGATTTTGTATAGAGTTAGCATCTAATATACTATCTACGTCGTCGCGAGCCAATAAATCGCGCGGTTGCGTATTAATCTATACGCGCCCTTGCGATTTTTGGCATGCTCCTAGTATCTAGCACATTATCTACTAACTCTAATATTTTGAACAAGCGATTTCAGTATTGCTTGTTTTTTATTATTAATAAAATGCACTATTGTATCACCAACAACCATTTATTTTTATTGTTTCAATTTATCAACTATTTTACAAACAATTTACGGCTATTTATTGCGAATTTTTTGGCAATTATTTTTTATTTTTTTGTCTAAAAGTGATAAAATCGTTTGTAAAATTGCGAATGTTTAGATATAATATGATTAAATATGCTAGTTTGCGTTATTTAAAACGCGTGATAATTTTGTTTAAATTACGCATACTAAGGAAAAATAGGGGGAAATTATGAACACTTTAGCCAAAAACTTGTCTTATGCGGTGTGCCTTTGCTTGTTGCTTGTTGGGGCTGTTATGCTTGCAGGGTGCGGTGGTAGCCGCGAAGTTACAGGGATAAAAGTTACTGAATTGCCAGACAAAACAACTTATGTGGTGGGCGAAGATTTGCAGTTGGAGGGCGGTGCTTTTACTGTTACTCGTGAAGACGGCTCAACTGACAAATTTGACCTAAAATACGCAGAGCCGAGCATTACACACTTTGACAAGGCTGGAGTAGTTACTATTGTTATGACTTATGCAGGCAAAACAAGTACATTTAATGTTACGGTAAACCCTGCAGACTTTATCCCGACATATACACACGATGTATATGCTACTTATACGGGTGAGCCTTTGGCTGTTTCGCTAATTGACGAAAATGCTTTGCCTGCTGGAATGAGTATTACGGGTACTGCGTACAAAGTTTACGGCGCAGATGACTCAACATACACTGCAACTGCTCCTACAAATGCGGGTAAGTATCAAGTGCGTGTTACTTTTGATGGTGGGGATAACTACAACGACACAACTATTGTTGCTGATTACACAATAGAAAAAGCAGATTACCTTTCTTTTGCTACAAATGGTTATTTCAATTTCCAAGGTATTGACCACGTAACTTATGGCGAAACTTTTGATTTGAGCAAGACTTGGAGTCTTGACGACCAAGGCGGCTTGGGCGCTGCCCCTTTGCCTGCTGAGTATGCTAGCAATATAAAATATTACTTTAAAGGCTTGAATGACGAACAGCCTACTGAAATTACCCCGAATGAAAAAGGTGAAGTTTTTGCTAAACTCAATGCGGGTACTTATGATATAATCGTAAAAGGTATTAGTACCGACAATTTAAACGAATTTACACAAACTCGCAAAATGGTGGTTGAGTCTAAACAACTTGAACTCGGTGTTGATTTTGATATTATTGTTACAACAAACGGAGACACTCAAACTAAACTGCAACAAGGCATAGATAATATTGTGCTTGTATCTGTTCCAAGTACTGACACTAGCGCTAGTATTTCTATTGTATTCTACGGTGATGCTGCAACATACTGCAATCAAGTAACCACAGTAATTAATATGAAATTTGGCAACAAGGCAACAGCAGAATATACTTATGTGGACACTATTACAAGTGAAGGATATTATCGTATTGAATTGCAATTAGATTGTCCGACAAACAATTATCGTTTAGACGTAAGCACATACATTGGCTTTCAATTTGATATTACTGAATAACGAGCAACGCGGAAGTCCCGAGCGCGGTATGCGCTCGCTCCTGTGAGCAGGAGCACGAAATTTTGTTGACGCAAAATTTCGGGACTTCCGCTTTCTTTTACCCAAATTATATATGATTGCTAATCTTAGTGTTGGCTGGTACTAGAATAAAGCGGTTTATTAAATAATATAAATTAAGATTACTGAATTTTGATAATCTTGGTTAATTTGCTTGTATTTATTGTGCGTAACTGATATTATTTTGTTGTATAAAAAGGAGATATTATGAATATTTGGGATAAACGTTTTATGCAACTTGCCGAACTTATTGGCACTTGGACAAATTGCGTCCGCCCTGAACGCCAAATCGGCGCAGTGGTGGCACGTGGTGAAGATATTTTAGGAATGGGATACAACAAAGTACCAACACCCTTGCAAAGTTGTACAGATAAAGGTGTTTGTTATCGCAAACAACACAATATTGAGAGCGGCACCCACCAAGAACTTTGCTACTCAATCTGTGCCGAGCAAAACGCAATTTCGCAGGCTTTGAAAGAGCACGGCGATTTGAGTGGCGCAACTATTTACATTTCACATACCCCTTGCGCTATTTGTGCGCGCTGGATAATCAGTGTAGGTATCAAGCGAATTGTGTACCACACTCCATACACGGATAAATTTGCATTGCAACTGCTAAAAGAAGCGGGAGTGCAACTCGAACAATTATAGGTAGGTGAATATGGAAAATCAAGAGCAAAAAATAATGGAAATAAACGTGCAAGGCTTCATTTGCGAAATGCGTACATTTCCTTTTGTTGAAATAGAAAATCCTATTAAATTGCTTCAAAATTATACTCAACTTTCTAACCCTGAATGTAATAAACTAGGACTTGCTCTTTATTTGGGACAAGGCTTAGCACAAGACAAAGAAAGCGCGCTAGAAGTTTGGCAAAGTACCAACGATGCAGAAAGTTGGCTGTATCTTTCAGTAGACCGCTTTTTTCAAGGGGACAAAACAGGCGGAGTAAATTATCTCAGCAAAGCCGCAAAAGCGGGAAATGTTACCGCGCAACTTAGATATGCTTATTGCCTTATTTTAGGAATAGGAATTAGCGGGGATATAAACAAGGCTTTTAAAATTTTTGATAAACTTGCCCGCGAAAAAGTGCCTTGCGCTGTGTATTTTGTTGGCGCTATGCATATGACAAAAGCGCAAGATATAGTTGAATATAATGTTGAAAAGGGCAAAAAATTACTTGCTTGGTCTGTTACACACGGTTGCAAGTACGCGCAGTTTGAACAAGGTGTTGTTGATTTCCGCACGGCCAAAACGGCAGAAGAAAAGCAAAAAGCACTGGACCTTATTCGTGCCGCTGCTGAACAAGGTGAGCCCCGTGCAATGTTTATGTATGCAATCGAATTGTCTAGGGGGGAGAACGTTCCACAAGATAGGAAACTTGCTGAGTTTTATCTCAATCAATGTCTAGCACTCAATTTTGAACCCGCCGTTGATGCAGTCAAAAACGCAGTCAAGAAAATGTAGCCGCCAGCACTACACATTGGCTACGTTGATACAAAGAATTATATCAAGGTTATGGCTGGCGTGGACAACCGTTTCTTATTGTTACGTATACTGGCGCCAGACTTTTCGCAAGCGGGAAGGCATTCTGAGCCTAGCCCGCAGAGACGGTTGAATATCAGCATAAAATGCTGCCAGAAGGATTTCATCTATTTATAAATATATAACTGCAAATTTTGTATACTATATTGCAAAAACAAGCGAGTAACCCGCAATTTTTATGTTAAGGAGTACAAATGAAAGTAATTTTTGAAAAAATCACCGAAACCGCGAAAATTCCCGCATACGCGCACCCGACCGATTCAGGTATGGACTTGTACGCAGATGTAGACACTATTATCCCTGCGGGAGAACGCAAAATTATCAGCACGGGTGTGCGTATTAAATTGCCCGAAAATACAGAAGGTCAAGTGCGTAGCAAAAGCGGTCTTGCTCTCAAAAATGGACTAATGGTGCTAAATTCACCGGGGACTATTGATACAAATTACCGCGGCGAAATTCAAGTCATTATGTTAAACACAAGCCACGAAGATTACACTGTTGAGAAAGGGCAGAAAATCGCCCAACTCGTCATTTGCCCGTTCTACACTTGCGAAATAGCGGAAGGCACAGTTGATAGCAATACCGACCGCGGCGCTGGTGGTTTCGGCTCCACAGGGCTAAATTAAAGCACTCTTTATAAGAGCGCTTTTTTTGTAAATTTTTTCACTAAATTTTTATGTTATTAAATAATATTTTTTAGCAATATAATTTGATTAATAACTTTTTATTTAAAATCAAGCAAATTAATTTCGCGCAAACCTTTAAATTTTGCATAGTGATACATACGATAATTATAATCAGTATATTCGCGGTCAAAGTATGTTATCATACACTCGCAATAGTCTATAACTTCGGTAGTGCGCTCGAAAAATTCATTTTCGTGTATTTCGTAGTCGGGGACAAGTTCGTTGTTTTGCTTATCAAAAATATTTGCGTTTACTATTTCAATATTATATCTACCAACAAATTCAGTATTTAATACAATCGTACAAATAGTGGTGAAATAACTATCACCGCACAAGAAAAATCTTGTAAAGCCTTGAGCAATAAGATGATGAACGGCAAAACTAATATTTTGCTGTATATCTTTATTATAAAAAAACTCCTGTCTACCTATAAACACGCAAGCCCTTGCAGGCTCCAACTTTTCAAAATTCAATGTTTTCATAATATTCCCTTAAAATTGATATTTTTATATATTTTAACAAAGTTTCTTTATTAAATCAATAATTTAATAAAGATATTTTATTTTTATTCCGCTAATAAATTATAAAATTAATGATTTTTAATATTTATTACACAAATAATTTTGTTTATAATGGCTACTTTATGTATATCACAAAATAGAAGATATATCTTCCATATATAAAACATTATTTTGTTAAAATTATAGAAGATATAACTTTGGGAATAGAAAATATGAAATTAGAAGAAGCAATTACAAAAAGGATATATGCTTTGTGTGATAAACGCGGAATAACTCCAAATAAATTAGCAAATTTAGCGGGTATGCCCGCAGGTTCATTGAAAAGCATATTTTATGGTAAAAGCAAAAATACGGGAACAAGAACAATACTCGATTTGTGTCAAGCATTAGATATTTCACTTTATGATTTTTTCGATGATGATTTATTTAAGGATAAGAATTTAGAAGGTACTTATTAGTTATGCTAATTTTTATAGATTGGAGAAAATTATGAAATTGAAACAATTACGAGAACGAGCAAGGCTTTCGCAATATGATATTGCACCGATTTTGCAAGTAACACAAGCGACTTATGCAAATTATGAGTTGGGAAAAACTCAACCAACTATTGAAACTTTAATAAAAATTGCCGATTATTATGGTGTATCACTTGATTATCTTTGCGACCATATAACAAAGGCATTTGATTTCGGCTATCTAAATGAACAACAAATTAATTTAATTAACAAAATAAAGGCTCTTGACAATACCGATTTAATTCAAGTAAATGGCTATGTTGATGCCATACTTGCTAATAAAAATAATAGCGGTAAGAGCGAAAAAGAATTAAACAAATAATAAAAACAATTTATTAATTTTTAGTTGATTATGTTTCAAATTAATATAAAAAGATAGTGAAAAAGTTTATTCCACTATCTTTTTTGCTAGTTTCAAAGGTTACAAGCTTTAGAGTTTTTTTATAACTTTATTTTAAAAATAAATCTTCATTTTCTTTAAAGAATTTAAAATATTCTTTTGTGTTCTCTAGTTCCCACCAGTTTTTGATATCTACGGGGGTACTATCCAAATCGTAAATTTTTGCGCCTTTTAGGGATAGGACAAAAGGTGAATGTGTCGCAATAATAAATTGACAACCGCAAAACCTTGCTTGATTTTCAAGTATTTTTACTAATTCTTTTTGGAATTTTGGCGATAAACTGTTTTCGGGTTCGTCTAGGCAATATAAACAATCATTTTCTAATTTTGTTTTAAAATATTCAATAGCGGTTTCGCCGTTGCTTTTTAATCTAACTTCTTTACCTGCAAATTTATAAAGAAATTTTCTTTTGGACAGCGATTTTTTGCGCGCATCAACTTGTTTACTAAATTCTTCATAATTACTTAAACCTTCAAGCCTAATATTTTCGCCGTATTTTAGTTTTTTGTACTCAATTCGCATATCTTCGGTATTGTTTGCAATTTCGCGATTATTTTCTCTTGCCGTTGACATATATTCAAAAATATCATCGCTCGTTATTATTCTGCTTTTGTGGGGAACTTGCTGAAAAATGTAACCTTCTTCATCTTCAGCCATCCTTATTTTGCAATAGTTTAAATAATCGTTGTATAATTCGCTGTTGTTAAAGTCGGCAATTCTTTTTAAACCTAGTTTATTTGCAATTAAGTTTAACAAAGTGCTTTTGCCCGAACCGTTCCCGCCGTATAAAATCGTTATTGTTTCAAAATCTAGTTCTGTTAATTGCTTTGCGGTGAATAAGCGGCAAGGATAAATATTATCTATATAACCAAAATCTCTGCCGTTGTACTCCATTCGGTCTGCAATCAATTTTTCTTCTATTTCTTCGCTAGGAAGTATGAATTTTTCAACATATTTTGCCATTATTCTTTATCCCTAAAAAATGATTGTAAAAATTTTTTAAATGTTTTATAAAATTAGTATATTAGTGCTATTTTCTGTTGCCATATTAAGATAAATCTATATAAACATTTTAACATAGCAGTTATATTTGTCAAGTGATAATTTGTTAATAAAGATTATTGAGTTAATATTTCAAGCCTTATATCTCAAAATCAAGCAAGTGGAATAGATTTTTCGTCTTCGTCTTTGTCGGTTGGGCTCAAAATGACAGTTCTTTAAATATATTTAGGGGTACTAGCCATTCTGAGACGGACATCGTAGACTAGCCTGCGAAGAATCTCATCCACTTAAAAAGACGATAGCTTTTTTGCTACGTTTTTTTTGTTTATGCGGTTGTATAATGGTTTAGATTGTGCTATAATAAAATTATGCTTACATTAAAAAATATAAAATTTTCGGCGCAAGAAAACGGCGAAAAAGTGATTTTATCAAATATTAATTTTGACTTTGAAAAGGGCAAAAACTACGTCATTACGGGCGCTAATGGTTGTGGAAAGTCCACTCTTGCAAAAATAATTATGGGTATCTATCCGCTCTCGACGGGGCAAATCATTTTTAACGGGCGGGACATTACGCGTCTAAGTATTACCGAGCGCGCGCGTCTAGGTATAGGTTTTGCATTCCAGCAACCTGTACGTTTTAAGGGGCTAACCGCACGCATTTTGCTTGAACAGGCAAGCGGCAAGAAACTCACCACCGCGCAGGCTTGTGAGTATTTGTCTAGTGTAGGGCTTTGCGCACGCGATTATCTCGACCGTGAGCTGAATAGCACTTTGTCTGGCGGCGAATTAAAGCGCATTGAACTAGCAGGAGTGCTTGCTCGTGATTGTCCGCTCAATATCTTTGACGAGCCCGAAGCGGGCATTGATATTTGGAGTTTTAATAGTTTAGTCGATATTTTCAAAAAATCTATTAATGGAAATCGCACAAATATTATTATAAGCCACCAAGAAAAACTTTTTGCCAGTGCTGATGAGATTATTCTTATCAAAGACGGTGAAATTGCGATGCACGGTGCGCCCGCAAAAATAATGCCTAAGTTGCAAAATTTCGGCAAATGCGACAAATTAAGGAGCGAAAATGAATAAGATTGACAATGAGTTGTTACAGCAAATTGCTGGGCTGCACGATGTCCCTGCAGGTGCGTACAATATTCGCAAAAATGGCGAACTCGTGGGCAGAGCAAATGCTGCTGGTATCGTGATTGAGTCCAAGACGGACAAGTCGGGCATTGATATTCGCATCGCAGACGGTACGCGTGGACAAAGCCTGCATATTCCTGTAATTGTTACTGAAACGGGGCTCAATGACCTAGTCTACAATGATTTTTATATCGGGAAAAACTGCGATGTGCTGATTGTTGCGGGCTGCGGGGTGCACAATACAGGTAGTGAAGCGAGCGGGCACGATGGCATACATACTTTTTATATTGGGGAAAATTCGCGCGTGCGCTATGTTGAGCGTCATCTTGGCACGGGAAACAAAAATTCGGCAAAAATTCTTAATCCTACTACGGTAGTGCATTTAAGTAACGGCGCTGCTATGCAAATGGAAACAATACAAATCGGGGGTGTGAGCGCAAGTATTCGCAAGACTGTTGCCGACCTTGCCGACAATGCTAGCCTTGATATTAAAGAAAGTATTTTGACCGAAAATACCGAAACCGCCACGACTGAATTTGTTGTTAGCCTAAACGGTAAAGGCTCAAGTACTAATGTTATCAGCCGCTCGGTTGCAAAGGGAAGTAGCCGCCAGCAATTTAATTCGGTGGTAGACGGAAACAATGAATGTTTTGGGCATATTGAGTGTGATGCAATAGTTATGGATAAGGCGCAAGTTTCGTCTACTCCCGCGCTTAAAAATACCGATGCCAATGCAAATCTTACACACGAGGCTGCAATAGGAAAAATTGCGGGCGAACAAATAATAAAACTCCAAACTCTTGGGCTCACAAAAGAGCAAGCCGAAGACTTAATCATAAAAGGCTTTTTATCGTAAAAAATTCGCGCTAATTAAACTATATTTTATCGGCAACCTTTCAATTAAAAAGGTTGTTTTTTTATAAATTTTAAAATAAATTTGCCGATATCGGCAAGAAAATGTTATAAAACTCTTGATTTTTTGCCGATATCGGCATATAATATATATAAGGGGGTATATTATGCTTACAGTAAGCGAATTTGCTGCAAAGTGGGGGCTTGCAGACCGAACAGTAAGAAATTATTGTGCGCACGGACTTATAGCGGGAGCGATTTTAAAGGGGAAAACTTGGCTTATACCAGATGACGCAAAGCCGCCTTTTTTGCAACATAAAAATAATAAAACAGACAATATTTTGCTAGACCGTTTGCTTGAAGAAAGGAATAACAGTATAACAGGTGGTATTTATCATAAGACGCAAATAGCGCTTGCATATAACTCAAATCATATTGAAGGCAGTACTTTGACGGAAGAGCAAACGCGAATGATTTTTGAAACACGCACTTTAGGGGAAACGGGTAAAACAAGAGTTGACGATATAATTGAAGCAAATAATCATTTCCGTTGCTTTGATATTATTCTTGATAATGCGAACGAGCAATTAAATGAATCTATTATAAAAAAATTGCATTTTATTCTAAAAACAGGTACGGTAGATAGTACAAAATCGTGGTTTCGTGTCGGCGAATACAAGGCAGTACCTAATGAAGTTGGTGGCAAAACAACTTGTCCGCCCGAAAAGGTACAGCAAGAAATGACAAATTTACTTAATAATTATAATACAAAAAATATTAAAACTTTTCACGATATAGTTGAGTTCCATTACGAGTTTGAAACATTACATCCGTTTCAAGACGGTAATGGTAGGGTAGGGCGCCTTATAATGTTTAAAGAATGTCTTGCAAATAACATTGTACCTTTTATTATAGAAGATGTAAATAAATACTATTATTATCGTGGTTTGAATGAGTGGACTAATGAGCAAGGATATTTGCTTGATACTTGTCTTGCGGCACAAGATAAATACAAATCGTGGCTTGATTATTTCCGTATATCCTATAAAAACAAATAAAAATAGCCCTATGTTTTTAAGGCTATTTTTTGCATAATTATTTGTATTTTTTGGGGGGATTTTTTAGAATTTTATTTTAGCGGTTATTTTGTGCTGTTTGTAACTTTTATTGGTTTCGCTTTTGGCTTAATTTTTATTGTGCGGGTGCGCTTTTTAGGGGCAGCCTCACTTTCTTTTTGTGATTGAAATTTTGCTTTGTTTTTGTCTGCAATTTTAACGATAGTATTAATTACTTTTTGTTTGTGCAACCACCAATCACGGCTCCAAACTCTAATTATATCCCAGCCACGCGCGTGCAAGAAGGTGGGGCGATATACATCACGTTCAAGCAACGAATCAGACGATTCGTAAGCCGCATAATCACATTCTACACCAACAAGATAGCGGTCTAAAGTTTTATCATAAATCGCAAGCGAAATCTTGTAATCCGCGTTACCTATGTTTGTTTCGACTTTGTAGCCAAGTTTCTCTAACTCAGTCTTAATGCGTTGTTCAAGGTCGTTTATCACAAGTTTTGGCTTTGGTGTTTCGGGAATAGTTAGTACATTTTCAAGTATTATCTTCGCTTCGGTCTGATTTCCGTTTGATACAGCGCGCACATAGCGCAAATATTGTTTAAAGAGTTTAGGTCCTGCATTTTTTGTGCCTTCGACATTGAGTTCTTCGGGCTCAATACTTGTTACTACATATATTTTTGATTTTGCACGAGTAATGGCTACATTTAATCTATTTTCACCACCTTCGGTAGATAGAGGACCAAAGTGTGCGACAACCTTGCCATATTCGTTTTGCGCGTAGCCTATGCTAAAAATAATTATATCGCGCTCATCACCTTGTACATTTTCAAGGTTCTTGACAAAAATACTGATGTCTTCGCCGTCTTCCTTGCGGTTCTGTTCGCGCAGTATCATATCGCGGAACTTCGGGTTGCGGTTGCATTCTTCATCAATAGCATCTTCAATCGCGCTCTCTTGCTCGGCATTAAAGGTGATAATTCCTATTGATTCATTATTTTTGCGAGTACTGAATATCTTTTTCAACAAATCTACAATCGCTTTTGCTTCGGCAATATTTTTGCGGTCTATCCAGCGCCCATCTACTTTAATGCGCACAACGGGCTTTTTGCCTAAATTGTGTGTAGTGTTTGGGGCAATTTCAAGCCTGCCTTCGTAAAAGGCATTGTTTGAAAAATTGATTAGTTCTTCACTGCGGCTACGGTAGTGGTATGTAAGGTGCGCGCTTGTGTAACGCGTCATTGCAAGGTCTAACAAACTCTCAACTTCAAGTGCTGCTTGTGTGCTTTCGTCTAGTTCTTCATTTTCATCGTTACCGAGATAACGTTTCATAAAAGTTGCTGTTGGGCGCAACTGCTTTGAGTCTCCCGCAACAACTATGTTTTTGCCGCGATAAATGACAGGGAGAGTGTTTTCAATAAATACCTGAGATGCTTCATCAAATAGCACTATATCAAAGAGATTACGCACGAGGGGAAGGATAGTGCAAGCACCTTCGGGGCTTAATAGCCAGCAAGGGAAAAGTGTGAAGAGATATTCGCCGTAAATTTCCATAAACTTGCGAATAGGCCACTGATTTTGTTGCTTTGAAATTTGATATAAATAATTTTTGTTTTCAGGGTCCTTGTTAAACATATCAATGTATTCTTGCCTAAATTGCTCATCGCAAAGTGCTTTTGATACCGTATTCAACTCAGACTTTAATGAAATAATGCGATTTTTTGCGTTGTCATAATCAAGAATAAGTGAAAGTTCGTTTTTGTACTTGTCTTCAAGCAGAGTTACTTCATAATAAATACGAATAGGTAACAAGTGATTGAGTGTATCAAGATAATGCGCTTTTGTAGTCGTGTTTTTGTATGCAAAGTTGAGAATAGTGCGTTCTATGTGGTTAAGTTGTGAAAGCATTGAGTTTACATCGCGTAGTTCGACATAACTATTTAGCGCATCGCGTAGCAAACGTAAATATAGTGTATTGCCATTTAGTACATTATCAATCATCATTGCATATCCCGTGTCTGTCAACACTTCGCGCAAGAATTTAAAGTCTTGAGTATATTCTTCAATCGCCTCAATAGTTTCATTAAATTGCTGTTCAGTCTGCTTTTCTTTCTTATTCATTGCCATTTTAGCAAATGGATACATAGGGAAGAGTACATAACTGGTGCGCAAAGTATTGTATGTACTGCGGTTTGTGTCTTTTGCAACAAATTTTACTAGCGGCTTCATTTTTTCTACTGAAAGTTTGTTGTCTAAGTAGTACGCAATTAATTGCCTTGAATTTGGATACTTGCTCATATCAAATGGCGCAATGCGTTCGGAAAGTAGTTTGTTAAGTTGAGAAGTAGTTTGTGTAAGAGTGTGAAATTCAATGTCGGGCTTTAAATTGTCTATAAAGGGGTTAGATTTCTTTGCTTCCAAAAATCTGTAATACAATTCCGCCTTGTTTTTTTCACGAATTAAACGCAAGTTTTCACTAAGTTCATTGTAATTAAATTTGAGTATTTTTGGCGAGCGCAACATATTTTGATAAATAGTATAGTCATAACTTGTCTTGCCAAGTACGTAACTATTTGCGTACATCTCTTGCAAACTCAACCCAAAAGGCTGTTTTGTAAATAAAATATCACTAATGGTCTGTAATTCTGTTGTTTCTGCATCAATTTTTTGCTCAACTGAGTCATAGTCGTTGCGAGAATCTGTTGGCACGGAGTCCATAATTTGCTGGTGAGTCGTGCGGACACGGTCATAAAAGGCATTTTTATTTTTTTCAGGGTCAATGACGTACATTGCTTTGTTGTTGAGTGTGCCAAGACGGTTAAATACTACATCAAGTGCTGCTTTCTTTTGTGAAACCACTAACACGCGTTTGTGTTTTACAATAGCATCAGTAATCGCGTTTACTATAGTCTGCGACTTACCAGTCCCAGGAGGTCCATAGATGACTATATTCCCGTTTTTGTTGAGATTAAGTATAGCATTTTGTTGAGCATAGTCGAGATTGCCGACTGTATATAAGTGTTCGTCTGGCTTCTTAATTTTCTTTGGACGCTTTGCATACAACAATTCGTCAATGGCTTCGTTGGTGAGTTTTTTCTTTTCTAGTAATGTATAATCGTTGTATATTGAGTTTGCTAGTGGGAAACGCCCTAGCATACAATATTGTTTTACTTCAATAGGGTCGTGCAGTTGCGGCTCTTTTGATTTTTCGAAATCAAAAATACCTTTACGCGCACTATATCCAATATGGAAGCCAAATTTGCGCATATAGTCTACAACTTCTTGAATGTTCTTGAATTGTGTGCCTAATTTACCTTTAAATTCCATATCCATATCTTCAAGATTTAAACGGTGATTCTGGGCATAAGCCACAACAAATACTTTGTTTAATTGGACTGATTCGTCTCGCTTTATTTCTATTTCTACCGTGTTTTCATCAGGCATTTCAATGGTAACAGGGAAAAGAAGCAACGGAGCCTTAATCAGTACATCTTTGCCAATACAACCTTGTACAAAAGGATAGCCGATATACAGTTCATATCGTCCTGTTTCCTTTGCAAATTCTTCAATATCGCGTTTTAAATTTTTAAGCGAAGTTATTTGACTTGATATAGCGCGCTTTGTTTCATCTCTGCGTTGGCGTTCTACACGTAAAGCCTGCGCCGTGCGTTCGTTACCTATGAGAGTGTCTAATGCAGCATAAGCAGACTTCATTTTGTGCTCAACACCGAGATTTTTGTATAGGCGCTCTTTTTGCTGCTTACCGATCACGGTAAATGAATAAGTTTTGCCTTTCCATAGAAAATCCAAAAATTCAGCAATAGCATCGTAGTCGCCATCCAAGGTTTTACCAAGGTCGTAAGAGTATTTTTTGCTCGTTTTTCGTGTGTACAAACTTCTGTTCTTACCACTGATTTCAATCAGTCTTTCTTTGTAATAAGTGTAAATTGATTTCATTTGATTGCCTTTTAATAAGTAATTTTCAAAAATAGTTTTTAAGATGTGCTAATTGGGTTTGTGAATGTTGAATAATTTTATTATAACAAAATTTTATACAATTTAAAAGATAAAAAGTAAAATTTTTTTAAATTTTATAAAGATTTAATTTGTTATACATTAAATGTAATTTAATTTGCTTTTTGGGGTAAATTATTTTATAATATAATCAAATTTGTAAAGGAGCGAAAATATGGACAATCTTTGGAAAAAATATGCGGAAAATCGCGCACCGCTGGAACAGTTTTGCGATGGATATAAAGATTTTTTGAGCACTTGTAAAACAGAACGCGAATGTATAAAATATGCAATTAAACGTGCAGAGCAAGCAGGATATAAAAGTCTTGCCACACTTATGGAACAGGGCGGCAAGTTGAAAGCAGGGGACAAGGTTTATGCCGTTAATATGAATAAGACAATAGTACTTGTGGTAATTGGTAAGCAACCTATTGAGCAAGGGCTAAATATCGTTGGCGCGCATATTGACTCGCCACGTATAGATCTTAAAGCGACCCCAATTTACGAGAGTACAGGGTTTTGCCTATTTGATACGCACTATTATGGCGGAATTAAAAAATATCAATGGACTGCACTGCCTCTTGCTTTGCACGGAGTCGTCATTAAAAAAGACGGCAGCAATATTGAGTTAAGCATTGGTGAAGAGCCTAGCGATACTGTTTTCGGTATTTCGGATTTGTTGCCACATCTTGACCGAAAGCCTGAGAGCAAGTTGAAAGATGTTGCTGGGGAAGATTTGAATGTGCTGGTCGGTACTATTGAAGATGGGAAAGCGGAAAAAGAAAAAATAAAATCGAATATTCTCAATATTTTAAAAGAAAAAGGTATTGAAGCAGACGACTTTTTCTCTGCAGAAATCGAAATGGTACCCGCAGGGCGCGCTCGAGATTTTGGACTTGACCGTAGTATGGTAATGGGATATGGACAGGACGACCGCGTTTGTGCTTATACCGCGCTAATGGCAGCACTCGAAATTGAAAAACCCGAACGTACTACAATGTGTTTGCTTGTAGATAAAGAAGAAATCGGCAGTGTGGGCGCAACGGGAATGGCAAGCCAGTATTTTGAAAATGTATTAGCAGAAATTATGAATCTTGCGGGGCAGTATAGCGAACTTGCTTTACGTCGTGCGATGACTCGTTCAATGATGTTATCGAGTGATGTAACCGCTGCCGTTGACCCTAACAATCTTGCACCATTTAATGTAACTACTGATGCTCATTTTGGTATGGGACTTAGTTTTAATAAATACAACGGCTCTGGCGGAAAGTCTGGTTCAAACGATGCAAACCCTGAGTTTATCGGTAAACTACGCGCTATTATGGACGAAGCAGGAGTGCAGTATCAGGCTACCGAAATGGGTAAAGTAGACGAAGGCGGCGGTGGAACGATTGCATACCTTATGGCAAAGTATGGTATGGACGTAATAGATGCGGGTGTGCCTGTTCTAAATATGCACGCACCGTGGGAGATTACAAGTAAGGCAGATATTTACGAAGCCTACCGCGGATATAAGGCTTTTTATGCTAGTAAAAAATAGAAAAATATACGCACAAGTTGCGTATATTTTTCTATTAATATTTGTTTTAATTAAAGTTTATTTTTATATATTTTACAATCGTTTAATTATAAAAATATAATATATATTACATATTTGAATTTTCATAATTACATTATTATTTTTACTAATATTTTTTATAATTTTTCTTTACTTACAGCATTTTGTATTTTATTGGGCAAATAGCGCTTTTTTAGCATTTCCATACGATATTTTGCATCTGGACAAATTTCAGGAATTCTTTCTATAATATCCTCTGTCTTTTGTTCTTGTTCCATTAAATACTCCTTAAATAAATGAAACTTCGTAATAATTATATACTATTATGATAAAAGTGTCAAATTAAATAATCACGGTTTTTGTATTAAAATATATTTTAATAATTTGTTTAAATAGTATTAATAATGTTATAGATTATATTGAAAAAATATAAAATAATTTTATTTAATTTAAAATATAACTTTCAAACATATTTAATAATTTTTTATTATTTTTTATTTTAATTATGTGTTTTTATTTGTATATTTTTAGCAAATTTTGTATAATTTATGATTATGAAAAGAATTACGAAGATTATTTGCACACTTGGTCCTGCGTGCAACGATGTAAACATTTTAAATGAAATGAACAAGGAAGGAATGGACATAGCCCGCCTTAATATGAGCCATGGAACTTTAGAATCACACCAAGGGCTTATAGACAAAATTGCAGACTTGCGCGCTTCTAAAAAGGTAAAACTAATGATTGATACCAAAGGTCCCGAGATTCGCATAGGCACGTTTGAAAATGGTAGTATACAATTACAGGCGGGGGATAAGTTTACTTTTACTCGTAAGGAGGTAGTCGGCAATCAAAATATTGTAGGGTTAAAATATAAGGCATTAGTTGATGAAGTAAAGACTGGCGACCGCATTTTTGCTAATAATGGTATGATGATATTTGAAGTGCAGAAAGTTACAACTAATGATATCAACTGCCGCGTGCTTTTTGGCGGTAAATTGTCTAACAATAAGGGGCTAAATGTTCCAGGGCTTATACCAAGTACTCCATATATATCTGAAGCTGATAAAATAGACTTATTATTTGCTATAAAAAATAAAGCGGATTTTTTGGCTATTAGTTTTGTTAGCAATAAGCAAAATGTAATGGATATTCGTAAATTTTTGGCTGAAAATGGTGGCGAAAAAATACAAATTATTTCAAAAATAGAGAATGCCTCAGGAGTAAAGCACGCAGAAGAAATATTGGATGTTAGCGATGGACTTATGGTAGCGCGTGGTGATTTGGGAGTTGAAATTCCACTGGAAAAAATTCCACCAATTCAAAAGAAACTTATTTCATTGTGTAACGTCAAGAAAAAGACTTGTGTGGTCGCTACAGAAATGTTAGAAAGTATGACTAATTCAACTCGTCCTACGCGCGCCGAAGTCAATGACGTAGCAAATGCCATATACGAAGAAGCAACAGCAACAATGCTTTCAGGCGAAACCGCTTCGGGTATTGACCCCGTAAATGTTGTGCGTACAATGGCAAATATAATCAAAGAAACAGAAAAACATATTTATGGGATAAGAGTCGATCTATAGTATATTTATGTGAAATTTTTGTGAAATAATATGCAATTTTTTGCATATTTTTTCATTTTTTATTTGTAATATTATTTATGTTTTAAAAAACATAGTTTTTTGAATTTATCTTTTTTATTGTTCTTGTACTTATTTATAGTGGGAAATCAGTGTTTTTCCTTTATAATTATATAAAATATAGTAAAAAAATAAAAATTTACAGATTTTCAATTTATGTATAATTATAAATTTTTATAAATTTTTGATAAAAACATTTGCCTTTTATGTATTTTTTTGATATAAAATGAATAAAAAGTGCTAGTTTGACTGCTTTTAAAGTGCTAGGCATTTTAGCTTTGTCTATGGCTATTGTTTTTGGCTTAGCCGCTTGTGGCGGTCCAGTATCATTATGGAAGGCTGATTTATCACAGGACGGTGTGTTTAACGTCGACAGTGGTAAGGCTGAGCAACCTTATGGTACAATTACCAAAAATGATGACAACACAGTTACTTTGAAAAGTTCAACCGCAGACGTAGATGGTGAGTTGTGGGCTGCAAACACCTACTTTGGTGAAGAAGACAAGAACTTTGATTACACAAGCGGTATGGACATTTCTTACACTGTAAAGATTGACCCTGCTACAATGACCGAAGGAACTCACGCAGTATGGAGTCTTGCACTTAACGGCAAAAACGGTGCATACCTAACTGAACTTCCTACTTATTTCTTGGGTACTGAAGAAGGTGTTAAGTTTGTTTACCAATTCACAGGCGTTGACGACCGTGACACTGTTATGGCAAACGAAAGTGCTTACACCATTACCGAAGCAGGTAACTACACAGTTACTTACACATTGACTACTGCTGAAAATGGCGAACTCAATGTTGCAGTTACATTAAAAGACGCAGCAAACAAGACTCTCTACACATCTGAAGCTTCTACATTCACAGTTATCAAAAATGATGATTACACTGCTGGGACAGTAGTTAAAGAAGATATGACTAATGGTATTAGATACTTGTGGCTTTCTAGAGCAGACGTTGATGTAGTAGTTAGTGGTATTGAAATCACTGAATAAACACAGTTTGTAAAGCAACATTACGCAGAATAGCTTTTATGCTATTCTGTTTTTTTGTTTAAACTAAAAAAAGGCACAAAAAGTGCCTTTTGGTGCGGATGAGAGGCGATTGGCGGAATAGATAGTTACCTGCGGCAAGTATCAGCCAATCGGACAAGACCTTGGGTCTTGACGGGCGAGAGAGTGTAGCGCAGCGAAACGGTGCGAACCTTTGGGTTCGAGTCCCCGCACGTGTGCGGCAAACTGTAAGTTTGCTCATCCGCACATATAAAAAAAGGCACAAAAAGTGCCTTTTGGTGCGGAGTGAAGTGATATGCACGAACCTTGGGTTTGAGATAAAGCAGAGTTTATCTGCTTTTCGGTTTCTATGTTTTCTTCAACTGTGAATTTCGGTTTGTCGGGTGAGTCAGTGTAGTTGAATAGAATTACCACTTTATCATTGTAGAGATACACTGTTCGAACAAAGGTGTTTACAAGTAGTTTGCGAATTTTTATGTTTTGCGTATCTTCAAACACTTGTTTTCGTAAAAATTGTTCGATTTCTTTTTTTGTTAAAAGCGAGTTATCTCTATACTTTTCTTTGGTTATTTCTATATCTAACTCGGCAAGTTCATTTTCAAGTTGTTGTAAGCGAGATTTTGTCATATCAGTGATTATTCCTTGCTCAATGGCTTTCAATATGTTTTGGCTTGCCTTAAATGTTTCCTTTCTTCGTTGCTCTAAAAGTTTCAAATTGATGTTATCTTGCGAGTGCTTTTGATGATAATTAAAAATTGCATTTGTTAGGAATTGTATGTTTTGCTCACTGTTTAAAAGTTGAGTAATTGTGTTTATCACCATATCTTCAAGAATTTGCTTTTTAATTGCCTTCATAGTGCATGG
>CALWPB010000005.1 GCA_944383315.1 uncultured Clostridia bacterium | reverse complement strand
AAAGAAAAAAGGAATTTTAGATGATAACACGGTTATCACCTTAGGAAACATTGAAAAGTTATCTCAATGTTTTGCACAATTTGCACTTAAAAGTATTAAGAAATATGCATACAGTGCAACACCAAAAGTCGAGAGATTGCAAAGTCTATTAAGACAAGATATTTGCTATCACAAAAAATTAGATATCTATTCAGATGCCTACGATTTAGTCCAAGAAGCAAGTTTGTTCCTTTGCAAGTTTATTGGACACAATCTTGGTGAACTTTGCATAAATTCAAAATCAAAATCTGGAAGAACAGATAATCTTAAAAATGCTTGCCTTAGAGTTTTGCAGGTTTACCTACGAAAAGAATTAAAATTTCATAATAATATCACAGATGAGAACGAGTGTTTTGAAGTTATAGACGAAAGACCAATTATAGAAGATAAGCCAGATTACACAAAAGTCAAAGAAGTGATTTCTAAAATCATACAAAATAGACTTGAATTACAAATCTTTGAATACTACTACAACGGAGTTGAACCAAAACTCATAGCCGAATTTCTAAACATAAGTGTAGATAAAGTTTACAAACAAAGAAGAAAATTCAAAGATAGATATGCAATGTAATATATGTAAAAAATCAAGTATTCCACGATAAAAAGTGGAATAATTTTTGAATATTGCCTTAACTTTCACTTATTCTCGTGGCTATATATAGAGAAGAATAGTAAAAATTGTGCACTTTTTACCAAAAACTACAACTTTGTTTGCAAAAAGTATGCAAAAAGTACTAGTTTACTACCAGTTTTGTCCTTACAATTTAAAAATATTTGTGCTATTCTCTCATTGAAATTAAATTAGACAACGCAAAATGGCAAGCCGAGAAGTTAGTTTTATTGGTATGCTCTTAGCCAAAATTTAGGAGCCAGTGGTTGCATTTTATGGGCGTAGAAAATCTTTTTCTATGTCTTTTTTAATTCCAAATTTTACAAAAAAGGAGTTAAAGAAAATGAACAAAATCAAAAACAATGAAACCAAATTAGACTTATCTATCTTAGATTTTAATTTTTACAAAGTTATCTATCAAAGAATTTTAAGTCTTAAAAAACAAAAAGAAAAAGGAGGTGAAAGTAATGTCTTATCCTCATGCAAAAGTGTATAACGATGGCAGTCATTACATTGCTATCCCCCAAGTAAAACAAAGTTGGAAGAAAAGAAAGAGAGTAAATATTAAATCAATGAAAGAGTTTGAGCAAAAACTGACATTTGAAAAAACATATTGTGAAAACAAAGATAAAAGCAAGAAAGAAAAAGTTGAAAATATAAACAAAGAATTAAAAGAACATTTTGAGAGTAAAGAACAATTACAAAGTTTTGTAGATGAAAATTTAGAGAGAAAGAAAAGGAATTTAAGTGAACGAAGAAAAAGGTTATATAGAAAAGCATATTTACAGGAATGGTCATATTTTTGCACATTTACCTTTGATAGTAAGAAATTAAATGAAGAAGAATTTAGAAAAAAGTTAGCAAATTGTTTTAAAAAGTTAAGTTATAGAAAGGGGTGGAAATATATTGGAGTTTGGGAACGAAGCCCTATAAATAAAAGACTTCATTTTCATGGAATCTTCTATACTCCAACAATGATTGGAGAGTTAATAGAAAAAAGAGATTATTCAACAAAAAATCATAAAATGCAAACAACATTTCAAAACACATATTTTCTTGAAAGATTTGGGAGAAATGATTTTGAAGAAATAAATCGACAAAATCTATCTCAATCAATAAGTTATATAACCAAATATATTGAAAAAAGTGGAGAAAGAATTGTTTATTCAAAAAATCTTCCTACCTATTTTATCTCGGACATTTTAGATGATGACATAGTCTGCACGATTGGAATTGAGAATAGAAAGTTACTCTTATTTGACAACTTTAAATGCTGGGATGAAGGGGTGCTAATTGGTGAGGTTAGTCCAAAAGTAATTTCCCAAATGAAAAAGTCGAATTAAATTATCTTTCGCCGTTTTAGCGTAAACGAAAACTCTTTGTAGTCAAGGGTAAACTGTATTGTTTCACAACCCTTGACTACAAATTTAAAACATAAAAGAAACAGATAACAAGTCATTTTCGTTTTTACGCTTTTCGTCGAAAGACAAATAAAAAAACTAAATAAAAGGAGTAAAAAATAAGTGAAAACAGCAGTAATCTATGCAAGGTATTCAAGCGACAATCAAACAGAGCAATCTATTGAAGGTCAACTTCGTGTCTGTGAGCAATATGCTAAAAATAATGATATATTGATTTTGAAAACCTATATTGACCGAGCAATGACAGGCACAAATGACAATCGCCCAGATTTTCAACAAATGATAAAAGACAGTGCGAATAAAGAATGGCAAAATATTATTGTCTATAAACTTGACCGTTTTTCAAGAAACAAATATGAAACCGCAAAATATAAGAAGATACTAAAAGATAATGGTGTAAAACTCCTCTCTGCAATGGAAAACATACCAGACACACCAGAAGGAATAATTCTTGAAAGTTTACTTGAAGGAATGGCTGAATATTATTCAGCAGAACTATCTCAAAAGGTAAAGCGTGGTATGAATGAAACAAGATTAAAAGGTAACTTTACAGGTGGAAACTTAATCTATGGATACAAAGTCGAAAATCATAAAGTTGTTATAAATGAAGAACAAGCGAAAGTTGTAAGATATATTTACGAGCAATATGCACTTGGTGTTTATGTGAAAGATATAATTGCAGATTTAACAGCAAAACATATCTTAAATCATGGCAAACCTTTTGCAAGAAATACCATTTACAACATATTGAAAAATGAAAAATATTCAGGTGTATATAGATTTAACAATCAAACTTTTAAGAATATGTATCCACAAATTGTTTCTACCGAAATTTATGAAAAAGTGAGACAAAAGACAAATCAAAATAAATATGGGAAAAGGAGTATTGAAGTCGTGTATCTACTTAGAAATAAACTTAAATGCGGATATTGTGGCGAGCCAATTAGTGCTGAATGTGGAACAACAAGTCAAGGAAAGAAAAGAAGATATTATAAATGTTTAGGGAAGAAAAGACATACCACAATTTGCAATAAGCAAACCGTAAGAAAAGAAATTTTAGAAGATTTGGTTATTAAAATACTTATTGAACAATTAAATAGTCCCAAAACATTAGATAAAATTATAAACAATATTTTAAAAGTGCAAGAAAGTGAAAATTGTGGCAACACACTCTTAATAAGTCTAAATAAAGAGAAAATAGAAACTCAAAAGATATTAGACAATATTATGAAAGCAGTTGAGCAAGGAATCGTCAACAACACAACCAACAAAAGAATGACTGAACTTGAAAAGAAACTAGAATATATTGAAAGACAAATTGTAGTTGAGAAAAGCAAAACAAATTTTAAACTAACAAAAGAAGATATTTTAAACTATTTCAATGATGCCTTAAAACTCGAACCACAACTACTTATAAACTATCTTGTGAAGCAAATAATTTTATATAATGACAAAATGCAAATTTACTTTAATAGCCCATCAATAACAACCAACAACACAACAAAAGCACCATTTAAGAAAAAGACTTATGAACTTCCACATATAATCCAAAATAAACCTCAACCAGAAATGATTGATATATTGGTAGAGTTGTATGTGTAAATTATTTTATTAATTTCATATAAGTACTTATAATAAATTTAAATACAAAATAACTCATGGCATAGACTGCTACCCTACTTGAAATATAAAATTTAATATGATATAATATAACTCATAGGAGAAAGTATATGAAGGCGCATAAAAAAATTATAATTTGTACTTTTATATTAAGTATTATTTTTACTATAGAAACTTTATTGCTATATCTATTTGAACCTAATAATCCACAAGGTTATTATATTTGGTTTGAAAATATATCCATTGGTATTTTGACAGGTGTCATAGTTTCATTTATTATTGAAATTGGAAATTATGCATCATTAAAAAACAAATTATATGAAAAACTTATGTCGGAATGTATAAAATTTAACGATTTTTTAAGTCGTCATATTAGGGCTTTAGAACAATGCTTGTTAACTATGGATAATTATCCAAATGACACTGAGTCTGTTAAAATTCAACTATCTAATATATTAACACCTTTAAATCATTTAACAGAGTCATTAAATAAAGAGTATACAAAAATTGGAGACTTAACATTTATTTTATCTTCTAACAATCCGAACAAAGGTAAAGTAAATAAAAGTGTAACCAATACAATAAATTCTTTTTTTAATATAATTGCACTTTCAACGGATGTAATAAACTCAAATAATGCAATCACTAAAGGTAATATAACATCTTGCTATAACATTTTATTGAATGGATATAAAAATTCTTTAACCGCAAGACAGCAATTAGATTTCTGTGTAAGAGAAATGGAACATTATCATAAATTTTCAAAAAGTTGGGATGCTACTTTAAACATTACTAACAATATGTATGAAAGAAATATTACACAAAATAATTTAGCAATTTTTGAATGCAATTCCAATAGAAGAAATGCAATAATGCAAACATATAACGCAATGGATATATTATCAAATATACAAAATAGCAAACACTCAGGCGTAGACAAAAATATAAACAATACAATTAATTCAAAAACAACAAAAAAGAAAACTCAATCCAAATGATTGAGTTTTTTGTAACAATAACTTAAAACAAGATTTTCGATTTAGGTTTTGTTTGGCGGAAGGTTAGGGATTCGAACCCCAGGTGCCTCTCAGCACAACGGTTTTCAAGACCGCCGCTTTCGACCGCTCAGCCAACCTTCCATAATGGTGACCCAACCGCGACTCGAACGCGGGACAACTTGATTAAAAGTCAAGTGCTCTACCTACTGAGCTATTGGGCCATATAACCCCAAAAGGGGCGAGATTGTGGCAGGGGTGGCAGGATTTGAACCTACGCATGCAAGAATCAAAATCTTGTGCCTTACCGCTTGGCGACACCCCTAAAATATTGCATTGGGACTTACACTGGTACACAGATGCCCAACTGGCAGGGGTAGAAGGATTTGAACCCTCGGATGCTTGAGTCAGAGTCAAGTGCCTTAACCGCTTGGCGATACCCCTATAAAAGTGGCGAGAGCCACTAAATAATGGCGTGAATAGTGGGCCTTGCACCCACGACCTCCAGGGCCACAACCTGGCGCTCTACCAACTAAGCTATATCCACCATATCTTAGGTGTTTAAAAGCTTCCGCTAAAAAAGTATTAATTTGATAACAAGGGAATGTATCCCACTGGTGCACCCAGAGGGACTCGCTCCGTTTTGCAATAAATTGCTTCACTATCACGCCGGGGCACGAACAACCCAACACTATTGGCTTGCTCTAGACGCGCCCGTTCGAGTCCCTTGTAATATACACTCGTATTTTCGAGTACATAATTTATATATACTCGATTGGTGCACCCAGAGGGACTCGAACCCCCAACCTTCACCTTAGAAGGGTGTTGCTCTATCCTGTTGAGCTATGGGTGCGTCGCTCTTATATTACCCTTAAAAACGTTTAAAGCACCTTAAAATTACAAGATGCTTATTTATAATAGCATAATTTTAAATATTAGTCAACATTAATTTGGCATTTTTTCAAATTATTTTTAAATTAGTAATTACGAAAATTTGACTTTTAAGTATTTTTACAATAAAATTATATTAAACTAAAAAAATACTTTGTTTACAAAGTAATTAATGGTGAATTATGCGCAATATTCATTATTTTATAAAGAAATTTGGAAATTTTGATATTTCACAACTTCCGTTTAATGAAGTTGATGCTCTTATTTTTAGTCAAATGGCGTATTTAGATTTTAGTAATTTGGTAGGTGGTGTTAGCGAAAATAAACCCGATGTTTCTTTGCAAGATTTCAATAATGCAGAAATTATTAAAAAATTAGTAAAGGGTACAATGTCTCCAATTATGAATTCAAAAATGTTGCGACTTATGTTTAAATCAAATCGTTATCGCAATTTACGATTCAATTATTACCGTAGCCGTTTCGATAAAGATTTGGAGTTGCAATTTTCTGCTGTTGTATTAAAACTTGATGGTTGTAATTTTATAGCATTTCGTGGTACAGACCTAACTTTAATAGGTTGGAAAGAGGATTTTAATATGGCATTTATGGATGTTGTTCCTTCCCAAGAGCAGTGCTTAATGTATGTGCGAAATGTGGCTAACTTGATACAAGGTGATTTTTATTTAGGTGGTCATAGTAAGGGCGGTAATCTTGCTAGTTTTTCTGGCATTTACACAGACAAAGAGTTGCAAGATAGAATCATAAAAATTTATGATTTTGATGGACCTGGATTTAAATATGATATTTTTACAACAGAAAGATATAAAAAAGTTGCAGATAAAATCAAAAAGTATATAACACGAGATTCAATGGTGGGGGTCATAATGCATAATGTAACAAATTACGAGGTAGTGCGTTGTTACGGTGTGTCTATGATGCAACACGACCCATTTAGATGGCGGGTAACAGATGAGGGTAGATTGGATATAACGGAAAGTACAACATTTAATTGCAAAGTTTTTGAGCGTGCTATCAAGGCTTGGCTTGATTGTTATCCAGAGGCAGAAAGATTAAAAATAATAGATATTTTATTTGATTTATTAACCGCTTATGAAAAGTCTACAATTATTCTTGATTTTAGGTCTAAAATACTTCAAAATATTCATGCTATTCGCAAGCGTTACAAAAATTTAGACCCCGAAACTGTTGCCTATCTCAAAAAAACTTTTCACGAATATTGGAACTTGTATCACTATGTACGTAAAAATATGAAAAATGAATTAAAACAGTCGAAAAAACACAAATTAAACAAATCTAATTAGTTTTATTATAGTTATTTAAAAGGGGAAAATATGGATAAAAAAGTATCACGGCCATTATTGTTTGCGGGGGAAGTAGTTACAATTATAACTTTTGCTATTTCGATTATTTTTTATATAGTGTGGGCTTATGTAATGCTAGTGGCGGGTGCTTTGGCTGAAGGACTTACAGGTGCTGCTGCGGATACAACTGAAATTTTTTACATATTTTATTATATGTTGATATTGGCAATATTTTCCGTTATTGGTGTAATTATTTCTAGCATAGCATGTGCAAGGAGTAGAAAGATTTTCGATAAGGCAAAACACAAGTTGGGCATTTTTATTGCTTCAGGAATTTATAATGTAGTTTTTTGTTTAATTTCTGCAGTGGGTGTTTATTTAACTAGTTTTATAAGTCTATTGTTTTGGGTTGCTATCGTCGTGGGGGCGGTACTGATTTTTATTGGATATAAAAAGATAAAATTAGATATCAATTCTTCATTAGAGACTGAAAATATGCAGGAGTAAATTTAATTTTGTAAATTAATTCCCTTACAATGTCTAATAAAATTAGACAAATTTGAATATTTGTCTAATTTTTATTGACATAATTTGTCTAAAATTGATATACTATAACTATATATTTAAAAGGAGTAGACTTATGGAAGACAAGGTGAAAAGACCTTTGTTGCTTACTGGACTTATTCTTGCGTTAGTTTCATTTGCAATTTTTGTAATTGATTGTATCGTTGCATTGATTGCGGTTGGCTCTATTATGGGCGAGAGTAATTTAGACCCAGTATACAGTGCAACTTATGCAATTATGATGTTTATGATGATTTTGATCCTCGCTTTTTCGGTGCTCGGTGTGGTGTTTTCTGCGATTTCAATTTCCCGTTGGAATCTAGCACCTGAAGCATTTGATAAGAAAAAAGGCTTGATCACTACAACATTCGTGTTTAGTGTAATTACCGCTGTATTTGGATTCATTAGTATATTTACAGCATTTAATGTACTTTCATTATTGCTTACGATTGCGTTAATTCTAGCTGCTGTATTTATTATGATAGACCGCAACAAGAATAAAGAGTTGCTTGAAAAAGCGAAACAAAATGCTCAAAATGAAGCATTGAATGCACAACCACAAGTAGCATCTACTGAAAGCCCAGTTCAACCAGTAGAGCAGCAGCCTGAACAGACTGAAAACAAAACTGAATAAAAGAAAAGCGGATTTCTCCGCTTTCTTTTTTATACAAACAAAAAGCACAGGCTGAAATACTTGATAAACTAACTAAATAATCAATCAAATCACCCGTGCTATTAGTATTATAACCACTTTTTTGTAATTTATTCATAAAATTTATAAATTTTTTGTTTCTTTTAAAAAACGTCTAAAAAATGTAGTATTTGGGCATAATTTGTTTGACAATTAAACTCGAAATGTGTATTATAATTGTAAGCTAAATAGTGGCAATACTACTTTTGGCGAAAAATTTAAAAGGATGGTACACCGACTTGATGAAAATTACTGACATTCGCATTCGTATCGTTAAGAAAGATGACAACAAACTCAAAGCTGTTGCTTCTCTTACTATTGACGATTGTTTTGCAGTGCACGACATTAAGGTTATCGAAGGCAATCAAGGTTTATTTATTGCTATGCCTAGTCGTAAAACTCCAGAAGGAAACTTTAAGGACATTGTTCACCCTCTCAACACAGAGACACGCGATGCAATTTCCAATATGATTCTTGCAGAGTATGAGAAGGCTTTGGCAGAAGCAGCCAAGGAGTAGAGCCTACTACTTTAAGGAAATCCCTACGGGGGTTTTTTTATTAGTGGACAATTTATAAAAATTGAAATTATTCTTATTATTTAGAAATTTTTATTTATATGCTTCAAGGCTTGACTTAAATTAATTAAATGCTATATTATAAAAAATACAATGAAGGAGTTAATAAAATGGCAGGATACGACAAATCAAGATTGCAACAGATGATTGAAGGATATAGAAAGACCGAGTTTAATGAAATGCGTTTAAGTTCTGGCGGGGTAGAATACGTTAAAGGAGGTTATCAATCTGCAATAGGGAATTGTATGTTGGAAATGCTAACACTATTAGAAGAGCAAAATGCGTTGATTCAAAGGAATAATGAGTTGTTAGCAGAGCAAAACAAGTTGTTGCGCGAACAAGTTTCAATGCAAAAACAAGACAACAGACATAGATATGTCGAAGAAGAAAGACAATATTAACAAATTTTGAAATCAACCAGTATTATGGAGTTAAGCCCTAAAATAGTGGTTGATTTTTTTAATATTCGTATGTCAAAAATTTAACTTGTGGGTGTGGGCACTTTTTAATCTTAAATTTCATATAAACTTTTATGCAAAATTTTAGTATTTATTTCTATGGAATTGGCGGGGTAAGTATGAGTGCCCTTGCCAAACTTTGCGCTAGTCTTGGGGCTAGTGTTTGTGGCAGTGATGATAATGATAGCAATACTCTTTTAGAATTAAAAAAACATAAAATAAATGTTTTTGTTGGTGTTAATTATGAAATGCTAGCAAAATGCGATTATTTCGTATATACGGTTGCGGTAGGCGAGCAAAATTTTGTCGTGCAACAAGCCCTGAAACTTGGTAAACACGTCTACGAGCGCGCCGAATTTTTGGGAATTGTGGCACAGCACTACAAACACGTAATAGCGATTTCAGGCACTCACGGGAAGACGACCACAACTGCAATGCTAGGCAAAATCTTCGAAACCGCAGGGTATGACCCTACCGTGCATATTGGTGGTGTTGCTATAGATTTTGGCGAAAATTTGCGAATAGGTGGCGCAAATTATTTTATCACCGAAGCCTGCGAATTTAACCGAAGTATGCTTGCACTTTCGCCCGAAAGTACGATTATTACAAACATTGAGCGCGACCATATGGACACATATAGCGATTTAAGAGATATTGAAAATGCTTTTACTCAATTTGCCACTCAAACTAAAAAATACGTTGTTATAAACGGAGATAAAATTGATAAAAAAGTCTTTGATAGTTCGCAAAAAATAATAACTTTTGGGCTAAAAAATTCAAACGATTATTACGCTTTAAATCTGCAAGAAGTTGATGGCAAATTTTCATTTGATTGTTATCACAAACATAAGTTGTTAGGGAATATAAAACTTAATATTATGGGCGAGCATAATGTGTTAAATGCTCTTGCTTGTGTTGTGGTTGCTCGGCAGTATAAAATAAAATTTTGCGACATAGCCGCAGGAATTAGCGGGTATAATGGTGTAAAAAGACGGCTTACGTTATTAAAACGCACAAAAGGAATTAATATTTATCACGATTATGCACACCATCCAACAGAGATAGCCGCAACATTAGATACACTTAAATTACTCGATTTTAAGCGAATTATTGCAGTATTTCAGCCGCACACTTATTCGCGTACAAAGGCTTTAATGGGTGACTTTGTGTCTTGTTTTTCAAATGCTGATTTTTTGATTATTTTGCCTACGTATGCAGCGCGCGAAAATTATATAATGGGCGGCGATGCGCTTGACCTTTTCTATAATTTAGGCGGTAGGCAAGATTGCGCGTATTTTTCGAACTATGAAGGGCTGCAATTTGAATTAGATAAAATGCTCACGCGTGGTGATTGTCTTGTATGGCTCGGAGCGGGGGACATTGATAAAATCGCTGAAAAATATAAGAAGCACATAAAGTAATAAAAAAACTAGCATTTTGCTAGTATTAATTGATTATTTTTAACTAATTTTATTTGTTTAAACTTAAAAACTAAAAACAACGGTCTGCACTCGCGCTTTCGCGTTCATCAAAATCAACTTCGTAAGTAGTGCTGGGTTGATAATAAGTAAGTTGCGGTCGATGATGTGTATTAATTTTTGATTTTAAGTCGTCTAACTCTTTTATTAATTTCAAGTCGTTATACAAGTTAATAGCATATTTATCGTGTGTTTCGTGGTAATAAATTTTACTCGCATATATTAAATCAGCAGATTGAGTAATGTTGAGTTTGTTTTTGGTGGAGTATCGAGTTGGATATATCAAAAACAAATCAGCAGCGACCTGTTCTTTTATAAATTTTGTAATGATTTCTTTGGCATTATCTTTTTGAATATTTTGTAGGATAAATTTACGCGCTTCATTGAATTCATCATCATAAAGCAAACCATCAAGCAGTACCTTGTGCGCAACAGGTTGCATATCCGAAAAATATAAGTTGTTTACGCCGTTAAGCGCCTTTTTTACTTGGTCGGGTGTAGATTTTTCATAAGTATCATAAGGGATGGTTTTGTCTATTTTTTCTAAAAAGTTTTCCAAATTTTTAGAAATCGGCAAATCATATTTTTCAATGTAATATGGTAGTTGACGGTCGCGTAATAAAGCATAACTACCACGATTGTAGCCTTCTTCAAAATCTGCTTGCGCACGTGCTATGCGTGCTTCAAGAGAGTAGGTAAAAGCCATAATAACTTTCCCCCTAAATATTTATATTTTTATTATAAGTGAAAATAGGTAAATAGTCAATATTGGTTGCTAAAATTTTAGGTTTTTTTCGCTATTTTACTATTTTGATTGATTGAGTCAAATATTATTTTTAAAATTTATTCAAAAAGTATTGATTTTTTACGAAAAATGTACTATAATCAATCTACTATTAAATCTAAATTGAGGTGTCGAATTATGAAAAACATACATCCAGACTATCACGAAGTTAAGGTTGAATGTGCTTGTGGTAACACTTTTATGACTCACTCAACATACAAAAATGACGTTATGAAAGTGGACATTTGCGACAAGTGCCACCCATTCTACACAGGTAATCAAAAGATTGTCGATGCGGCTGGTCGTGTTGAGAAGTTTAACAAGAAGTTTAAACGTGATGAAAAGAATGGTAACAAAACCGCGGCTTAACTTTTACCTTAAAAAATAGGTGTCCCAACGAGACCCCTATTTTTTTGCTATTTAAAAAGGGGAAAAACAATGACGATAAAAGATTTTTTTACCGCAAATAATATCGATATGGATACCAACTGTGCGCGGGATTTGGCATGGCTATTGGTTGAGCGCACCAAGTCAGAGCCGATTGAGTGGGGGGCAAAAGAAATCACAAAGCAGGAGCAAACCGCAATTAAACGCGATATTGCAAGATTAAAAAAGGGCGAACCGCTCGGTCTTATACTGGGTTTTGTGCCTTTTGTAAACTGTGAAATAAAGGTTACACCCGATGTGTTGATACCGCGTAGCGAAACAGAACAACTTTGCGATATGATAATTACCGAATACGAAGGAGTACCTACACGTATACTTGATTTGTGTACAGGGAGTGGCTGCATTGCTGTAAGCCTTGCAAAAAATCTTGATGCTTATGTTTTGGCTACTGACATCAGCGAAGCGGCTGTAAGCGTGGCTCGGCAAAACGCGCTTGCAAATTTTGCTCAAGTCGATTTTGTGGTTGGTGATATGTTTGAAAAAGTGAGCGGTCAGTTTGATATTATAGTTTGTAACCCGCCATATCTTGACAGTAAAGAAATGGAGACATTGCCTCGAAGTGTAGCCGATTACGAGCCACATTCTGCACTTTTTGGCGGGGAAGACGGGCTTGACTTTTATCGTAAAATAGCACAAGAAGCGCCTGCTTATTTGAGTGCAGGCGGTGTAATCTATATGGAAGTTGGAGATTTTCAGGCTGAAAAAGTCGCTGAAATCTTTGGCGAATTTGATTGTAATATAGTTGGAGATTATTACGGTTTTGATAGATTTGTTATTGCAAGGAGTAGAAAATGATTGAAAAATTATTGCCTTTTGTTGAAAAATTCAATGATTTAAGCGAAAAGTTGTGTGATGCTACTATTATAGCTGATATGGAGCAGTACAAAAAGATTGCAAAAGAACATTCAACATTGCAAGAATATGCTGAATTGTATAAAAAATATACTGATGCGGAAGAAAAGCGCAAAACTGCCGAAAGCATTATTGCAGAAAATGTGGATGCTGAGTTGACCGAACTTGCAAAAGCAGAAGCGGTAGAAGCGGAAAGTGAAATTCAAAAAATCGAAGAAGAAGCACGTATTTTGCTGTTGCCACGTGATAAAAATGACAACAACAATGTTTATATCGAAGTACGTCCTGCAGCGGGCGGTGATGAGGCATCACTTTTTGCTGCCGAACTTTTTAAAATGTATCAAAAATATGCTGAAAAACAAGGTTGGCGCGCTGAAATTATTGAATATAGTGATACCGAAGTAGGAGGACTCAAAGAAGGTGTTATGCGCATTGAAGGTGCGGGTGCGTACCGTAGATTGAAATGGGAAAGCGGTGTACACCGTGTGCAGCGCGTACCTGAAACCGAATCTCAAGGCAGAGTGCACACAAGTACGGTTACAGTTGCCGTGCTTCCCGAAGTTGAAGAAACTGATGTCGAAATCAACGACAAAGATTTGCGAATTGATACTTACCGTTCGGGTGGACACGGTGGGCAGGGTGTAAATACAACCGATTCCGCTATCCGTATTACTCACTTGCCGACAGGGTTAGTGGTTACTTGTCAGGACGAACGTAGCCAAATTAAAAATAAAGAACGTGCTATGAATATTTTGCGTGCAAAACTTGAAGATATGGCACAGCAAAAGGCAATTAGCGAAAATGCCGAGCAACGCAAGAGTCAGGTAGGGACAGGCGACCGCAGTGAGCGTATTCGTACATACAACTTTCCACAAGGGAGAGTTACCGACCACCGAATTGGGCTTAGTCTGCATTCAATTAATAACTTTATGCAAGGTGATATTGATGAAATGCTTGATGCATTACATCAAGAAGAAATAAAATTAAAACTTGAAAACGCATAAAAAGCGAACGAAACATTGTTCGCTTTTTTTATTTGCATAGTACTGCATTTTTTTTGATTTTGCGCATAAATCTTTGCTGAAAATCACACTTTTATAGTGAATTTGCATAGTAATGAAATTGTAATAAAACTAAAAGATTAAAATGTTTTTGCAGCATTTGAATAACTGCTTTGTAGGTTGAAATTTTATATCACCTAATTTTATCAAATTTCATATATTGATATGATACCAACAAATGCAAAGGAGCGAATATGTGTTTTAATTGTAACGATGATTGCGAAAGAAGAAATTGTTGCCCTGTGTGCAACGATATTCCCATAATTTCAGGAAGCCAAGGACCACGCGGACTTGATGGCGCTACAGGACCGACAGGCCCAACAGGCCCAACGGGCCCCACAGGCGCAACAGGGGCTTCTGGTCCTACAACCGTAATTGTGGGTACAACAAGGACGAGTACAGCGGGTTCTGATGCTACTGTTACCAATGTTGGTACATCAGGAAATCTTGTATTAGATTTTACAATCCCTAGAGGTCCGACAGGGCCTACAGGACCAACGGGTGCTACGGGACCTGCGGGACCCACGGGTCCTACTGGAGCCGCTGGAGCAACAGGTCCGACAGGCCCAACCGGTCCTTCGGGAACAGGAGCAACGGGGGCAACTGGTCCAACGGGTGCAACAGGACCGACTGGCGCTACTGGTACAACAGGCCCTACAGGCCCTTCTGGTACGGGGGCTACAGGACCAACAGGTCCGACAGGCCCAACGGGCCCTACAGGTCCTACAGGTGCAACAGGGCCTGCGGGTGATACTGGGGCAACAGGATTATCTGTAACAGGCCCGACTGGTGAAACAGGCCCAACAGGCCCAACTGGTGCTACAGGACCAACGGGACCTACGGGTTCAGGAGATACGGGCCCAACGGGACCGACTGGACCAACAGGTCCAACAGGACCTTCAGGAACAGGCGCAACAGGTCCAACAGGTGAGACAGGACCGACTGGCGCCACTGGTGAAACAGGTCCAACTGGACCAACAGGAGAAACGGGACCGACAGGCCCAACAGGATCAGGAGATACAGGGCCTACCGGGCCTACTGGCCCAACGGGACCTACCGGAGCGACGGGTCCTACAGGTTCGGGAGATACTGGACCAACAGGTCCAACGGGAGCAACAGGTCCAACAGGTGAGACAGGACCCACAGGACCAACAGGGTCAGGAGATACCGGACCAACGGGACCGACAGGCCCAACTGGCCCTACTGGTCCAACAGGGCCTACGGGAAGTGCTTCTACTTTGGCTGTTGGTACAGTACAATCGGTAGAGCCAACTGAAGCGGCAGTTATAACTGATACAGGTACAGGTTCAAATCATATATTTAACTTCTATATTCCGCGTGGTGTAACGGGAATTAGGGGAGTGCAAGGGCCAACAGGAGCAACAGGTTGCACGGGAGCAACTGGTTCTAGAGGCGTAACTGGCGCTCGCGGGGCAACTGGTTCACAAGGTGTAACAGGAACGCAAGGACCAACAGGTGCAACTGGGGCAACGGGTGCAACAGGAGCGACAGGTGCTACCGGCTCGCCTGCTATAACCACAACAGCATATTTCCGCGCAAATGCTGCAGTAAAAAACAAACAACCAGTTTTCGCAACTGATGTGCAATACCCAGATAATCAAAAAAGCATTGTACTTGATGAAAAGAACAATGCCGTAATGCTTGAACCAGGCACTTATTTGATTAGTTACGGAGTACACGCAATTTCAAATTGTACAACAGTTCCCGAAGTTAGTTTATACAACAATGATATCATAATGGAAAATACAACAAAGCGTGGTATGGCAAACGGTTCTGGTTGCGTGAATGGTGAACATTTATTCAAAATTGATAGACCTATAAGCCTTAAAATGTTGACCACAATGGACAATGACGTAACTTATCACGACATTTATATGATTTTAAAGAAATTAGCATAAATTATGATGGAAATATTGATTTAGCATTATCTTTGTAGTGCTTGATAAAATATTAACTAAATACATTCCAAAAATTTGGAATGTATTTTTTTATATATGAAATGATTTACTTCGTTAGCAATTTAGCAAATTTATTAATATAGTGTTTTGTTTTGTGAGATATTTTATAAGGTTGCTTCCTTATTCAGTTTTTGGAGCATTAAAACTTTCAAATGGCTAAAAAATTAAATTTTTGCTATATATAAAATTTTTAGTATTTTTTTAAAAATTTAGTAAAAAATTATTGACATAACTTATTTATTTTGCTAAAATAAAAACGTTCTTATCTTGGAAAGGCATACAATCTTCCTTTAAAAACCAAATTCCTTTTAAATATTTTACTCCAAGATAAAAACTACTATTCCCCAATAGCTCAGTCGGTAGAGCGTCCGGCTGTTAACCGGCAGGTCGCAGGTTCAAGTCCTGCTTGGGGAGCCAACAGCACCGCATTCGCGGTGCTTTTTTTGTTGGCTCCGCAGGACTTTTGCGCTTTGCACAAGTACGCTTTGCGTACGAACCTGCGCCCGTATCACACTAGGTGTGATGATGCGTCGTTTGCCTTAATTATGCAAGCATCCCCTTTGCAAACTAGCATTCGCAGGGCGGACAATAAATTGTCTTTTCAAGTCCTGCTTGGGGAGCCAAGCAGAACCGCACTAGAAATAGTGCGGTTTTTTGCTATGCAAAAGACTTGAACCTGCTTGTGTGGCGGCAGAGCGCCACACAACTGCGCAAGTTAATCAAATGCAAGCATTTGCTTTCCCTTGCTTGTTGTCTGCAGGTTCAAAAAGGCCTGATATATAATTAATTATCCTGCCTTGGGGAGCCAGTGTTCCAGTACCCGAACCGTTTTGAGTTCGTACTGGTGCTAAAAATTTAGAAAAAGCCCAATTTAAAGGGCTTTTTTATATTATTAAACTTTGTTATTAGTGTTTTGCTGTTTCTAGTATTATATTGTATTTCCTAAATATAATTTTAGTGCTCGAGATATTTTTGTTTGTTGATATTTTTATCCCTGAATTTCGACTTCTATATCAGGCATAGTATTTAATTGATTTTCTGTAATGTTTAATTTTGAAAGAAGTGTTTCAAAATCAATAATTTCAATATTAGTGCCATTTTTGTTGCTTTCTATCACATATTCCATTTTTGTACATTTAGCACTATGATTTTCATCTAATGGATTATATGTAACAAAAATATCTGCAGTGGAAGCCTTTTTGACATAAGTTCCGCCAGCATTAGTTATAAGTTGCACGAGTTTCAACATATTTTTGAAATTATAATGCTCATAATTTAGACTTATACTAATTTTTTGGTTATTAAAAATATTATTTGCATCATTCTGTCGTGTAACAGTATTAAGAAAATGAGTAAATAAACAAAAATTTTCAGAGCCTTTTACGATATAATTTTCTTGGCCTGATTTATTTGGTTTAATACGGTTACGATGTTTAGTTTTTGTTTTAGGTAGTCTAATATCTATTGAATTAGATTTATATGTTATAACAAAATTTTCAACTTTTCCTAATAAATCATGGTGAGCATTTATCAAACTTTGTAGGTCTATTCTGTGATGCGCAAGTATAGCATTTAATACTTCTATAGTCATACTAGCATCGCTCATACTGTTATGGGCGTTTTGCGGTAATCTGTGTAACCAAAACATATACTCTTCGCGCAGAGATTTTGATTTACGTTTTTCAAGTAAATATATTATATTGCGTAAATCTACAAACGAAAAATTTATAGGCTCTAAGTTGTTCCTAATACAGTCATTTAAAATATATTTTATATCTTCATTAATTTGGAAACCTATTATTAAAGCATTTGGAGTTGTTAATATTTTTTTAATTTTTGGATATTGTTGTGTAAAAGTAGGGGATTGTAAAATTTCTTTTAAACTGTATGGGCAAATTTTTTTAATAACACGATAATCATATTCTGTTTGAGATATTTTAGGGTTAATTATTATATCTTCTTGTTCTAAAGAGTTTAGATTTTCATTAGTTTTAATATAGCCAAAAGAACAAGGATATTTGTGGCGTATGTGAATTGATTCACAATCAAATGCAATATATTTTTTCATTTTAAATCTCCTTCATTAGTAATTCGGCTTTTGATTTTAATTGGGTATTAGAGAGCAATTTTAAATTTTCTGGCGAAATATAACCAATAATGTTTATTGGTTCAAATCTATTAATAGATATTACACCTTGTCTAATTGTTATAGGCGCTTTCATTATTTCAATAATTTTAGGTAAGACTTCTTTTTTATGCTTTATAGCAATATCTATCAAATTTTCGGCGATGTCTAACATATTATTTTGAATAGCAGTATTTAATAATATATTAAATGATGCACTAAGGCGGGGAAGTTCTGCTAGTTTATCATTAACAATATTGTTAAAATGGTCTGGATATTTAATCCCGTAATTTATTATATTAAAATCTTGTAATGAAATGATATATTGGGTTGTTAAATAATTAAAAATATCTTTAGTTGATAAGATATTTTTAATTATTTCACTATCAAGAGCATAAGTTTCAAATTCTATTGCTTTTTGGGGATTTTTTTCTACAATAGGAAATGTGCGATTAATTGCACTTGAAAATATTTCAAGATTATCAAGTTTCACAGCCAGTTTTACTAATTTTTGAAAATTTTCGTTGTCTTGATAGTAGTTGACGCAAAAAAATGTTTTAGGACTGAATCCATAAAAACTTAAATATCCTTTTTTAAGTAGAGCATCTATGAGTTGTATATTTTCAAACTCTATGGCATAATCGAGCAAGTTATACCCATATTCATCGGTATTTCCTATGATAGGATCTCCATACTTGTCTTTTTGGTTTAAAATTTCATCCAAAAAATCATTATTAGTGTTTTTTGCAATAGCATAAAGAGTATAGGGTCGTCTATCATATTTTTCGCAAACTTCTCCTGCGGTTAAAATACTCAATATACTAACATCTAATGCTTCGGCCAAGTAGTATAAATATTCGGTACCAGGGTAACGCTCACCTTTGAGCCATTTGCTTATGTTTGTCTTTAAGGCTTCTTCAGAAAGACCATTACTTTTTATTAATTTGTGCATTTTTCTAGCAAGTTCAGCTTGTGTTAATTCTAATTCTTCTAGTTTGTCGCGTAAATACTTACTTATATTAAATTTTGATATTTTTTCTTTCATAAATTTTCTCCTTGGTTGTTTTTCAAAATATAACACAAACAAAAAGCTCTGTCAACACTAATTTGTGTACTTTTAATTACTTTTTGTCAATAACAAAAGGAACTTTATTCTTAAATTTTGTAATTTTATATACTTTTGTACACTGACCTCTTTTTAAAATTATTAATTATTTATTAAAAAAGTTGCTAATGTGGTGGAATTTTGATATAATACTCTTATCTTTTTTTAATATTTTATTTACACAGTTAAACAAAAAAGCTTTACGGAATTAAAGGAGTAAATTATGAAAGTTTTGTTATTTAATGGAAGTATACACGAAAATGGTAATACAGCAACCGCGTTACGTGAAATGGAGAAAATATTTCACGAACAAGGTGTAGAAACAGAAATTTTAAATATAGGCAACAAGCAAATTCGCGATTGTATTGCTTGCAATGCTTGCGTTGGTAAGGGGAAGTGCGTATTTAATGATGATGTAGCAAATGAATGGATAGAAAAAGCGCGTACCGCTGATGGCTTTGTGTTCGGCGCTCCTGTTTATTTTGCTAATGCTGCGGGCAGGCTACTGTCTATTATGAATAGAATGTTTTATGCTGGTAGAAGTGCTTTTGAGCATAAAGTAGGTGCTAGCATTGCTGTTGCTCGTCGTGCTGGTACTATTCAAGCGGTAAATGAGATAAATGAATATATGTTTATTTCTAATATAGTCGTGCCGGGTTCTACTTATTGGAATATCGCATACGGTAGAAATGCGGGGGAGTGTGCGCAAGACGCGGAAGGTATGCAGACTATGCGAAATTTGGCTCTTAATATGGTATGGCTTATGTGTTGCATAGAGCAGGGTAAAACGCAAAATATATTGCCACCTAAAACGGAAAATTCTGCAAAAACTAATTTTATTCGTTAATAGTTTTATTAAAAAATTGCATTAATTTATATATTATTAAAAAACTTACTGGGGCATATAGTAAGTTTTTTTACTTTATAAAAATACTATGCAAAAATCTATCTTTATGTATTATGCAAGCAAAAAGCACGTTTTTAAATAAAAAATATGCGTAAAATATAGTACTATGCAATACAAAAAAGCCTGCATAGTACTTGATTTGTAAAATAAAAACATTATATATGCTTTAAAATTTGCACATAAAACTATATTTTTTTATTGCAATATTATTTATCACTTTTTATACGAAAAAAATTTCAAAAAATAAAAAATCCGTAATATTTACGGACTTATTTTTTGTTATAATAATTTTCAAAAAAGGGGCGGGCACTGTCTATTATCCAAGATAAATTTGATTGTACATTTTGCCTTATTATTGTTGAACTAATAGGAAAGTTGACGCGGTCAACATCTTGTAACTGATATTCACTGTCTGGAAAATATTTTTCGTAATACGGCGCATAACTCAACTCACTTCCAAAAACTATATCAATATGTTCGCCAACTATGTCTTGTGTTCGTTGCGACCAAACCGCCCAGCCAGCAGGGTAGTCAGGTATTCCTGTCTCATCTTCACCGCGAATAATTATGTTTGGTATGTCTTTAAGTTCGTGCTGCCACCATTCAATTTTTTGTTCCAAAGTAATAAACGGCATATTTGCTTGTTCGCAAAGTTTGCGGGTAACATTAGGTTCAAAACCTATAACAAGATACAACTTATCACATATTTTTGCTGCTTCCAAAATTGCAAATTTATGCCCTTTGTGTGGTGGTAGAAATTTTCCTACAAATAGTCCTACTTTCATTTTTATACCTCAAATAAAAAACAATTAAAGCAACTCAATTTTATCAAAAAATAAAAAATAATCAAATAAAAAATATGTTTTTATATAAATTTAATAATAATTTTTTAATTCAATTTTTTTGCAAGTTGAGATTGCTTCATTCCGCTTTCAATACGAAATTGCTTTAAATTATTACCAAAACTCATTTATAAAATTTTTCCTAGTTATAATGGCTTTGTTGCTTGATATGAGAAATGCAAGGGAATATGAGTAATCAACTATTGTGTTTTTTCTGGTTGTCTAGTAGAGCGAAAATATACCCTTTAACGGTTAAAAAATTATCGTGATTTAATTCCTTTAAAGCATTGATTGCTTCAAATTGTTCATCGTCAATATATCCTAAATCTCTATTTTGAGTTTTGTGTTCGCATAAATAATCAAGTGAAACTCCGTAAAAATCAGCAAATTTTATTAAGATATCAATATTAGGTTTGGACTTGCCGTTTTCGTAATTGCTGTATGTTGTTTGTGGCATTCCTAATTTATTTGCAAGTTCAGTTTGTGAAAGGGTACCCCTTAATTCTTTCAATCTCATATTTTTACCAGCCTTTTGAATTATTATATTTGTATCAAAAAATTATTCAAATAATTGGTAAATTGTTTTATTTTTAACATATTTTGGTTAAAAACATTTGTCTTTTACGCAAATTTAAGTTAAAATAAAACTAAATATACGCAGTATATGGTTAAAAACAAATAAATAGGGGTATGAAAATGTTAAAAAGATTAAGGCTTTCTTTAATTGTTGTAACTATTATTATTTTATTAGGTGGGGTAGTGTGTGGGGTTGTGTTTGGTGTTCTAAATACGACAACACCGCCGGCGCAGGCTGTTACATTAAATTCAGGTACAGCATATTACAAAAACGGCACTTCTTTTTATACACTTTCAAATACGGTAACTCACTATCGTTGTACAAACTCGCAACACTCAGGAAGCAATGATTACACATCATCTTCTCAAGAGAGTGATACTTGTTATCTTGGATCAAGACATTTATGTTACACGTGCGGAGGTTCAGGGGTTGTAAGCGTTAGAGAAGTTATATCTTGTCCGACTTGTGATGGTACTGGTAAGCAAGGATTGGGAACGTGCACTAGTTGTGGTGGTACTGGAAATATATCTCGAGTTGTTACTAAAAGTTGTACTAATTGTGGTGGCGCTGGTTCTGTTAATGAAGAATATCCCCACAACTTCACCGTTGACCATTACGTGTATACTTATCGAAATATTGATACTGGTAGTACGACAACATCACAAAGTGCGTTTACACGTGCCACGGGGTATACTGTAACTTTTAATAACAACGGGGGCACTGGTACTATGTCGAGTCAATACTTTTTGCACGGTCATAGTCAAGCGATAAAGACTAATACTTTTACTCGTGATAATTATACTTTTCTCGGGTGGAGTACATCTAACACATCGGCAAGCCCTACTTATACTGACGGGCAAGCGGTAACTCAAATTACTAGCGGTTCTAGTGTAACATTGTATGCTGTGTGGGAAATTAATAAATGTATTGTAACAGTTACTTATAATAACAATAGTTATGGCTCGGTTGTGGGTGGTGGTTAGTATGATTTAAACGCGCTTGTAGTATTGACGGCGATTGCAAATGACGGATATGTATTTGTGCGGTGGGAAGATAGTGCGGGGAGTGTCGTATCTACAGATAATATTTTTACTTTTACAGTTACTTCAAATGTAACATATAAGGCAATTTTTCAAAAAATATCTATTACGATTACCACAACAACGGGTGGCGGCGAAATAGTAGACGAAACAACTGCACATAATGATGTTGCGTATATTTATGCTCTGGAATTTGAAAACGGCAAGTATTTAAATTATATGTTAATAAATGAAAGGCAGGTTAATATTAATTATACTACGGGCGTAATTACGGACGTGCCAGAATGTCTAGGCATTGAATATATGACGAACAAAAATGCATCACTACTTTATCTTGAAGTACGTAATTTGACAGGTGTAATAACAATAACTTTAAATCTTGTTACGGTAGAGCCTTCACTTGTGCCTGCGAGTGGTGGGGTTAATATAAATGGGGTGGCGGTGCAAGCAACTTATGGAGGCAGCGCTACGGTACTTGGCGATAATATTGACGAAATGACGGATAGTGATACAATAATTTTGTCTGCCAAAATTGCTTGCGTAGGTTATAGGTTTGTGGGGTGGTATGATGCTAATACCAACCAATTATTAAGCGATGAAATGAGCGCAAAACTCCCGTTCTCAACTGTTAAAAATAAATTAATTGAGGCACGTTTTGAGCCAATTTCACAAAATGATATAAATGATGAAATAGATAATAATTTCGATGAATTTACTTAAAAATGCGATTTTTAAGCAAAAAACTGCGTAAAATTGATTGCATAGTACGTAAAAATCATTGCATAGTACTGCATAGTACCTAATTTTAATTAAAAAAATTTTTAAATAATTTTATTTATTGGAGCATCTTTTTTAGATGCTTTTTTAATGTTGTTTACGAAAATGTTTATTTTATGAATTGGTTTTTAAGATATGTGTTTTTTAAGGTCTAGATAAATGATTTTTTAATTAGTTTAATTTTGTCAACCAAGACGTTGTGCAAATGTGGAAAAGTGCAACAAAATTTGTGGTATTTTGTATTTTTATTTGGTTTTTCTCACTTTTTGTATTTGTTTTGCATAGAGTACTTTAAACATTAAGTTTTGGAAGGTGAATTATGCCATATAATGATGCTAGTGATTATTTGATTGCGGGTAATGATGAGCACGGGGTGAATCCGCCAACGCAAGGCAAGCGCACACCAGTTATGCCGTACATCAATAGACAAATTTATGAAAATGAATTCAATTTTGCTGCAAAAAATGCTTTTCTTGCAGATTGTTTACGTGTTGGGTTTAATATTTTAGATGTTAAGCCGAATAGACAGGATTTGTCTGTTTCTGAAAGAGTGGTAATAGTAAACCGAGCGCGTCCAAGTGCTCTTGTTACTTTTGCTTACAATGCTTATGGTGATGGTACGACTTTTAATAGTGCGAATGGGCTAGAAGGGTTTTATTCGCCACTCAATCCTTATGCCACACAAAGCCGTAATTTTGCTGATACGGTTTATGGCAGTATTTTGTTAGCGACTGATTTTAATGGTCGCGGGGTAAAACCTCTTGACGTGGGTATGCTCAGCAACGTAAATACGATTGCGTGCCTTATGGAGTGCGGTTTTATGACTAATTTCCGTGAAGCAAGGCTTATGCTTGACCCTGATTTTACAAACACCGTGGGACGCGCTGCTTGTCGTGGGGTGTGTCAGTATTTTAATGTTCAATATATTGACATAAATGACTTTACGTTCCCGACATTACGACAGGGTAGCCGCGGAAATATGGTAAAATATCTGCAGTTTATGCTTAAAAATATGGGGTACTCGGTGGGTAGTATTGATGGTATTTTTGGTAACAATACAGCGGCGGCTGTTCGTGCATTCCAGCAGGCAAATGGGCTGGAAGCAGATGGTGTTGTTGGTCGACTTACGTGGTACAAACTCAATAATCTAACCCCACAGGCTAGTACATTGCGCCGCGGAAGTTACGGTGCGGAAGTGCGTTATTTGCAACAAAAATTGTATAGTAAACTTTATCCAGTAGGCACAATAGACGGAATTTTTGGAACAAATACTGAAAATGCAGTCAAAGAGTTCCAGCGCGAAAATGGACTGGTAGTTGATGGAATTGTGGGCAAAAATACGTGGGCTGCGATTGAAGATGATTCGACCGCTCGAGAGCAACCAACAACTTAATCTGAGTCTACTACTTGATTGTTTTGCTTGAGTATGGTATAATAAAAATATAAACAAAAAGGAGCAAACAATGGAAAACGAGAAATTTAAAAATGATGACGAGATTGAAGTAGAAGCACAAGATGTAGATTTGCAAAACGAAGAAGAACAAACTGAGGCAACTCCAAAGTCAAACTATGATGAAAATCTTGGCTTTGATAAGGAAGAAGCACGCGAAAAAAGCAAATCTGAAAGGGTAGAGGTTGAAGAGCCAAAGAAAAATAACCCTTTTAGTGATATGAGTCTTGATACTATTAGTTTAATTCTTAGTATTGCTGCAATCGCAATATTTGCTTTTGCTAGATTATTTGTAATTATAAATCTCAGTATCGTGTATGTAGTTTTTGCTTGGATTGGTGTTGCTTGCTTAATCGCTGCGCTTGCTATATACATTGTACAAATAATCAAAACTAGAAAAGTTGCTTTTACTCCAAATCTCGTGATATTAATACTTGCTTGTTTGTTGAGTATTTAATTTAGAAACTGTCCGTGAAATTAGTGGCAGTTTTTTCTTTTTTGTTTAATGATAAATTAAACCAGTTTTTTACCAAAATACAAAGGAATTTTGAACGTAAATTACAATTATATAAATGCTGCTATTATTTTTTATTTATGCAAAAAATAGTTTGTTGCGTAGTTTTCTACTGTGGAAAAATTGTTTTGCATTTGAGAAAAAACTTGTACAAACATCAACAAAAAATTGCGTTAAAATAATGCCGAAAAAAATGTATAAAAAATACGAAAAAATTAGATAAAATACTACTATTTATTTGACAGAGTACTTGCTGAAAATGTATAATATTAAAGATTATAAAGTGGCATATATGGCCCTTTGTTTTTCAAAAAATGCAATCGTAGCTCAGCTGGATAGAGCAGTGCCCTCCTAAGGCAAAGGTCAGCCGTTCAAATCGGCTCGGTTGCACCAGTTTCGTTAGATAGAGAAAAGCGGGCAGTTTGAAGGTTTGGTCTGACGGAAAAAGTTTTGTTTACATTTTCTGACAAAAGTTTCAATTTTTTTGTTTTAATTTGGCAAAATTAGACAAAATATAAGAAAATAGAGAGGTACATTATGAAGTTTAAGAATTTAATGCTGGCTGCGGTTTTGGTGATTCTCGCGCCTATGTGCTTTGTTGCGTGTGGCGAGCAAGCACCAAACAATTATGTTGGTGTTGGTTGGGTGGAGGTTGCCGAAGATAATAATATAATTGCAATGGCACTTAATTCCGAGCAGAATACTTTTACAATAAATTATACTGTAATGCCGAGTACTGCTACAAATAAGGAGGTAACTTTTGCGTCCTCAAATGAGCAAGTTGCTTCAGTTGATGCTGATGGTGTGATTACAGCGGAAGGTGTGGGTACTGCAACAATTACAATTCAGTCAAAAGACAATCAAAATGCTTTTGTCCGTATTACTGTAAATGTAATGGCTGAAAAGCAGCAACTTGCAGCGCCAACAGGATTAATCTATAATTCTGATACAAAGACTCTCTCGTGGAATAGGGTAATTGTTGAAAATAGTAGTTTTACACCTCAGTATAGATTAAACCTCAATATTGACGGAGTTGAATCAACTCAAATCGTATCAAATACAACATTTGATAATATTGTTGAAGGTTCTCTATACAATGTTTCTGTAACTGCATTGGGTAACGAAACGATGTATAATGACTCAGAAAATTCTGAAACTATTACTTTTACGCAACTGGCTGCTCCTACTGAAATTGAGTTGGTGGGTACTCATATTGAAAATGTAGCAAATCGTAGTTATGAAATTAAATTTAAACTCTCTAATTATGCTCCTGCTATCGAGAATTACGATATTGATATAAATGTTACAAATGGAATTTATACCGAATCTGATAGGACTCTTTGGGAAACTGCTATCGCAAATGCTCGTATTAAAGATGGTTATGCTTACATTTCTGTGCCTGCGGACTTGGGACGTGCAACGTTTAGTTTCCGTGCTAGAGCAAAGAACGATGATGACTCTACAAGATATTGCACTTCTGATTATAGTGAAGCAATAAAATTTGCAAGGCTTCCTAGTCCTGAAAACTTAAATTTAGCATATGTTGGAAATACTCAACAATTAACTTGGTCAACTGTACTTAATGCATCAAGTTATCTAATTGAAATTCGATACAAAATGAATGACAGTTCTACGGAAAAGCGTTTTGTAAGTATTTCTGCAAGCAGTGAAACTCCTACAATGTACGATTTTGCGAATCTTACAGATAAGCCTGCTGATGGTACATATACGGGGTTTGAAGTTTATGTTTTTGCGATTGGTGCAGATAATACAGTTGCTGGGGTTAGGTATCTAGATAGTGATATCAATGATTTGCCTGCAATGCAACAACTTCGTTCTGTTGAAAATATTATAGTATCAAAAGATACAGAAAATTCTCAATATGAAATTACTTGGAGTGAAGTGGACGGGGCTACTTCATATCAAGTATATATTAGTACAAATGGAAATGCTATAATTACTGATAATGATAAATTGGTATATTCAGGTACGCGGTCATATTGTACTATTGCATTTAGACAACAATATGAACAGGCCGAATCTGTATGGAGTGTAGGTCGTAATTACATAAAGATATTAGCATTACCGGGTGAAAATAGTAATTTTATTACTTCGACACCATCTGTACATAATGAAAGTTTTATAAAACTTGCAACTCCTACAAACTTTAAGGTTTTCAATGGTAAACTTGTATGGGATGCTGTTGATGGTGCAACTTATTACGAAATTGATTTTGGTGCAGGTGCGAATGAAAATCCTACTGTCGCAGTAATTCCTGGTAAGGACACTTATGAATATGAACCGACAAATGATGATATGTCGCAAGTTTCAACTAACTATGTTGTGTCTGTACGTGCTGTTAATGCAGACAATAATATGTATATAGATAGCGATGAAACTGATGTAATTAATATTTCTCGTTACGGTGTGCCTACAAAATTGCGTGTTCAAGATGGTGAATTGCAATGGGATATGTTAGATTCTTTGAAGCGACCTATAAATACTGATAGGGTTGAGGTACGTATTGAAACATTGCAAGGTGATGTTTTAGCAACATTCGATACAAGTTCATCTGTTGCTGTAGAAGAGCATCTTGCAACTTTGCCTACGACTGACCGCTACTTTGTGTTTAAAGTGCGTGCAATTAATATGAATAATGGAAATTATATCAACGGTGATTGGTCAACTGGTATTAGTACGTATCAACTTGAAACTCCTAGCAATGTTCGTGTGGAAAATGGTGTTATTACTTGGGATGCGTTTGATGATGGTAACGTTGCTGAGGGGCACACGGGTATTAGATATGTGTTAAAAGTTGGTTCTCAAGAATACGGTGTAACTTCTGATCCTGTTTTAACTATTGGTTCAACTTCTGCAGTTATTAAAGGTTTAAGCACAAGTTCAACTACATATTCAGTACAGTTGAAAGCGACAATTCTCGCAAGCGAATCAGGATATTTTGGTACAACAATTTTAGGTAACGACACTATCTATATAATAAATTCAAATTTCAGTACCAATTTTTATGTGCGTCAGTTACCAACACCTGCAAATTTGACAATTCGTGATAGTACGCTTTATTGGTCTACAAGTAACTCAGACCTTAACCAGTATCGTATAGAATTATATAGGATAGATGTAAATGACGGAATTCGTACACGCGGGGATATGGTTTATTCGACAACTGTAGAGCCTGCTGACAAAAATAATCCGTCGTGGAATTTCTCCACAGAAAAATGGTTTATTGGCTCTGATGATGAAGAATTTGAATTTACTTATGGTGCATATGAATTTGTAATTTATGCTGTGGGTACAACACATAATGCGGATTCTTCAGCAAATTATGGATATCTAACAAGTTATGCAAGCAGTAGTATTGAAATTTACAAACTGCAGACACCTTCTCTTGATATTGATAACGGTATTATTTCGTGGAATTATGTTTATGACAATCTCGGTGGTACTCCTAGAATGGTATCAAAATATATTTTGTCTGTATCACGTAATACGGGCAATAATGTAATGGATACTTATGATATTGTTGTTGAATCAGGTTTTACTTCGGCGCTTGATGAGTTGCCTGAAACTTTCTACAACGTTCAACTATTTATTAGCATCAAGGCTGTAAGTATTTGGGATAGGGTATATGATAGTGAATTGAGTGCACCTTATACTCGACCAACAACAGCATTGCCTGAGTCAGGAACATATGTCGTGCAAAAACAATTCTATCCACAGGTTGACCCATCTCACGTATCAATTGATGGTAGAACGATTACTTGGACGGATACGAATGTAGAGAATAAGTCGTATATTATTCAAGTTTATGAAGTTAGCCCCACACGTGGTGAGATTTTGATTGCAACATCGACTGTTACTGAAAATAAATATACTTTGCCTGACCGCGGAAGTGGTGAATACTATATTCGAATTTTAAGAAAGGGATACACTCACGATAACCCGTCTGACCCAGAAACTCCTGTTGCGGAAAAACTTGCTGGAACTAAATATTTGGATAGCAAATATTCGGATAAATTATATATAGAAAGGTTAGTTAAACCTATTGGCATTACTATGACGCGTGATGAAAGTGAAAATCCAATTTTGTCGTGGAATGCTGAGGGCGCGGCAGATTATATGAAATATCGTGTAAATATTACGACGATTGTGGATGGTGAAACCGTTGTTGATTCGTATTATTTACCGTATACAACTACTTCATTTAATTTATTTGGCAAAGCATATAATGAAACAGGCGAAGAAATTGACGTTAAATCATATCCTGCTGGAATATTGAGAATAACGGTTCAAACAGTAATTGCTGATAGCGATGGGATAGTTAGCCGTGCAACTTCTGCATCAAGTCCAAATACTGTATATCTAATGGAAGGGCCTGTAAGTTCGACCTATACGGCATATGTATATGGAGCGCCTACGGTTTCATTTAATGATGATGGTATTCTTTTATTCAATAAGACAAACCAGTTTGATAAAGGTCTTGAACTTGTATTTACTCCACTTAATAGCGCTTCAACGGGGAATTATTCTCTCAATACCGAAGGTGCAATTCACAAGAGTTTGAATGCTGGTATCAATACTTTTGATATGAGCGAAGGCTTTGAAGTTGGGGTAAAATATCAATTACGTTTACGTGCGCTGGGTAACTCGAGTTATTTGATATCATCAGAATGGGAAAATTGTCTGTACATTATTGAAAGATTGGCTCCATTCAATGCGAACTCAGTAAATAGTGGTATTGAAAACGAATCAACATATAATGGTTGGTATGTAAAAGATGGTTCAATTTACTGGAATGCTGTAACTGGTGCGTCAGTTTATGAGGCAACCTTGACCTCAGCTGCGGGGGCGGTGTTTAATGCCTTTACAATTACGGCTGATGCGGCAACTAATCAATATAGTAGCCCTATTACAGGTGTAAATTATGGTACTTATGATTTACAATTTAGATTAATCGGTGGCGAAACTAATACAGAGATTACTATTCAAGATGATGATGCTACATACTTTATGGGATATGTAACAAGTGATTTATCTGTTGCACAACCAGTAACTAAATTGTATGCTCCAAATGATTATAACGTAAATGGCAGAAGCGAAGCATATAGCCGAATTGTAAATGGTGAATTCGATTGGGGCTTGCGTAATGAAAGTGGTATATGGATTGATGATTCGGGCGCTACGGCATATAGATTGGAAGTTGCTGATAATGAAAGTTACACGTTCACACTTGATGGCACTGCAAAATATTTCTATGCTAGTGAAGTGTTCAAAGAATTAAGCGGTAGATATGAAATTACCTTATACTCAATCGGTAACACGTGGACAGGTACTAATGACTCTAATTCTATTTACCTTACAAGTGATGCATATAGTTCCTTTACGATTATTTACGGCGGTCAAATAAGTGACTTAAATGTTACAAATGGTAGATTAAATTGGTCAGCAGCAAGTAATGGTTCACGTTCGGGATATGATATCGAATACGTTTATAGCGGTGAAGAAGCAAGCCCGTTGAAACACCTTGATACAAATGTTTACTCATTTGACGATATTGAAGAAGCAAAAGGTAAGAACTTTAATTCAATAAAAGTAAGACACGCAGGTGAAAGTTCGACCGCAAAGGGTGCTTACGAAGGTTATACAAACTGTATGTGGTCAGCATCAATGACTAATATTGTTAAACTTCCTGACATCGCTCTTACCGAAATGTCATCAGGAGAATCTAGATATTTATACATTAATGATTGGGGACAACTTGAATGGAATTTGGGTTCAAATTACGATGAAGGGCAGTTCGCCGACCTTGACCTTGATATGCACTTGTATCTCGATATTACTTATCTTGGTACTTCGGTTGGTGGCAACAGTACTGGTTGGAATATTGATAGAAGTATCAACGTATTTGATGTACCAACAATCAATATTTCGCAAGAAGATATTGATGATGCTTTACAACAGGCTGGAAATAATAGACCAGAACAAGGTATATTAAAATACAATATGTATGGCTATATTGCAGGTACTGTGGATACCGAAACGGATATTACGGACGGCAATAATGTAATATACTTGAATAGTAATACTTATGATTGTGGCGCATATATGCTTAATGCACCAACATCATTTGAATTGGATGAAATCAATGGTCCAGGACTTCGCCTTAACTGGGATATTAGTAATAGTTCAGTAGGTGGCTACGAACCTGAGGAAAGTAGTTATATCGAAGTTGCGGCTGATGTGATTATGTTTACATATCGCGTAAATGGAAGTGATGAACTTGTACACAAGAGAGTAACTAGTGTTGAGGAAATTTCACAAATTCCTCTCTGGGAAGTTGCGTACTTTGATGAAATACGTATGAATGTCTTAAATAGTGATGGTATAGCATTTGGTAGTTCAACATTATCTCTTGAACAAATTGCATTCCAATACTTTGATAGTGGTAACGGTACTCCAGAATCGCCATTTGTGATTAAAGATGTTACAGGATACTCTGCTGAATATCAACTTGAACTTGTATATTGGTTGCCTGAACTTTACTTTAAACTTGGACAAGATATCACGCTTACAGATTTGGATATCCTTCAACAAGAAAACGTAGATACGACTACAAACTTCCCAATACCAGATGGTTTAACAGCAAGCGCAGTAGACCAAGTTTATAAAAACTTAACATTTACTGGTGGTTTTGATGGCGCTGGTCATTCAATCAAGAATATTCAATACAGTGGCGCAACTTCATTTGGTTGGTGGAGTCGTATATTGGGTACAGAACTTACGGGTGCTGGTGAGAATAACTTTGAAAACCGTCGCGGAATTATCAAAGACTTGACTCTTGTTGCTGATAGGCTTGATGTTTCAACACTTGCTGCGGGCTCGTACAACGGTTTATTTGCACAACGTAATTACGGTTGGATAATTGACTGTAAGGTTGATGGTTCGTCAATAGGTGATAGAGATGAGACTGTTTACACTTCTGTAATACAAGGAACTGTAAATAATACCAATATATTTGTAGGTGGTTTTGTTGGTGTTAATGACCGTTATGCTAATGCTCCAGAAGATGAAGGTATATATGAAAACTTTGAGGGCGCGGTAGGTAGAATCGATGGTTGTACAAATATGTTAGACCTTGTTATTCAATCAACCAATGATTTAAATTATATTACTTATGTAGGTGGTATTGCTGGTCTTAATTCGTCAGGTAATATTATCGGTAGTAATAATGGTGTTGCTAATATGGATACTTCATATAACAACCGTGCAGAAATAAGTGGATATTACACAGGTGGTATTGCTGGTGCTTCAGTTGGAAATACTACAATGATAAACGACGATGAAGAAGTATTCATTTACTCATACATTTCGGGTTGTGTCAACTATGCGAATGTTTCGACTATAAACGAAAGATTAGGTGGAAGTAGTATTGAAGCAAGTACTGCTGGTGGTATCGTAGGTATGTCGCGTATTTCATTTGTTACATACTGTATGAATTTGGGTACTGTTTCAACAGAAGGCGCATCTGCGGCTCTTGGTGGTATCGTAGGTACTCAAGAAACTGGTGGATATGCTTTAAGTTGTGTAAATATAGGTGATGTTCGTTATAACAGATACTACTATGACCCTGCGGAAATTGATGTTTCAAGTGCTATGTTTGCTGGTGCTATCGTTGGTATGGCAACGACAGGTAACATTATAAGTGTTTGGTATGTTCAAAATAGTGTTGTGATGTATGATAACAAGACAAGTACACCAACACGAACAAGCGTCGTTTACGGCTCTAATGGTAGTACATACACAAATAGTATAAATAATGTAGAAAGTTTTGATAAAAACAATTATGTTGAAGCTTTCTTGAATGGTCCAGATAAAATCAATCAAGTAACAGTACAATCAAATAATCAGTTGGTAGATTGTATTTATGAAAGATATGATGGACTTGTTGCACAGTTTGCTTATACAGAGGGAAGTAATCCAACTATAACTTGGGTTGACCCTGCAACTCTAAGTTAAATAAAAATATTTCTAGATAATGTTTGCCCGTAATTTACTCAAACTTTTTGTTCTAAGACGTGCCTGTGATTTGCTCGAATTTTTTACACTCAAAAGAAAGTGGGGGATAATTATGTCCAAAGCAGTTAAGATAACTATAGTAGTGGTTGTAGCAATACTTGTTATTTTGAGTATTGTCGGTTTGATATTTTTGTTAAAACCTAACAATTTACCTAATACTTCGTTAACACAACGACTCGCTACACCTACAAATGTTCGGCTCGACACGAGTAATTGGATGCTGACTTTTGACCCTGTAGAAAATGCGGAAAGTTATCAAATTGTTGTGAACGGTGGTGAAAATATTTTTGTAACTAACCAAACGCAAGTAAATGTTTCTGCATATATTCGTAATTATGCGTTATATTCGTTTACAGTCCGTGCACTTCACTCGACAAGCGATTATAATTCATATCCAAGTGATGTGGTATACGGGGAAAATAGTACAACACTTGCTACCCCCACAAGTTTGACTATGAATTCCGATGTATTATATTGGGGACAAGTTCCATTGGCTGAAAGTTATAATATTTATATAGTTACTTCAAATTCACCAGACGAACTTGATCCAGAAAGAGCCTTCAAATCAGACACTAACAACTTTGACTTTTCAACAATTTTGAATCAAGCGCCATATAGCGAACTCGATTTCTTTTCATTCTATGTTCAAGCAACTTCAACAAACTTGATTACAGGTGAGAGTAATCAGTATATTCGCACAAGTGAATTAAGTGAGCCACAAAATTATTTTAAGACTAGAAGTATTACTCCCCCCACAATACGTCTAGACCCTATAGTAACAAATAATTCTTACGAGCAAGGCACTGTTAAAACTCTTTATTGGGACCTTGATTATGCAGTTGAGAGTTATGAAGTTTTTGTTGATGGTGTGTTAGTTACCACTATCAAAACGGAAGACCTTGATTTCAATCAAGAATTTGCACTCAATCTTAATGATTTATCAATTAATGGAGTGCCGATTACTGATACATTGGGCGAACATAGTATTTACATAACTGCTGTTGCAAAGTATGACCCAAATGTAGTAATAGCAAGCCAAACAAGTAATACTATTACATATCTTGTAAAGCATAAACTTTCGACACCTAATAGTGAAACTGTGCAAATGTACAAGGAAGGGAATAACCTAGTAATTAAATGGGACCCTGTGTCTGATATAAATCCTTATGACCCAAATACTCCTTATATAGCAACTTCATATAATCTTATACTTTGGGCAAATATGAATCCTGATGACGAGAATAGTACATACTTTAATTTTCGTACTATTGAGCAGTTGGTAACCACGACTTATACAATTTCCCTTGATGAACTTGCGGCAACTGGTGGAAAGGCATTTCGTGTACAGATTCAGGCAGTAAGGGAAGGGAATGCATATATCTATAACAGTGATTATTGCGAACTTTCATCTGGCTATAATGCTGTTACTAAAATGCAAACTCCTACGGATGTTCGTGTAATTGATGCTAATGGTGTTTACTCACTTACTTGGAGAGAGGTGAGCGGCGCGCAAGCGGGATATTTGGTAAGTGTATATGATGCTGATATTGTAGACGGTGAGTTACAAGTAGGAAGCCTGCGTCTTTCTCAAACTGTTTATACGACAAACATTCAAATATCCGATTATATGAGTGCCAATAATTTGGAAGCAGGACTATATGCTGTACGTGTATTAACAAAAGGCTATTCATCATATTTTACTGATTCCGACCCTAGCGATTATGCCGAATTAAATTATAAGGTAAGACTTGATACTCCTGTAATTCAAAGAGTTGAGAGAGCAGAAGGTACATCAAATAAACGACAAATTACAATGTACTTTACGTATGTTGAAAATGCACAGTATTATTACATAAACGTTGACGGCAATTTGGCTGGTACTATTGTGCAACCAGCAGAAAAACCAGCAGATGGCTTAATTGTAGATGAGTTTTATGTATCAAATTATATCAATGGTTATGATGTGCCAGCGCAATATAAAATTACTGTACAAGCAGTTGTTCGTGATAATCTTGATGAAATAAACTATATCAATAGTGTCGTATCTGCCGCATATCCTTTTGTAAACTCATACAAACATTCTGCTCCTGATTACGTAAAAGCAATGCAAGAACCGGGAAGTAATGTTGTTTCTCTTACTTGGGGCGAAGTTGGTACTGTTACAAATTCTGGTGGTAGGTACAATGTCGAAGTAAATGGCACATTGCTTACTAATGTTGATACAACAGGTACGAGTATCGATGATATTAGTAATTATCTTGTACTTGGGGAAAATACTATTAGTGTATATGCCGCAGATTCAGGACAACTTTATGAAGCCAGTGATAGAACGACTATATCTTTCAATTATTCCTATGTGCTTTCAGGGAGTTCACAACTTCGTTTTGATGTCGTGTCTGGTGAAAGACAGATACAAATCACAATTCCAGCATTCAATAGATATGTTACAAATTATTACCTAGAATTTAGTACAGGTAAAACAATTTCTGTAACGTGTGAAGCAGGGCAAGATGCAGTATTCAATGTTGGTTTTGATTATTTGCCGCTTTATGAAAACGTAACAATCACTGTCTATGCAGGTAAAATTGACGCAAACACAAATCAACCAAATCTTACTCCTTGCAGTTGGACAGATAACTTTACAAACGACCTTTATATCGAAGCACCAAGCATTTCGCTTGATGAAGAAAATTATATTCTAACACTTTCAGTAACTGATGTTTCAATACCTTACACAAGCAGTATAGAATGGCGCTTTACAGGAACAACTGGAGTTACTTATACTGCATATATTACTGATTTCAGTACTGGCGGGACATTCACATTTGATTTAAGAGAATTAGGACTTATAAATGACGGTGAAGAGTTGCTGGTTGGTTCGTATAACATTTACGCATCAGCTATCGGTAATGCAAATAATCTACGTTCTGAAGAAGCAAGTTATGCTTTCGTAATTTCCAAAAAATTAGCGACTCCTACAGGCTTTGTACAAGCAGATGATAACTCTTACTTGCAATGGAATTATATTGAAGACGTAGAAAGTTATTCAGTAAAAATTGACGGCACAACTTATGATGATGTCATAATAGGTGAGTACACAGCAGTTATTGACGGGGTATACACTCGTGTAATTCGCTTGACTATTCCTAGTGGAGTGTTTGGCGCAGCAAAAGTATATAACTTTGAAATTCAAGCACTTGCTGGCGACAATATCTATTATTTTGATAGTGATGTTGCTACATACGAATGGGATTTTAGTAACAAACTTGCAAGCCCTGTCGTTGACGCTGTACAACGTAATAATCAATGGAATTTGAGAATTTTATACAACAACCTTGTATCAAATTACACTATTACAAGCCCACAAATTCCCGAACTTAACAGTTCTGTAAGTTCAATTCAAGATGGTTATGTATATTTAAACATTGAAACTTTGCTTGCTAGCCGTCTTGCAGGTGAGTATACATTCTCAGTTGTTGCAAATCCTCGCGATGCTGAAACATATACACCAAGTGATGCAACAAATTATGTGTTCACGTGGACAAAATTATTTGACACTCCAGTTATAAATGTATCGCAAGATATGGATACAAACGAAGTAAATATTAATTGGGATGCTATAACTGCGGAACTTGTAGATGGTTCATTCATTTCGCCTAGTGGTTATTCTGTGATGGTAACAAGTGTTAGTGATGGACGAACAATAGTAAATACTACTGCCGATACAAACAATTATACGATTACAGGTACCGAACTTGCTCAAATGACAAGCGGAGACTACTTTGTATCAGTAACTGCACTCGGCAACGGTGCTATGCGCGACAGTTACATAGGCTCAGTACGTTTTGTATATCAAGAACAACTCTCAGCCCCACAAATTGTATTTATGGCGGGTGGAGATTATGCAACAGTTGTAGATGGTAGTTCTGCAACAATTTCAGCAACATTAGATAGTAGGGCATATCAATTTGACTTGAAGATTGAACTTCTTGATAGTAGTGGTGAAATTGCAGATTCAAATGTTTATACAAACCTTACGTGGTCAAATAATACTTATACTTTACTAGGCGAAGTCCACTTTACCGAACGTGGTATTTACAAAATTTCTGTACGCAGTTCACAAAACGGTCGTTATGCTCCAAGTCCTTGGAGTAATGAGTTGGTTGTATATTTTGCGCAGTCTTTTGCCGTGGCTGACAATATTGTACTTAATTACGATGACGCACAGGGACAGTTTGTAGTTACATTTGATGCACTTACATTACCTGAGTTGATTAGTGATGTTACATATAGCGCTGTTGTCGAATATAACAACGGCGGTACAACGGATAGTGTCAATATTGATTCAATTACAGGTGAAACATTCACTTTCGCTGGTGATGAAAACTGGGTAAATGCTTGGAATACACAATTTAGTACGTTTACAATTACAATTACAGCCAATACGAGTGCTATTCCGTGTACACCTAGCGATTTAGGACTTAGTGAATTTAACTTTGCACCAACAAGTAGTACTGTTTACTCATTCATTATTGGCTCTATGACTGACCCAACTAATATTGAAATGACAGCAAACGGGCAGAGTATAACTATTACTTGGTCAGGTGATAAACGCTATCCAGAAAAGACTTATTATTATTCAGTACAGGTAGTTGCAGCAGATGGCACAAGTAGTTATCTAACCGAAAGTGGTTGGGGAGCGGAAAGTGCCGAACTTAATACTACAAATGAAACCTTAACATTTACCTTACCTACAAATGCGGTATACGGTATTCACTTTACGGTTAGGTCTCAGTTTGATACTATTCAAAGTAAATCAGTTACAAAGATTTTTGTAAATACAGCAAACCTTGCAGATATTGATGACTTTACAATAACGTACAATACTAATAGTGGTAGTTACTTGGCTACTTGGACAAATGTATTGCAAAATTCAGTTTCATTTACTGGCGCAACATATAGATTTACACTTAATGGACAAGATGTGAGTCTTGATAGCGTTGACATTTCAGGCAGTACTGTTAGTGTTCCAATTTCTAATGATATTATAAATAATGCACTTGCGGCAGGACGAAGTGCAACTTGGGCTATTACCGCAACAGAGGGATATTATCAAGTAGGAGATGAACAGTTTGTTGCTTACAATTCGCAACTCTATTCAAACTTTATAAACTTGCCTGTTGTAATAATAGATGCACCGACAAATCTAACTATTGATGGAACGGAAGTAACTTGGTCGCCTGTAACCTTTGCTACAAGATATCAAATCTATATTTCTGAAACAGAAAATGGAGAAGTACTTGACGGTAGGACAGCATTTACAACAAGTACAAGTTATGACATTTCTACACTTGTTGAAGGTCTTGGCGCTGGACAGTATTATGTCGTAGTTACTGTGGCAGAAGATACAGAAAATGGTATTTACACAACAGTAGATACAGGCAAGGCAAGTGTGGGATACACTCAATACACATCAATTTCAGGTATTGAAAGATTAAATCTTACAACAATTACCAATTCGGGTAGATTTGTAAATTATGTAACTTGGTATTATGATGAACACTACACAACACCAGAGGGAGATTACACTGATGTTGACGTGAAATTTGATGTTTACATTACAGATAGTGAAGGTGTGGTAACTTATGTAGTTGAGGACGCAACTGCGACAAGAGACGCGGGGGCGGGTAACAATGGTAAGTTCTACTTTGTGCAAGATAGTCAAAATACTAACAAAGCAACATATTATTTTAACTACCTTGATGGTACACCTGAGGATGTTTCTCGTAAAATTTTAGCGGGTGAATGTTTATTCTCTGTTGTAGTTAAAGGGTATGGCGCATACCTCGATTCAGCACCGACAAGTACAAACTATACCAACAAGTTCGCTCTATCAAAAATTGAAAATTCAGACTTGTTTACTATTGTTCCTGATTTGTTTGTTGAAAACGTAGTCGACCACGAAGTAGTAAACGAAAGTGCTGACCTTGATGCTTATGAAGAGAGTTATGGATTTAATGAAAAGTATCTAATAATAAAAAATGATACGCTTTCTTATGCTCAGTACTTTAAAGTGTATATTTCAACAAAGACTGACAGTGATGGCAGCGACATTTTTGAGTATGTAGGTACTATTGAAAATAAGGCTACAGAATTAACCTATGATGCAATAGTAAACACAACTGCAAAACTTCGTTTGCCAAATGCTGTGTCTGGGCTTAATAAAATTAAAATTGTACCTTGGGGTGATGAAGAGTACTATAAATATGTAGAAGGCAGTACCGAGTACTTCTTGTCAGAGGCAGAAGATAAACTTGCAAGCATTTTTGACTACAACTTGTATATGCGTAATGATGCACCACTTCTTACTGCACTTTCCATAGATTTAGGCTACTCAGATAGCCCTACAAATCACAATGTTAGTAAGGTAAACATTGTATTTAGAAATGCGCAAAACGGAATGACTTATCGCGTAACTCCACATTATAAGGACTACTACAATAGTGATACTGAAACCGTAGGAACACCATTTGATATAACTCTTACTGATGCAGATTTTGATAACAATGTACCTTTGGGACTCGCTGTGTATGAATATATCAAAACTTACGGACCTCACGAATTTTGGTTTGATGTGCAGGCTATGGCGAGTGGGGAATATGAATTAAATAGCCATATCTCTACAACTCCAAATACATTTAACTTTATTACTAAACTTATGGAATTTGCACCTAGTCGAAACGGTGATGCTAGTGTAAATAGTTTAGTTACCGAAGTAACTGCTGATAATGCTGATGAATTTGCAGAAAACGGCAGTTTGTACTGGACATTGCCGACGCACCCTTATAGTATAAAGGTTCGTTATACAGTAACAATGAGCGACCTGACACAAGAGTACGGTATCGTGCAAATGGAATCGCACAAACTTGAATATAGTGCTTACTTAAATATCATTGTTGCAGATGATGGTTCAATTACGTATACTATTGAGCAAGGTGAAACAAAGTATTTTGTGCTGGATACTCCAAATAATCGTTTGATTTTCGATATGACAGCATATTTTGAAAATACAGCACGTGCTGGTAGTACAGGTATGTACTATCTCGCAGGTACATACGAATATATGATTACCGCAACAGCATTTGATAAGAATGGAAATACATTTGCTACAAGAATATTTAGCCCTACTCCTTACGGTACCGAAAATAGTATGATGCCTTATACTTATAGGGACATTCCATATCCATTTACTCCTATAGATATTCAACTTGATTCAAGTGGTGTGCTTTCTTGGGGCTTTAATGATACAATTTACGGCAATAGTGAATATATCAACACAGCAAAATTTACTATCGTTGTTCGTAACTGGAATGATTCTCACACAGAATATACTGAATTTACACGCGAAGTAGAGGGAGATTATAGCGCAGACATCAGTGATTTGTTGATTGCTGGTGGACACAATAGAAATGACGTGTACATTTATACAAATAGTCCTTTTGAATACTATCTTGACAGCGTTTGGGTTGAAGTTGATACTCGTAACTTGCAGAGTAGTACTGACTTGCCAGGGCTTAGCCTAAGTTGGGACGACCACAGAGAAGTGGAAATAAGTCTAAACACCGATATTAGTCAAGCAGTTTATCAAGATATTATAAACAATGGAAATACTGTTTGGATAAGTGTTAGTATACTCAAACTTAATTGGTCAATAGGTGACCCAACACCTGCGCCTACGACTTATGATGAAGTGCGAGCAAGTGGTAATTTTATAGATGAAGTAGTATGGAATCAACCAGCAACTGAGGATTTCTATAACTATATTACTTATTATCACGGTATGCTTCATTATAGTTTCAATTTTGTAAATGAGCTTAATGTGCTTAGCAGCGCAAATGAAATACTTGCTAGTACGTGGCTGTCTGGTGGTGATTCGCTTGCTAGTGGTTATTACTATATTAAAGTTCAGTTACAATCTTCAAGTACTTACTACGCAAGTAGTAGTGCCGAAAGTGAAAAAATGGTACGCGAGGTATGGCGTAGTAGTACGGCTGATGCTACCATTGAGGGTCCACACTTGACAACGAAGATGGGGGATAGTGAACTTGCTAATCCTGTAAATGGTAATGATAGATTGTGGGGTGAAGACCAGTATAAAGATGCTTATCTTTCAATTTATGTAAATACTATTAGTCAAGTTGTTGACGGTGTAACTTATTACAGACTTCCTAGCACAATTACAGTTACCGCTAGATTGTACACAAACCCAGGATATGATGTTGAAAATTATTATTCAATGACTTACAATATCCCTGACCCTTCAATGCTTGGTACAAGTGATACCTATATCGACCCTGACAACCCAGATGTACGCATTAATCGTTGTTATGTTAACGGTCAAGTTGATAATTCACGCGTACAAGTAGTTATGAATATTCACTTGTTATTTGATACCAATATCAATGCGGGTGTATACCATATTTACTGGGTACTTGACGGTAACGAAGTGGGCGACAGTAGTCCATCAACTGACCCATATAGGTTGAATACCGAAGTTTGTCATTACGTAATTTTGCCTACACCTATTCTCGACTACCGTCTTGACTATACAGGTACAAATTACGAAAGTTATGTGTTGAATTGGATACTTACACCAGACAAATACACATACCAAGTAAATGAATCTTGTGAGTATAACCTTAATATATTCGCATTTGAGCAAACGGAAGACGGTAGATATGCAAGTGATATTTTGTATAACTCGCTAAGCGCTGAAGAGCAAGCACTGTTCTTGTCAGCCGAACGCAGAATGGAATACTTTGTAAACAACGCAAATGTTACAACCAAACTTATTGAGTACAAAACCGTTTCGGAACTTAATGGTAGAGATTGTTATATTCACCTTGATACCGATAGCGGTATGCACTTGACTCCAAACAAGTCGTACAAGATTTATGTGTTCTTGTCGACTCCGGGGTGGAATGAAAGTATGCCGCTTTCAGAACGTAACAAATTGTATTACTTGCCAAGTGATACTTCGGTAGGTGTGGAATACTTGTACAAAGAAGTATCAGGGCAACACCAGAATGCAAGCGTTTCAGTGACACAAGACTATCCGCTTGAAAATACCGACATTGCAAACGGTGCATATTATACCTTTGTAAGTACACAACCGGATAACTACAACAATGCATTTGAGTTGTATGTTTACAATACTCAAGACCCAAGAGCAGCAACAGACCGCGATTGGACAGCAAAGCAAGAAGCCGAAGGCACATACCTTGCACACTGGATAATTGGTACTCGCGATAACGTAAGCGCGGCTGATGGCTCGCAAAACTTGTATATCTTGTACGATTATCAAGATAGAAAAATAGGTTCGGGTAATTGGGCATATACGTTGGGTGATGATTGGAGAAATAGAGCAATAGGTTACATTGTGGATAGGTCGATAAGTTTTGACCAACTTACTATGACTGAACTTCTTTACAACGAAGTAAACCAAGACCTAACTCTTAACAAAATTCTTACACCAATTACGTATTATTGTAAGATTAAAACTTGGATAAACAATAATGACGTAAACGCAAATGCTCCTACCTTAAATGATGCTGGCGAGTATTACGAAGACGATGTTATTTACAGTAAAAAATGGATACGCAACCACGTTCCGTATGTAAAGAACGAAGACGGCTCAATTAATGAGGAAATGGTAGATAACTTCTACAACGAATTACAGGAAAGCCAAATTACTGTGCCTTTCTTGGACATTAATTCGTTGAATCCAAGTTATTACTTTACTTTCCAACACCAAATTAAATACGCAATGCCAACATTGCCCGAAGTAAATGGAATTGAAATCTTAAATAAAGATGGCTCATCTGACTATGTAGATTATACATACGTTGGAGCAGTAGACGGCTATGTAATTGATGATGCAAATTACGGTTATTACTACCGCATTTGGTTGGATAATTTGTATACGACTGACCCGCTTATCCGTAATGACAAAGTCATAAATATGGAAATCGGCTATACAACATATAGCGATGAAGACGGTGGTTCTAGCGGACGCGGAAATGCCGGCAACGTTTGGACGTGGCAGGGTAGTGCACAGTTTGAAATTCACTATGTAGATGACCCCGAAGATGAAAATTATCAACGTGCATATATTGAGTTGATGTACGATAGCCCAGAAGCAGGAGCAGGTGGTGAAGGCGGACTTTATGCTATGCTTGATGCTGCTTTGCCGAATATTGTTTCATTTAGATTCACGGCAGTTACGGATGCAAAACCTACAATAAATGTAGGTGAAGATAACACTTATGACAGTTTCCTTACTGCAAATAATGCACAAAAAGGGACATTTGACGGTATTACAAGTCAAATGATGTATCGTGTTTACCACGACTCAGATATGTCGCAATCAGACGATTATTTGACAGTGTTTAAGCAATATACAGTGCCTGATATTACATTGATGTTTGACGATATGACCAACGAATTAAAAGAAGCAACATCAATGCAGAAGTATGAAGGCAGTAACGGTATTTTGTATGACACAAACCTTGTGTCTGACGTAAGTAAGGGCGACTATACAGGACTTGCTGCTAATACATACATTTATACTAGACCTGATAGCCTCAACTGGAATAGCGACCACACAGCCGGTCAACGTTTTGAATACGGTATGGTTTCGACTAACTTAAATACAACTTATGAAATTAAACTCACGTATGCAGGTCGGTCAACAACCGTTACTATACGTACACACGACGTAAACGCAACTTTAACTGAATTTACAAATGCAGTTAATCAATCTATTGCAAGCGGAAATACAGTAGACGAAACACGATTCGATTACTCAAATTATGTAGATAAATATCCGTATGAAGTATCGTGTCTGTATAAGGCGCTTTATGACTTGATTAACGAAAGTACTCCTACAAGCAGTGGACAATACCACGGTGGACTTGTGGATATCGACATTCGTACAGTTGCTCCAAGTGGCGAAGATGCGCTCAACTGGGTAACAAGTAGATGGGCGAGTGAAGCAAGAGAAACAGGGCTTTACAGTTTCTACTTCTATGCAAGACTAGAAACCGTAAAGACAACGTTCAACCAGAATGAAGCGAACTTTGACGACTACTCAGAAAATGGCATTTCATCACATTACTGTTATGATGGTTCGTACTATTATTATCAATCGTACATACCATTGCACTACGAGTCAATTAGTCGCGATGTGAATTACTATATCTATTTGACACGTGATGCGGGTACTATGGAAGGTAGACGCACATATAACGAAACATACAGTATTGATAATGCAATAGTTCGTGATGCTTGTACGATAAGGCCAAGCAATACAAATGCTTGGAATATTAAAAATCTTACCGATATTCTAAAAATAGACCTTATGACACCAGAAGACGCAAATTCTATCAATCAGGGCAGTAATGAAAACCATAGATACAATCAATGGGCTTTACCTGTTCACGAAAGTGATACTTGGCATATCAATATTATTGCCGCAGTTGATGATAGTATGGAATATGTAGGGCGAGGATTCAATAGTAAGAGTGCAGGTATGGACTATACCGTAAATCTAGAAATAAAGATGGACATTCAGTCCCTTTCTATGACCTTAGAGCCATTGGTAAACAAGTCCAACAACACTATTGCTGCATTGCAGACTAGCCACTTTGTAGATTCTAGCACAGGTATGTGGTACAACTATTCAACTACTCAAGACAAGCAAGGACAAGAGTACAATATGGCTCCAAATCGAGCAAGATTCTTGCTATATTATCCATATCAGCAGCGCTGGTTAAGCGTGTCAAAGTGGTTCTCAATAGAACAAAATACGGAAACTAGATATTATGACTTGTTCTATGATTATATTAAAGAAGTATTGATAGATGACCCCGAAATGCGTGGCTCAGACGGCTTTAAAATTCGTGTTCAATTTGGTTACTATTTGAGTGGTGATTTCAATAACAACCATATTCACAATAGTGATTACTCGGTTGAATTGTTGCTTGATTATTATAGACAACTTCCATTTGATACAACAAGGATTAGTTTTAGACAAAGTGGTTCAACAATCGTTATGAATGCTGATTATTCTGTAAATAATCAGTTTGAAAGATTAGAAGTTACGATTAACCAATATAATAGGGAAAATAACAAGAGACTTACAAAATCTAATATTAATATTAGTAAGAGTGGCAGCAGTATGATTAGTTACCGCGCAACAGGTTACTTTGAATACAACAACGCAGACTGTTTTAGTAGCGATAGTTATAGCGATGCTGATATTGATGATTGTATCAATGGATATCTTACATCTTATACAGGTTATGTACAAGGTGGGGACAACTGGTTTACAGTAACCCCTATACACGACGGTTATGAAGTAGAGCATAACTTGCTTGAAAAAGGTATTTCTTATGATGATTATTGCGACTTTGATGTGTTGATACACCCGAGTGCAAGTTTTGACTATGATACTGAAACCTATACTGAATCTTTTGAAGCAACTTCAAAATGGATATGGAAGCACGATGCAGGCTCTGACAGTTCTGCTATAGAACAAGAAACTCAGTCACCGGGTTCTTGGGGATACATTACAAATGCTTCAATTAGCACAAGTTATATGCGTGGTGGTAGTATGAAAGCCTCTTGGGAGTATGGTTTTGAAATTTCTGAAAGTGATTTAAATAATGTTAGAGTAGACTTTCCTGAAGTTTTACCTACTTATCAGGGAATGATATATTCTAGTTCTTCAAATGGTTCTACAAGTATGACATTTAGTCGAAGAACAAATTACCTTAATATTAATGTAACTACACATTGTAAACCGGGCTTTGAAAGTGTGTTTAGTGGCGGCGGTAGTTGGTCATTTAATCTTAGTGTTTCGCAAGGTGATGGAGTTCAATCCTTTGTGCCACGAACTAAGGCATATGTTAATCAAGATGATGTAATGAATTATGTTTCTGCTGAAGTTACTGGTGGTGGAATTTCATCTGCTAGAGTTGAACACGTTTTGGATGTGGCTGGTGCTGTATTATTTGATATTTATAGAAGAACTGTAACTGCAAATGTTAAGGTAACTTATACTGGTCCTGAAGGCTTTTCATTTACGGTTGATTTAGGTGGTGCAAGTGTATCAGGTGATTCCGTTATTCTAGGACAAGTTATAGGCAGTCGAAGTGGTAGCACGGATGGTGGTTCAGTAAGAGTCTCAGGTGGTTCTGGTAGTACTACATTAAGAGGTCAAACTGCTGAGCAAGGTAATATACTAGATGCTGCTCAAGCTTATAATGCTAACGTTTCAGGAAGTGTTAGTGGTGTTTCATTCGGTGGACGGTGATGGTAATTATCTTATATTTAGTGTCCTGAAATATTAAAATTATAAAATCTGTTTCACTTGAAATAAAGTTGCATTTCCTAATTTCTATAAACAAATCACCTTTATAGTAAATAAAAAAAAGACGGAAATTTTCCGTCTTTTTGTATTTAAGTATTAATAAATTGGTCAATCTGAGATAGTCCCGCATAAGCCTTGCCCCGTGAAGAATCTCGCTACTTTAAATGTTCGTATTCTGCGCCACAATTTTCAATTATTTTTAATTTTTAAAAATCTCCAAATCTTGCATTTTTGCTTGCTTTAATTTTTGTGATTTAATATAATCATTTTAGGCTTAAATAATTTTATTCTAGTTACACAAACTAAGTAAAAATTTAAGGGAAAGTTATGGAAAATCAAAAACCAACGTTAAAACTTAACTACAAGCGAACATTTTATATCGGTATGGCTTTTTTTACGATTTTAATGTTATGGCAAGTATACAATACATATTGTCCGCTGTTTTTGAGTGATTATTTTGTGCGTACCTTTGGCGGTACGACCGCTGACCATTCGTATTTGGTCGGCATAATTATGGCAATGGATAATGTATTAGCACTCTTTATGTTGCCACTTTTTGGGAAATGGTCCGACCGCACAAACACGCGACTTGGTAAGCGTATGCCATTTATTATTGCTGGGGTAATCGTTGCGGTTATTGTGTTTCCATTGATTCCAATTTTGTTTATCTACAACAAGTATATTTGGATGATTGTAATGATGGCAATAATTTTGCTTGCAATGAATGTCTACCGTTCACCAGCCGTGTCTTTGATGCCTGACATTACACCAAAGCCATTACGTAGCAAGGCAAATGCAATCATTAATTTAGTTGGATATTTAGGCGCTATCTTTGCGGGCGCACTCGCTATAATTGTACCAGCAAAGACCGAAGAAGCAACAGACCATCTTATTTACGACCCAAACACTATTTGGATACCTTTTGTTGCTACTGCAGTGCTGATGGTTGTGGCTCTTGTGATTTTGCTTTTTAAAATTAAGGAAAACAAACTAGCCAAAGAATTGGCTCCCGAAATGGAAGAAGGGGAGAAACTCGCCGAAGCCGAATCATCTCTCGCAGATGATAAGCCACTTACTCGCCTAGACAAGCGCAATCTTGTTATATTGTTGCTATCAATATTTTTATGGTTTTTTGCATTTAATGCTATCGAAACTTTCGGTTCTCTGTTTAGTTCGGAGCAGTTAGGATTAGGCACAAGTTGGTGGGGGACTGCGGTTATTATTATGACTATTTGTTCTCTCATCGGCTTTATCCCAGGCGGATATATTGCGGACAAGCTTGGCAGAAAATGGACAATAGTGTTAGGCTTGGGGCTTATGATAGTTGCTCTTATTATTGCAAGTTTTGTTATGATACCGTGGCTACTGTATATCTTAATAGGTATTGCAGGTATTGGTTGGGCTTGGGTGAATGTTAATAGTTATCCTATGGTTGTTGAAATGGCTAGCAAAAAGAACGTAGGCAGACTTACAGGTTGGTACTATGCAGCAAGTATGCTGGCGCAAAGTTTGACACCTATTTGTGTTGGTTTCTTCTTTAAAGCACTTGGGTATAGTTGGTTGTTCCCGTATGCAACAATTTTTTCCGCAATCGCGTTAATTGTATTCTTATTCTACAAAAAGCCTACTCACAAAGTAGAGGACAACACGCAAGGTGGGGAACAAGTAGTGGCAATAGATAATGCGGCCACTACACAAATTGAAAATAATATCACTACTACACAATCTAGCAACACTATTGCATCAAATATTGAAACAACGGACATCAAACAAACTATTGAAAACCTGAATAGTACCACAAAAATTACCAAATCAAACGCAAAAGCGGGTACTACGCGCGCCAAAAAGATTACTAAATCAAGTACTATGCAATCAGGCGACACGGACGAGTTAGCCGCTGAATTTAAGCAAAAGACTGCGCAAAATAGCGAAAAAGCCCCTTCAACGACACCAAACAAGCGCGGACGCAAGATTAATACGGAAAAAGAAACCGAGAAAACGGATAAATCACCAACTCATAGAATCCCGCCTAAAATGAAAGGCGAAAATGAATAAAAACGACATAATCTTGTCTTTAATAGGCAAGATTTTTTATTAAAATTTTAAATTTTGAAGGTGCTCCCTATATTTATATACTTTTTCCTTGTCATTCTGAGCACTCCCTTCTTGATGGTTGACGAAGAATCTCAACCGCAATTGTTTTAAAATTTACAACAATAGCGGCAAATACACTTGAAATTTAACAAAATTTGATATATAATCAAAAGATAACTTTTTTAGGAGATTAAATATTATGCAAACGACTTTTCGCTCTCATTATTGTAACGACGTAACCCGAGCACTCGAGGGCAACACCGTAAAGGTGGCAGGGTGGGTCAGCACCATTCGCGATCACGGTGGTATTACATTTATTGACTTGCGCGACCAAACAGGTATTGTGCAGGTTGTTGTTGAAGACGATAGCAAACTTGTTCACGTAACACGTGAAAGTGTAATCAGTGTAACTGGTAAGGTAACATACCGCGGTGAAGGCAATGAGAACCCCAAACTCGCAACAGGTGAAATTGAAATTGTGGCTGATAGTGTCGACTTACTTGGTCCTGTAACTCAACCGCTACCTTTTGAAGTGGACGAAAGCAAGAAAATTCGTGAGGATGTACGTACAAAGTACCGTTATCTTGATTTGCGTAACCCTGCTGTATTCAATAATATTTTGTTGCGTAGCCGCATTAACTCTTGGATGCGTAACAAAATGGAAAGTATGGGGTTTGTTGAAATCGCCACCCCAATACTTACAGCAGATAGCCCCGAAGGCGCACGCGCGTTTTTGGTACCTGCACGTCAACACCCAGGCAAATTTTACGCATTGCCACAGGCTCCACAAATGTTTAAGCAGTTGCTTATGGTAGGCGGTTTTGATAGATATTTCCAAATCGCTCCTTGTTTCCGTGATGAAGATGCACGTGCTGACCGTGCCGCAGGTGAGTTTTACCAACTTGATATGGAAATGAGTTTTGCCACACAAGAAGATATGTTTGAACTCGGCGAGATTGTGTACTACGAATTGTTTAAGACATTCGGCAAAAAGGAAGTTAGCCCTGCGCCGTTTAGACGTATTCCATTCCGCGAGAGTATGGAACGTTATGGTACAGACAAGCCCGACCTTCGCAATCCTTTGGAAGTGGTAAACGTAACCGAAGTGTTTGCAAACACTGGTTTTAATGCATTTAAAAATAGTACCGTTAAAGCAATCGCTGTCCACGACATCGCAGGCAAGCCGCGTAGTTTTTATGACGGATTAACCGACAAAATGATTGAAGCAGGCAGTAAAGGTCTTGCTTGGATAAAAGTTGAAGCAAACAACGAATTTAATAGCCCTATTGCAAAATTCTTAACTGACGAAGAAAAGGCTAACCTAATTGCCAAGACAAACGCACGCGAAGGCACTAGCATTTTTATGCTTGCGGGTAAGCCTGAACCAACTACAAAATTAAGCGGTATTTTGCGTAATTTACTTGGTGATGAACTCAATCTTTGCGACCCCAACAAGTTTGAATTCTGCTGGATAACAGATTTCCCTATGTTCGAACTTGACGATGAAAACCAAATTCAATTCTGCCACAATCCATTCAACAAGCCAAATATGAGTTGCGAACACCTTACCAAAGAGAACGCATTATCGCTTTCTGCAAATCAATTTGACCTTGTATGTAACGGGGTAGAGTTGGTGAGTGGTGCCGAGCGTAACCACGATGCAGCAACTATGTTAAAACTTATGGAAATTGTAGGTTTAAGCGAAAAAGACTGTATTGAAAAGTTTGGCGCATTATACAACGCGTTCCAATACGGCGCACCACCACACGCAGGTATGGCACTTGGTATCGACCGCAGTATTATGCTTATCTTAGACGAACCAAACGTACGCGAAGTTATCGCATTCCCGCTCAACAAATCTGCATACGACCCGCTTATGAATGCACCTAGCACGGTAAGCGAAAAGCAGTTGAGGGAACTTAGTATTAAAATAGATATTAAGAAAAATTAGCATTTTGATATTTGTATAATACCCATCTACTTTTAAAATAGAAATTAAATAATTGAGCTGAGCGCTCTTTTTACTTAAATTAAAAACACAAGGAGAGAGTATGATTACAATCACCGATTTGGAATTGTCTTTTGGCGGTGCTCCGCTGTTTAAAGATGTTAATCTCAAATTTACCCCAGGCAACTGTTATGGTGTAATTGGGGCAAATGGTGCAGGCAAATCAACATTCCTAAAACTCATTAGCGGTGAGTTGGAAGCGAGTAAGGGGAGTATTGATATTCCACCAACAGAGCGTTTGTCTGTGTTAAGGCAAGACCATTTCGCCTTTGATGAATATACTATTATGGATACGGTCATAATGGGGAACAAGCGCCTTTATGAGATAATGAAGCAAAAGGATGCATTGTATGCAAAACCTGATTTTAGCGAAGAAGATGGTATTCTTGCCGCTGACCTAGAAGCCGAGTTTGCAGAAATGGACGGCTGGAATGCCGAACTCGATGCTGCTAAACTCCTAAACGGGCTAGGTGTTCCCGAAAGTATCCACTATTCGCTTATGAGTGAGCAAAACGGTGCTATAAAAGTCAAAGTTATGCTTGCTCAAGCGCTTTTTGGCACGCCAGACATTTTGCTACTTGATGAGCCTACCAACCATATGGACGCAAAAAGTATTGAGTGGCTCGAAGAATTTATTATTAACTATCCAGGTACTGTAATTGTTGTTTCGCACGACCGCCATTTCTTAAACACTGTTTGCACATATACAGTTGATATCGACTACGGGAAAATTGCTCTATGGCCGGGGAACTATGATTTCTGGTACGAAGCAAGTAAGTTGATGCAACAACAAATTAAACAGCAAAACAAGAAAAAAGAAGAGCGCATTGAAGAATTAAAAGAATTTATTCGCCGTTTTGGTGCAAAAAAATCACTAGCAAAGCAGGCAACTAGCCGTAAGAAAATGCTTGACAAAATCGTAATTGAAGAATTGCCTGTATCAAATAGAAAGTATCCGTACATCAACTTTAAGTACGAGCGTGAACTTGGCAAAGATATTGTCGAGGTGAATAAACTTTCATACACGCACGATGGCAAGACTTTGCTTGACGACATTTCATTCCGTATCAATCGTGATGACAAAGTGCTTATTTTAGGCGAAAATGAATTGGCTGTCAGCGCATTGCTTGGAATTCTCGGTGGCGAAATTACCGATTATCAGGGCAGTGTGTCTTGGGGAACTACAACAATTCGCGGCGACTTGCCAAAGGATACAGCGCCATACTTTGATAATGACTTTAACATAGTTGAATGGCTCGCGCAATACAGTAAGGAAAAGGATAGTACATATTTGCGTGGTTTTTTAGGGCGTATGCTGTTTAGTGGCGATGATGGGCTTAAAAAGGTTAAAGTGCTTTCGGGTGGCGAAAAAGTGCGTTGTATGCTTTCGCGCCTTATGGTTATGGGGGCAAACGTACTTATTCTTGACCAGCCGACCAACCATCTTGATTTGGAAAGCATTACAGCACTAAACGAAGGTATGAACGACTTTAAGGGCGTGCTGCTGTTTAGTACCCACGACCACGAGTTAGCGCAAAGTGTAGCAAACCGAATTATCGAAATAAAAGACGGCAAAATAATTGACCGTATGTGCTCGTATGACGAGTATTTGGAAAAATATCAAAATCGGGAGAAGTAAATGCAGATTTACAACACACTAACGAGAGAAAAGGACGAGTTTAAGCCTGTTACTCCAAATGAAGTAAAGATGTATGTCTGCGGTGTAACAGTATATATGCCGCCGCATTTGGGGCATGCTCGCACGTATGTTGCGTACGACGTAATCAAATCATATTTTGAATATCTGGGTTATCGCGTGTATTATGTGCGTAATATCACGGACGCGGGGAGTATCGTAGGCGATGCAGACCAAGGGGACGACAAAATTCAACTTAAAGCGAATGAAATGAAAGTACACCCAATGGAATTGATTGACATTAATATCCGCGCTATGTGGTACTACCTTGATAGTTTGCGTTGTGCGCGTCCTAATATTTCACCGCGTGCAACGGGGCATATTATTGATATTATTGAAGCAGTGCAGCAAATGATAGGCAAGGGCTACGCATACGTGCTTGACGGTGATGTGTATTGCGATGTTACCAAAATCAAAGACTACGGCATTTTGAGTGGCAATACCTTACAAGCCCTAAATGCAGGCGCGCGCATTGAAGTAAAGGAAGGCAAGCACAGCCCTTATGACTTTACTGTGTGGAAAAAGGCACAAGCATTGTCTGCACTCCGTTGGAATAGCCCTTGGGGTGAGGGCTACCCAGGGTGGCATATTGAATGTACTGTTATGAGCACAAAATATTTGGGCGACCGTTTCGATATACACGGGGGCGGACGCGACCTTGCTTTCCCGCACCACGAGAACGAAATTGCGCAAAGCAAGGCGCTTGGACACGATTGTCCTGCAAATTACTGGGTACATACTGGTATGCTCCTTGCCGAAGACGGTTCTAAAATGAGTAAGTCCGCAGGGAATTATGTAACTATTGAAGATGCTATGTCCCGTTATGGTGCGCGTGCGCTCCGTTGGTTTTTTGTTAGCGGTCATTATCGTAGTCCAATAAAATACGGCGACTCTGTGATGACTGCCAGCAACGCAGGGTTAGAGCGCATAGACAACTTTATATTTAATCTCAAAAATAACGCAAATGGCGAATATAACGCGAGATTAACTCAAATATTAACCGAATTTAAGCAGAAATTTGAAGCCGAAATGAACGACGACTTCAATACACCAAACGCAATAGCCGCACTTTTTGATTTCATCAAAGAAGCAAATACAATAATTTCTGCACACGACTACAACGAGCAGAATAGGAGCGAAGTCATCGAATTTTTAACTCAAATAGACAAGATTTTTAAATGTTTTGATACTTTGAATGAACAAAAAACAGACGACCGCCGCGAAATTATTGAAAAACTAATTCAAGAAAGAAATGAGTACCGTAAGGCAAAAGACTTCGCAAAAGCAGATGAATTGAAACAAAAAATTATTGAATTAGGTGCAGAAATTATGGATAACAAGGACGGCACCACAACATATAAGTTAAATTAAAAAGGCATCAAGCCTTTTTTAATTTTCTATGCTGCTTTACTGTACTTTTTCGATTTTTTTTGATAAAATGTTTAAATACGGCTATACTAAAAATGGAGATGAAGAAAATGAACAGAAGACTTATAGTAGCGGTTGTTGGCAACGCGGCTTGCCCGCAGCCCGAAGATTGCTCTGTTATGGGCAAAACTAAATGGGACCTTGCTTTTGACCTAGGTAAAACACTTGTAGACAATGGATGTCGTGTAGTTACTGGCGGGGGACGCGGAGTTATGCGCGCCGCCTGTGCAGGTGCTCACGCAAGTGATAAATATCGCGAAGGCGATACAATCGCAATTTGTCCATCTTATGATTTTGATACAGCAAACGATTTTGCAGATATTGTAATTCCTACAGGTATTGACCTTGCACGTGATATCATAATAGGGAATAGTGAAGTAGTAGTTGCAATCGGTGGCGGCTCGGGTACATTAAATGAAATTAGTGCAGCTTGGAAGTTAGGACGTTTAGTTATTGCATACGAGAATGTTGATGGCTGGAGCGCTCGCCTTGCAGGTAAGCCACTTGACGAAGCAATAAGATATGATACATTTAGAGACCAAATTTGGGGCGTAACTAACGCGCAACAAGTAGTTGAGTTAATTAAAAAACTTTATCCTCTACACAACAAAGCATTTGACCGTATTGGCTTTGGTTCGCCTGTGCTAAAAAGTAAAGCAGACAATGGCTGGGTAGGGCCTGTAAAGATTGAAAACCCTTGTGATGTTAAGCGCTTACCATAGAAAAAATAGAATAAAGAACGCAATTTAAAATTAATGAGTTTTGAAACTAGCAAAATAAAACATAAAGTAACTTAAAAAGTGGTAAGTTACTTTTATATTAATTTCAAAAATATAAATTCTTGTTTTAGACTAGTTTTAAAAATAATAGACTAAAAACTGTTCGACTTTTTATTACATTTCAAAATCTTTATCTCTTTTCCTTGCTTTCTTTTGTGCAAGTAATTTTTCTAACAATTCTATTTCTTCATCAGTTTCATAATCTTCTTCATCTTTATCTATTTCTCTATTAAGCGCCGGTATATCTTTTTTATTTTCTAATTCTTTATATTCTTTCATTTTATCACATCTTGTTTTTATTACTAAATAATTTTATTTAAATTATAAATTTGTTTTTATTTTTTATTTATTTATGTTAAAATTTATTAAAGGAGATTTTATATGCAAGTATTTGGAATTGAACATATAATCTATATGGTTGTAATGATTGTTGTTATGACAATAGCAATAATCGTTTTAAAAAAATTTGTGCCTAAAAATAAAATGGTATTGCCAATTAAAATTTTTGCGGGAATTGAATTAATTTTGATTATAATATATAGAATTGTGGTATCAAAATCTAGGTCTGGAACTTTTATAGATTTTATTCCAGACACTTTTTGCAGTATGATGGGATTTATTTTGCCTTTAACAATTTTGATTTTTAAACCTAGCACAAAAATATTTCAATATGCTATGTTTGCTGGAATGATTGGCGGATTATTAACTTTTATATATCCTGATTTCTTGGTTTATTTTGATAATATTTTTAATATTCATCCTTTTACTGGATTGCTTTATCATACACTAATGCTTTTTCAATTTTTGCTTTGCATAATCTCAGGCTATTTTGTTCCTACATTCAAAAACTGGTCATCTTTATTGATAGGGCTATCGTTTATGGTAGTTTTTGCCGTTTTTGGCAATTCTGTTTTAGGCCAATCAAATAATATGTATCTAAACGCACCTTTACTCTCAGGAACAAATTTAACTTGGTATGTTGTTGGAATTTTGTTTTTACTTCTTTATACGATTATTTTGCAAGTTTATGAGATGTGTACTCTTCCAAAAACCGATTGGTCGATTGTAAAATTGTTTAAATATTTAAAAGTTAAGTTGAAGAAAAAAGAGCAAGTAAAAATTGAAGAAAGAAATCAAAAAGAAACAAAAGAATAAAAATCCACGGGTAAGATTTTGATATAAATAATGAAATAAGAACAAAGTTTTTAAAATTTCTACCTCAATATATAATATCACATTATCACAATACAAAACTTTTAGCACTCTCAAATGAAAACAAGACAATTTCGGAAGAATTAAAAAATGGTTTAATAAAAATATTAAAAAAGTTATGTAACTATCATAAGACAAATGAATATTTGGAAATCATATATACTTATGAAAATATCAAATAAACAATTAAACAATTTGGCAGTTAGACGTGTGCTTGTCTTGATACAAGTGCTGTCGCTTCGCTCCAGCAGACAAGCACACGCAAATAATCTAATTGTGTTGC
>CALWPB010000004.1 GCA_944383315.1 uncultured Clostridia bacterium | reverse complement strand
TGGAAAGAATGCGCAATGAGTACAATGCCAAAATTCGTAAACAAAATGAGCAGATGTTCAAAATGAATCAAGAAATTAACGATTTGAGTTATAGTATCGAAGACTATAAGGAAAAGGAAAGAAAAATTTCAAAAGCACTGGTCAAGGCAGTGCAAAAGGCGGATGAAATCACCGCCTCGGCTAGAAACGTTTACGATTTAGAGATAAAAAGAGTTCAATTACTTTATAAAAAATGGGAGAATGTGTTGAACGAATTAAGAAGCAAGTTCGCTGGATTGTTACCAGGGGACGAAATAGATAATTTGGTGGGCGATTTCCAATACGCGCTCACTGTTACACTAAATTCTCAACTGAATGAGAAGGGCGAAAGAGTTTACTCAAAGTCAGTGTTAGAGAAAATGCAGCACCGCACTCCGTCTATTACACAGGACGGACGAATTGACCCTTCGGTTACACTCAAAGAAAACGAAATTAAAGTATATTATGATAGCGAAGGTAAGCGAATTCAGTCTATAACTAGACAGAAAAACAATGACGAAGAAATCACACTCGCCGAAAAGTTTTTGAATGGGGAAGATGTCGAAATGCCCAAAAGTTACGGGGAAATTGGGCCAAATGTACTTGATATTCCACCAGCCGAATTTACTCAAGCACTAAACGAGAGTAAGGATGGGTTTAATCTTCAAGATGCATTGCATCCACAAGAATCACTCCGCGAAATATTGCGCGCCTTTAATCTCGATATGGACGACGACAAATAAATAGTATTTTATAAATATATTTGATATGTGTTTTTTGCCACCGAATTATTCGCAAAATTGCTTGCATAGTACATTGCATAATACAGTGTTATATAGTTAAAAATTGATTTATTAACTCAAAAACAAGACACTTTCAACAAGTGCCTTGTTTTTTTTATTAGAATATGTTTTGATTAAAAATATTAAAATTTATTACTTTTAATTGGGGTAAGCATATGGCAGCCGCATTATTTGTCTTTTTTTAAGTAGGGTAGTTTAGATTTGATTTTATCATCAAGTTGCATAGATTTTAGTACTTCTTGTCGTTGCTGCTCTGTATCTATTCCAAAAAAGTAACTAGGTTCAACTTCAAATAATACAAATATCTTACGCAGCATTTCCGCGCTAGGTTCACAAATATTTAATTCCCATTGACTTATAAGAGTTTGTGCAACATTTAAAATTTGAGCTAATTCTTGTTGAGATATTTTCCATTGCTTCCTACATTCTCTTATAAAATATCCCATTTTATACATATTTATATTTTATAGCATTATTTTAAATTATACTTAAATTACTAGATTATCTGTTAAAATGTTTGACAAAATTATTTTTAATTTGGTAAAATATAAATGTGTTAAGGGGATATATCACTTTGTTATTTATTAAAAAATCAAAATTATTTTATTAAATTTTAAATTTAAAAAAAAAGTTGATACAAGTTTGCATTTCATAAGTTTTTTGTCGAAAAATAGTATATAATAACAAATATAGGGTATTTACTCTAAAATCACAACTAAAACTTTTATATTAATTTGCGTTTAAATTTAAAATAAAAACGGGGGAAATTTTATGACAATAAAAATAGGCATTCTGAGCGCTCCTTCCTTGATGGAGACGAAGAATCTATTCCATTTAAAAATAAAACAATAGGAGAGTAATAATATGCAAATCAGCGCAAAAGCAAGGCTCGTGAGCCTAATAGTCGCATTGGTCTTTATGGCAGGTGCTTTAATCGGTAGTGGTGTATACTTGATTGTTAATCACTTAAATAAAAGTAAAGCAATGCTTGATAGCGAAGTAAGCAGTACCGAATTAAAGACAAACATATTTAATACAGATGGCACAATAAATGCAACAGCCACACAAGCATTACTTGAAGCGGTAGGGTATTACAAACATATGAACGATACAGGCACATACAAAGCGCACCAAATACGTACACGTACATATAACGCAAGTAATACAAACACATCAGCCACATACAACCCAGATGATGCAATAATCTTCCCAATGGGGTATGCTGGTACTGACGGAAAAAGTGGCGAGAGTATATACTGGCAAGCAACCTATTTGCACGATAATTATATAACCATTTGGATGGTAAAAGGATATACCAATAGTGCTTGGGATAGTAGAGGGTATGAAGTGTCTTACAATAGTTATGCTAACAGTACAATACAAAACTATTTAGACTACACACTATGGGGAACACTCACACAAGATAGCAGTATATTACAATCAATATTTGTCTTACCGTCAACAGTAGGTTATCAAGACGAAGGAGATGAATCTTTAAATTGGGATGAAAGTGATATAAGTAGTTATTGGTTTTATGATAGTGCTATGTTTAATATAACTACAAGTACGTTTGATAATTTAGCATCGTCGGTATATAGTGGCAGTTATTTATGGCTTCCTTCTTTTGGAGAAGTTTTCAATAACACACCTAGTGAATATGAAAGTAATACTACAACATATACAGGGCAATGGGGATTAAATAGTAATGATCGTGCATTTGATCAAACAAATTACGATGGAAGTGACAGTCATAGTTGTTGCAGTCTGCGTTCCAGCAATTTTGATAATAACAGCTATGCAACAGTAGTTTACTTCTCGGGCGACGCTTATAGCACTGGATTGTATAATAGCACTGGCGTTCGTCCTGCCGCTCATCTCTCTTTGGATGCCTTAGCAGAAATAGTGCAATCAACCCCAATCACTCTAACCGAAAACATTTACACCACTGATGGCGAAATCAACCCCGATGCTGTAACCACATTACTTGAAACCGTCCAATACTTTGGACACGAAAACGACACAGCAACATACACCGCCCACCAAATCGCATCTCGCAACAATACCGCAGGCTACAACTCCGACCGCACCATAGTATTCCCAATGGGGTATGTAAACGGAACAAGTGGCGAATCAATTTATTGGCGAGCAACATACCTACATAATAACTACCTTACAATATGGATGGTAAAAAATTATACAAATAGTACTTGGAATGAGAGTGGTGTAACAGTAAATTATACCGCTTATGCAAATAGTACAATACAAAATTATTTAGACAACACATTATGGTCTGCGCTTACTATGGGTAGTGGTACATTACAATCAATATTTGAACTACCAGCGACGGTAGGTTATCAAGATACAAGTACAGCAAATACAACATATTGGTATACTACAAATAGTATTATTACAAGTACATACAACAATTTAGCGTCAGCGGTAGCGAATAGTAGTTATTTATGGTTGCCATCGGCGGGTGAAACAATGAATAACCAGAACGCAAGTTGGACAAACAATACTACAAGTTATACGGGGCAATGGGGATTAAATAGCACTGACCGCTCATTTAATACAAGTAATTATGACGGTACAAGTACAAGTTATTATTGCTGGCTGCGCTCCGGCCACTCTGGCAATGTCAACCGTGCGATGCGAGTGAACTCCTCGGGCTCCGCTTACTACGGCGATGTGGACTCTAGCTACGGCGTCCGTCCTGCCGCTCACTTAGATTTAGATGCTTTAGCTAATTTATTACCTAAAAATATCACCATCACCACCAACAACTCCGAATACGGACAAGTATTTGCAGACGGACAAATAGGCGAGAGCATAACGGTTAATGCAGCAACAGGTGAGCAAGTATCTAATTTAATCGCAGTACCAAACGCGGGTTATGCTTTTCTATACTGGGAAAATGCAAGTACTCACGAAATATTTAGCGAACTTAACCCATTGTCGTTTACAGTAACAGGCGATATCACTCTCACTGCTGTATTTGGCAAGAGTGTAGAAGGGGTAGCAGTGTCTATTGCATACCAAAATACAGACGGTACAATCACCACCAACCAAGATAATATACCACTCGCTGCAACAGGTGAAGCCCGAATAACAGGTTACACCACTTTAAACGGAATAGATTACGTTCATTTTAGTGCGGTAGCATATACGGGATATTACTTTGTTGGTTGGCAAGTGGACGGAGAAATACTTATAGACAGTACAACTAACCAAAATTACCTAGCCAGCGCAAACATCCCATATAACTTAATTCAAGATAAACAAGTCTTTGCTGTCTTTGCATTAATTCCCAATCAAAACGATATGAACACCGAAACAGACAACAACCAAACGGCCGATTTTGCCTAAAACTGAAAAAATGTCCTAGTGTTAGGACATTTTTTTCTTCAATCTCAAATCGCTGCCTAAAAAGGGGATAGTTATAGTAATATTTTGATTAAATAGGCGCGATTTTATGCGATTGCCGTAGCGTTCGTTAATTTGGTCTGGTGTAAGGTTGGTGCTGACAATCATAGCAAGATTATTGCGTTGGCGCTCGTTTATAAGTGTAAATAGGTTGGTAAGTGTAGATTCGTGATAAAGTGGTTCAGTGCCAAGGTCGTCTATAATCAGTAAATCACTTTCAAATAGCGGCGCAAGTATCGTATCGCGTTCGCTAAAAGGTGAGTTGAATGCCTTAATCATTGTTTTGTTTATATCATAAGCGGTCGAGAAAACAACATAATTTAATCTTTTCATCAACTCATTTGCGATACATTCAAGCAGAAAGGTTTTACCAGTACCAACTTCACCGTAAAATACTAAATTCGACTCTTTGTTGTTCGGGAAATTTTCGCAGTACTTGTGTGCAAAACGGTATGCTTTGCTTAATTGTGGGTTATCGGCAAGCACTTTCTCATCACTTTTAGAAAAATCAAAGTTCAACTTGTTGTTAAGCCCGCATTGTTTAATTAAAGCCTGTTGTACATTGTGCTTTAAACAATCGCAAATAACCCCATCCACAAAGCCTGTATCATTGCATTTGGGGCAATCGTGTTTAACTGCTAGGGTAGAAATATCAAATTTGTGCTTTTTCAAAATTTGTTTACCTTGCTTGTCTAGTTGCGCAAGTTGTTTCTTAATATCTGCTGCTTTGGTACTGTTTGGCTCAAATTTTGCAAGTTGCAACTTTAAGGCGCGCACTTTATCGTCTATTTCGCGAAATTCGGCAATTTCTCTTGCACACCTTAGAGCAGCCACAGCCGCTATCTCCGCTTGACTGCGCTTCAAGTCTAATTTATATAATTCATCTTGAATAATTTGTTTTTTGTTCATACTCAAATTTCCATTTCGTTAAATTTATCAAATATAGATTCGTTTTCTTCTTTCGTATACTTGCGTGAGGTAATTTTTGAAGAAGTGCTTTTAGTCTTTGCCACTTTGTAATTATCACTTGCAAGTTTTGCTTGCTCCAAAGTATAGATATTTTGCGAGTGCCAGTCTGCAAGTATGGTGTTTACATAGGTTAGGTTTCCGCCGCGCTCTTTGGCAAGCGATACCGCATAATCAATTATGTCATTATTAAATGCCCAAGATACAGTCCAGCGGTTCCAAAATTCCATATCAAAACTTGTTGCATTGCGCACAATTCCAAGTATTTTGAGCATTTTTTCAATGTCTGTCTGTATGTTTTTCTGGTTGTTGCTGTATTGCTCATAAGATTTTGCCGAAACAATACCGTTGTTAAAAAGTGTTTGAATCTCATCATTAAGGGCATTCAGTGTGCGCTTGCCTTTGAGATAACAACTTTGCGCTATGTTAAGAAGCGTTTTAGGCTCATATCCAAAACTTAACCACGGGTTTATGTATGTTTCTATTTGGTTGCTCACATCTTCGTAATATAGCCCCAAAGTCCTGTTTATATCACGCGCAAGGGTGTAAATTTTATCTAAATTCTTTTCGTAGTCTTCTATCTCTTTTGCAGAAAGTAGATGCAACTCATAATATTTCTGTAATTTCTTGTCTAATTTTTCAAAGTTCGCTTTGCCGCTCTTTTTGATGGCTTTTGCAACGGATAAAATGCAGTCATCACTAAAACCCCATTCTTTCCATTTGAGATAGAATTGATGCTCATCAAGGCTTGTCTTTCTGGTAGAACCAAGTGCTTTTAGGATACTGCTAACAGCAACACTTGATGCGCTGTATTCTTCGAGCCTGCGCTCAATTTGTTCGGGGGTAACATATCCAGCAGCCGCCCAATCACGCGCTACAGCAATAATGTATCGGTATCCAACATTAGCCCCTTTATTTTGTACGCAAAAACGAATAATCATAAGCAATGCTTCGCTACTGATTTTGCGCCCGTCTGGTAGTGTGTATCCTTCCATAAGTGTGTAATATTCTTCAAATTCATTTGGTGTAATCATTCGCTCGGAAAGGATATTTTGCGCTTCAACATTAAATTTTACAAATTTATCTTTGTCGTATTTTCGGTTACTGCTGCCAATGTTGCGGATAGGTAAGTACTGCACTTGAAAAGGCTCAGCACTTACAATTCGTACAATGCCTTGCTCTTGCCAGTACTCAAAACTTTCGATTATTTCGTCTTCCGTATATCCCATATTTTCAGCAAAGCGGGTAAGAGTTATATCGTCATTTTGCGAGCAAATGTACAGCCCGTATAGGTATATGGTCGCGTGTTTTGGCGGAGTGTTGGTAAGAAAACGGGTAAAAAATAGGTTGTCTATTACCGTGTACGATTTTGCTAGATATTCAGTTGAAAATTTACAAAAAGCCATAATAAAACCTCGTATGGTTATTGTAGCAAAATTTGTCGCAAAACGCAAGTCCAATGTATTTAAAAATTTATAGTTGCATTTTAAAATATTGCAGTGCGTGTGCGGGGCGCTTTATCAATTCTCCGCAAAAGCGGGGGAATTGATTGGCGAACATAGTTCGCCCGCGCGTATACGCGCGAAGCGCCCCGCTTTGATTTCCCGCTAAAACAAAATATTTATCATAAAGCATCAGCACAACCGCATATATTATCAAAAAAAAACTTGGAGCGATTATGAATAAAAAATTTGGTTCAGTTTTGGTTAGTGTTTGCGCTGTGTTGTTTTTGTTTGCAGGATGTGGACAGGTCAACGCGCTTGAAAATGCCGCAAAATTGGCAACAAATTATGATATAACAGCGACTCTTGACTATGAGAATAAAACCCTTGACGCAACAGAAAATGTACGCTATATCAATACTAGCAAAAACGAGTTAAACGAGTTAAAGTTCCATTTGTATCCAAATGCATTTCGCGCCGATGCAGATACCTACAAAGCAGTAAATGAAACTCAAAAACCACGAGCATACCCAAATGGGTTTTCGGAAGGTCATATAATTATTAATAAAGTAACAATTACAGGCAAGGAAATTGATTTTGCCATAACTGGCGAAGACGAAAATATCTTAACTGTCCCGCTTGATTCTGTGCTGCGCCCAAATAGTTATGTAGATGTGATAATCGAGTTTGATTTGCTTATTCCAAACTGCAATCATAGGTTTGGCTATGGTGAAAATACTCTAAATCTTGGGAACTGGTACCCGATTGCGTGCGTGTTTGAAGATGGGGAATTTGCCACAGATGGCTATTCACCAAATGGTGACCCTTTTTATAGTGATATATCAAATTATAATGTAAAAATTACTTATCCTAGCACCTTAAAAATGGCAAGCACAGGGACAGTATTAGAAAGCACTACCAGCACGGCAACTACTACATCTACAATAAATGCCCGCGCTGTACGTGATTTTGCTCTAGTGTTTAGCGAAAAGTATGAAGTCTCAACCGCAACAGTAGGCAACACTACAATAAATTATTATTACTATGATGACACGAATGCAGCCGCTCATTTGCAAACCGCTGTTGACGCACTCACCACATTTAATGAAATGATAGGCGAGTATCCTTATACTATACTAAATGTAGCAAAAACAAACTTCTTGCAAGGCGGTATGGAATATCCAAACCTTGTGTATATTAGCGATGAAGTCGATGTAGATAGCGAGTATAACAACGTAATTATTCACGAAATAGCGCACCAGTGGTGGTATGGTGTTGTTGGAAATAATGAATGTGAATATGCTTGGATAGATGAAGGCCTTGCTGATTATTCAACTGCATTGTTTTACGATAGAAATCCTAGTTACAACCGCACAAGCGAACAAGTTTTTGCATCTGCTTTGAGTTCATACTTGCTATTTTGCGATGTCTACCGCGATGTCTATGACGAATTTGATACCAGTATGAATAGGAATATTCACAAGTTTAACACAGAAACTGAATATGTGTACCTTACTTATGTAAAAGGCGTGTTAATGTTTGATAGCATTAGCGAAATGATTGGGGAAAACAAAATGGTAGATAGCCTTCAACATTTCTATGAGAATAATATGTTTAAAAACGCAAAACCCGCAGATTTAATCGAATCATTTGAGTCCGCAACACACAAAAAACTAGCAGGGTATATAATGTCTTGGCTTGATGGTAGTGTAGTCTTTGAAGAATTAAGAGGGTAAAGATAAAATATTTAAAAAATTTTAGTATAAAGTCTTGCATTTATTCTCAAACTGTGATATCATATTGACACTAATTTAATAAAGATTTCTTTTGCCAAAGACCGCAAGTGTAGTCCGCTACGTAAACCGAAAGGGCTTGCCGAGGTGAAGTTTTAGCAGGGTGTAAATCTCTGTGCTTCATTTGGCACAGGGATTTTTGTTTTGTTAGAATACTAGACAAGGGAGGGTTACAGAGTTAATGTCAGCAAATTTTGAAAACAAGAAGAAAATTGTTGAAGACATCAAAGACAAAATTTCTCGTGCAAAGTGTGTTGTGTTCGTTGACTACAAGGGTATAAACGTTGCAAACGACACTGAGTTGCGTAACAAAATGCGCGAAGCAGGTTGTGAATACCACGTTTATAAAAACCGTTTGGTGAAACTTGCACTTGACGAATTAAACATTACTTGTCTTGATGGCAAACTCGAAGGCACACTCGCAATCGCATTCAGTTACAATGGCGAAACCGAAGCAGCAAACGTTATCGACAAGATGTCTGAAAAAGCCGGCATTTCTATGAAATTCGGTTTGCTCGAACAAAACTACATCGATGATGCTGCTCTCAAGGCCCTTGCTAATCTTCCTAGCAAAGAAGTACTTATTGCTCAACTTCTTGGTGTACTCCAAGGTCCAGCAAGAAATCTTTGCTATGCTTTGAACGGTACCGTTCAAGGATTGGTACGTTGCTTAAATGGGATTGCAACTAAAAACTAATTTAAAATCAAATTAAGGAGAAAAATCATTATGGCAAAAATTAATGACATTTTGGAAGAAATCAAAGCATTAACCGTTGTTGAAGTAAGCGAATTGGTTAAATTGCTTGAAGAAGAATTTGGCGTAAGCGCTGCTGCTCCTGTAGCAGTTGCTGCTGCTCCTGTTGCCGCTGGCGCTGCTCCTGCAGCTGCTGCAGCAGAAGAGAAATCAACTTACAATGTAGTTCTTAAAGGTCTTGGCGCAAGCGCAAGCAAAGTAGCAGTTATCAAAGTTGTTAAAGAAATTACAGGTCTTGGACTTACAGAAGCTAAGGAACTTGTTGAGGCTGCTCCTAAGGCTGTTAAAGAAAACGTTAGCCCAGACGAAGCTAAAGAAATTGAAAGCAAGCTCAAAGAAGCTGGTGCTGAAGTTGAATTGGCATAGTTTTGCCTTTAATTAAAAATCACGGTATTACCGTGATTTTTTTATATCAAGACATTTTTTGAGTACTCTTTCCTTGACGTATTACGGAGAATCTCATTTTCTTTAAATGATTTTAATATACTAGTATTTGCTAAACTAAAATAAAAGTGCTATAATAAAATTATGAAATACAAAACTATAAATTTAAAAGAAAATCAGCCCACAGTTGACCAAGCCCTTGCTATTCTTGAGATTGAGATTGAAATTGCTAGACGAGAGGGAATAGTTGCTATGAAAATTATTCACGGCTACGGCTCTCACGGTGTTGGTGGAGAAATTAAGCGCGCGCTCAAAATTTGGCTACCACGTGCAAAGCATAAGGGCTTTATTAGCGATTTTGTCAAGGGCGAACAATGGCTCGCAAGCGAAACAGCGGAAAAGATAAAAAGACTTTGCCCAGAGGTAATAGGCGACCCCGAACTCTTTTTCTCAAACTCGGGTATAACAGTACTGCTAATTTAACGTTCTTAAATTTAACAGTTAATAAAAAAAAGGATAGTTGTCAACAAAATGACAAAATTTATCTATCCATTTGCTCGTTATTTTTATGTAGAGGTGTGCTTCTCTGTGCTTTTTTATCAAGACTGTTGTATTTGTGCTCAAAATATTTCGACTTAATATTCTTTTGTATATTAAACTTTATAACTGCATTAGTTGGCTTACCTTCTTTGTGTGTTTTCGCGTTTTCCATAATTACTCCTTTTAAATAAAATATTATATGCGTTTATTTCGTATATGCCAATATTTAGTAATAAAGCAATAATTGTTTAATTTTTTACAACACAAATTACAGTAATTTATTCACCCTTTACGGTTACATAAAATTTTGCCTCAATACCTTCTGCAAAACGTGCTTTTGCATTGTACTTGCCTACAAGTTTAATAGCGGGTAGGGTAATCATCTTTTTTTCAACTTTGATTCCAAGTGTATCCAATTTTTCAGCAACTTCTTTATTGGTAACTGCTCCAAACAATTTGCCATTTTCACCAATTTTTACACCAATTTCAACGTTGAGCCCGTTCAACTTCTTTGCCTCGGCACTGTATCCATCGCGCTCTACTTGCTTGTGATAAGCCTTAGCCTCTTTTGCTTGCTTGTTTTCATTTAGGTTTGTACTATTTACAGGCTTAGCAAGTCCTTTTTTAAATAGAAAGTTGCGTGCATAACCATCGCTAACATTTACAATATCTCCTTTTTTCCCAGTGCCTTTGATATCTTCATTAAGTATTACTTGCATATTTTTTACTCCTTGTCATTTTTGTATTATTATATAAAATTTATAGTATTTTGTAAACCAATTTATCTTGTGAACATATCAAAAAGTTGTTTGCATTCAAGAATAACTTTTCCAATAAAAATTGATAAAATTATCGTACTTGTTCCATCTCTTTAACAATTTTAGTATGCTGCTGTTGATTTTCTTCTTTTACTAGATTATATGCGCACAATATTGAGTTTTTTAAATTTTCCAATGTTTCATTATTTAATACTTGATAATTGCAAATTAAATTATGTGCATCGTTTTGCTGTTGATTTTCTTTAAGCATTAATGAATTGTTTAATTTATCAGTAAATACCGCTAGGTTATAAACTTCATTTTTGTTAAGTATAGTGAGATTTTTTTCTGCGTTAAACTTATTTAATTTGGGCAAAATAAAATTATTAATTGACTTATCCATTATTTCATAAGAATGTTTAATTTCTTTCAAACCATTTTGAATAGTGGATTTTATATTTTTATGTATATTCTCATAGTTTTCAATGTAACGATAGCCAATCAAAGACGAAGTATTTTCTAACAAATAAAGGTCGGCAATATATTGAACTAGTCTATTTATGATAGGGAAGTTTTCATAATTAGAAAATTCAGGATGTTTATATGATAAAACTGTTATGTCTCTTTGTGCAGCATTTATTAAATTGTAAAATACTTCTTCAACAGTAGTGTAAAGTTGTGGATTGGTAACATTATCAAACTTATAGTTGTGAATAGGTTGCTGATATTTAGATATGATAGAAATAATTTGGTAACTTTCATCGTTTGATATAGGATTTTCGTGATAATTTGCTGCTAACAAATAAATTAAATTATTAATGTACATAAAATTTCTCCTAGTGGGTAATATTGATAATTAAGGCTTGTTTACGACTGCATTATAACAGAATATAAATAGACTGTCAATTATAAAGTTTAAATTATAATGTTCTGTTAATATGATAAAAACATTGTTGATTAGTTCCCATTACACTTACTAAAATGCATAGATTCCCAAGGGTCATAATCATATAATTCCATTTGTACATATAAGTTACGTTTATCAACTATTTTCTTTGTATATGACACTGCTTTATTAAGCGAAATAGTTTGTTCATCGCTAAAATATCCTATGTCATCATTAATTTCTTTAAATTTTTTATATATTGCAAGTTTTTCTCTAACATCTGGTAATTTGTTTTCAATTTTTTTAGCATCTTGTTCTTCTTGCAATTCCAGAGCGTATTTTATATAGTGCTGCGCAATTTTCATAAAAGGGAATGACTGCAATAATTCTTGTGCAAAATTTCCTAGATTAGTTGCTCTTTCTATGTGATTATCTTTTATTTCATAAAATTTACTTAAATCATAATCTAATTTTTGTTCTATTTGCAAGTCAAAAAGAGTTTTTAGCATTTCAATGTTGTGAGTGTTCTCTTTTATTAACTTACTTGTTTTAGAAATTGTATTTAATAAAGTAATATCATAATTTGATTTTTTTGCTGTATAAATTTTATGAACAGAATCAAGTAATTCTTGATTGGCTAAAAATATTTTGGAAAATATAGTTTTTATAACGTCTTCAAAATCTACATTAAACTCATTAAAATCATATTTCTCATTTCTTATAGTAATATTTTCGGTAATAATATCTATTAACGTAAAGCAATCATTTGCATCTTGCGGGTGGGTTTGAGCATAAATTGTTAGTTTACTTACAGCGGTTAATGATTTCATAAAACTCTCCTTTAAATGTTATTATAAAACAAATTTTAAAGTATGTAAAGGTAGTGAATTATAATTTATTTTAAATACAATACAAAGCTATGTATTGTATACTTCATACTTGAATATAGAATAATTCAAAAGAGTAAAAACTTGTACTCTATTAATTGACAAAAAATAAAAATGCTATTTTGAATAAAGATATATAAAAGGGTGATAATAAATAATAAAAGGAGTTAAGGAATATGGATATTAAATGTAGAAAAACTAGTTGCAAATATAACCACGGCTATACTTGTAGAGCAAGGGAAGTCAATATAGGAAATTGTGCAGAATGTGATTCTTTTGATGCGGATACTACCAAATCTGCGGAAGATTTCAGCCGTAATATGTTTGAAGCCGGAACTGAAAATTATGCAAATTCTAGACATATTAGGGAAGTGAAACTTTCGTGCGATAAATGCGAATGTCTTTTTAATGATGAAAAGAAATGTTCTGCTAATGGTATTACTGTTATTGACCAAGGACACGGACAAACACTTTGTTCAACATTTATAAAAGATAAAGAATAAATTTATAAAAACCATCACTGTACTATGGTTTTTATTTGTTTTTTATTGCATAATACATTGCATAGTATATTAAAATATTGTTATAAATATAAAATATTTTACTATAAAATAAAAATACAAGCAAAATTTAATAAATAATATAACTGAAATAGAAAATTTTTTATAGTTAAAGATTGATTAAGAATACTTGCTTTTATAAAAAAATCACGTAAATTGTTACGTGATTTTTTAATTTATACTATTAAAATAATTTATTCAGTACCTTCTTTTACTACGCAAGTTACGGCACAAGCGCCAGGACCTATGTGTACTCCTACTACTGGCCCAATTCCACAGGTTTCATAATTTCCAAGTTCGTGGTCAACTTTCAATCTTTCAATAAATGCATTCATTTTATCAGGACTCATTGCATAACCAAAAATGATAGGGTAGTTTGTGTCGCGGTCAAATTTATCAAATTCAACAACGAGTTGTTCAAGCGCTTTATTAATGCCAGGTTTTTTGCCAATCATTCTAACTTCACCGTCAATGACTGAAATAAGTGGTTTAATATTTAATAGTGTACCAACTACTTTTGCTGTACCAGAGAGCCTGCCACCTTTATGTAAATATTCAAGTGTGTCGATTACTGCAACAAGTTTTATTCGCTTCTTAAATTTGTTTAGATATTCTGCAATTTCGTGAACGTTTAAACCTTCTGCACGTTTTTTTACAGCCTCGCGGACCAATATTTTCATCATATTAATTGTGTTTAACGAATCTACGATTTCAATTTCTGGATAATCAACTTCTTTTCTAAACATACAAGCATTTCCGTATGACCCTGAAAGTTTGGAAGATAAAGTAATGATAAGTAAACTATCTCCAGTTTTTGCTACTTCTTCAAATCTTTCTATATATTCCAAAGGGTTCACTTGAGCGGTAGTAGGTAGTTCTTTGGAATTTATCAACATTTCGTAAAATTTATCAGCATTTATATCAATCCCATCCATATAGGTATCATTACCAAATGATACAGGGATAGGGGCAATTTCAACATTTAATTCTTTAGCTTCCTCTTGTGAAATATCGCACGATGAGTCAGCAACAATTCTAATCATAATTTACACTCTCCTAAAATAAATAATATAGTAAAATTTTAAACGATTTTGAAAATTATGTCAAATAATTTGATATACTTTTTGTTTATCATTTATATTATACTATAATATTATTTATGAATATTTATACTTGTTTATATTTATAATAATTTTAAATTTAATATATATTTAGTTAAAAAAATTAAATTATATATATTATGCGATATATTATGCTATTTAAATTATAAATATATTGTATAAATATACATAACAATTTTATGCCAAAAATGATTTTTAAAAGCAAAAATATGTTTTATTTTATAATATTATGCTACTTGGTGTTTTTGTAGTTTTTTAATTATTTTACTTGAAACTAATTCTGGTTTATTTTTTACAAACCATTTTAAAGCATCGCAAAGGCTTTGTTTGTAATCACGATTTTTAAAGTTAAGTTCAGTCTTGGCTTTCTCATTACTGAAATTTGAATTTACGTTAAGAGTGTAAATTGAGTAATCACTAAGTATCGGTTTTTTACCAAGTCGGCGATAGTGGAATGTGCTTACTTTTGTAAATATTTTTACTATCCATAATGGTACTTTTGGAGGAAGGTAGTTTTTGTGCAGACAAAGATTTATTGATTGAAACATTTGCTTGATTGATACAACTTCTCCTGTTAAGTTGTAGCCTTCGCCAATGCGACCGTTTGTTGCTGCATTTATTATTCCATCAGCCACATCTCGTACATCAACAAAATTGTAGCCGCCTTGAATGTATCCCGCCATTTTTCCGTTTATATAGTCGAGTAGTACTTGACCTAGTTCGGAAACTTTATAATCGCACGGGCCAATTACACCAGAAGGGTAGACCACAACCGCTTGCAATCCCTTATCTTTAACGGCATCAAAAATATATTTAGTTGCTTTTGCTTTTGTTTTTGCATATACTCCAACAACTTTGTTTTCGTCAAATTCGGTAGGCTCAGAAAGTACTACATTAGAAATAGGTTCAATAGCGTGTACCGAACTTGTGTAAATCAATTTTACATTTTTTGCAATGCAGGCATCAGCAACATTAATAGTGCCTTGCACGTTTACTTTTTCAACTAATTCATCTCGTCCGCCTGCAATTTCAATTACACCAGCCAGATGAAAGACTATTTCATCTGCCTGTATAGCATTAAAGATAAAATCTCTATCAGTAATATCGCCTGTAACTAATTCAATATCAAGGTCTTTTATTGGTGTCAAGTCTTCGTTAGGTAAGACAAGAGCACGTACGGTATGTCCAAGTTTTAATAATTTTTTTATAAGGACATTACCAATGTGTCCAGTACCGCCAGTAACAAAGCATTTCATAGTATCATCTCCATTAATTTTTTATTGGAAATTATAGCATTTCAAACAAAAAAAGGCAATTAAATGCCTTTGTAAAATGTTTTTTGCGTTTTTTCGACTAAAATAATTGCAGTTTTACTTAAATTTGTCGTTCTTGTTCTAATTTCACAGGTTTGCACGGGTGGGAACATACACATTTGTAGTCGGGAAAGTCGCGTCTATTTTTTCCGTTACCGTAAGCGAGTTGCATTTGTGCAGCAAGTTCTCTGTCATATTGTTCAAGCCCTTTAAATATTTTGTTTGCTTGTTCTTTGGTTATAAATTTTGCTTCTTCTTGAGCATACTCACAGCAACGTTCTTTCATTTTCATTATGTAATTTGCTAGTTGTCCCGTTTCGCAAACATCAAGTAAACGTGCTTGCGGAACGTTATTTAATTGGGCAATTTTCTCAACCCAATCATCTTGCAAATCAAGTTCTTTAACAATTGGAGGGACGTAATAAGTAGTTTTTTTAGGGACGCTCATTTCCATATAAATAGAGCGGTGGCGTTGCAACTGTGCCGCAGCGGTCGCTGAAGCTTGATAGTAAATCTCGTACGTTTTGCCAAAATGCTCCGCGTGCTTTTTTCCATCGCCAAATAGATTAAACTCGCGCCCGTATGGGTCCTTTTGCAAAATAGGGTTAATAATAGGTTCGTTCTCAATGGTCATTTCGTCCAGAATGTCGCAAAAATTTTGCATATCAGGCAATACAAGTTGCTCATAGATGTTGAGATTTTCTTTGTTAAGTAGATTTTTTGCCATATTGTATACGTAATTCAGGTGGCGCAACGTTACAGCATGCACAATATTCGTTTTTGCATTAAGTCCCGTTGTGTAACGAGCATTTTCAAGTGCGATTTGTTTTTTAACACGTTCGGGAGCATCAGGCGATTTTTCGCAAGCATAGTTGTAAAATTTGCCGTAAAAATAATCAAAAACCGCCTTTTCTTTGGGGGGAAGCACCAATTCTTTGTGCCTGCCGCTTGTTTCTTCGGTCGTGAATGTGTGTAAATTGTTGAGAAACATACAGAAAATTTTTGAAACATCGTCCATTTCCAGTACGATATTATACATATCAAAACCGCTGTGATGGCGTTCTTTTAGAGTACGGTCGAGCCTTTTTAAAGTTGTGTCCAAATTTTCCGTAGCCATTAGTTCAAGCGGATTAGAAGAAACACAAGCCCCCATTGCCTTTGCGCAAAATTGATAGGGAGTATCGCTTCTGCCGTCTACGTTTTCAAGTTTGCTTTCTGTTACACCGATTATTTTGATTTTCATAAGTATATTCCTTTTAAATTATTGGCGCATTGGGAAGTGTGGAGTGTTCAAATTAGAATATCCAAATAGCCCTTATACCGTTTGCGAGTATAACAGCAAACTAGCGTATTGTCAATTAAATTAGGGTATAAAATAAAAGGCGGATAAACCACCTTTTTGATAAACTTTTTCAAGTTTTTGCATAATTATAAGTTTACTTTTTTGCTGCAAGGAACCCAAAAATTGACGCAACTAGCATACCCACAACACCGAGCCAGAAGCCAGCGCCGCAAATCATACTTGTACCAACAACATCGCTAATGCTTGCGCTAATTGCTTCACTAGCAAATACAAGTCCGCAAATGAGTGTCGCTACAAACAATGCAAGCAACAAGAAAGCGATGAACATTCTAATTTTTGAGCAATTAAATTTAACTTTTGTAAATGAGTCAATGCAGTAAAGTATTAGGTAAATAGCAGCAAGGCAAAGCCCGATAACCAGCATTACACTTACAGCAGTAGCAAGTCCACCAGATTCGTAAATACTTAGGTCAGCAAATATCTTATACGAACCAAGTACTTCGGAGTGTTCGCCAAGAGTACCGATTCTTTCAAAGATATTTAAAAACATCGGTAGTACGAGCAACACAAGTCCCGCGAGCACCAAAATTCCCCAAATTATGTTCATAAATGAACTCTTGGATTTTTTAGCCATAAAATCTCCCTCCTTATAAATTACACTCTAATCTTAATTAAAAATAAAACAAATGTCAAACATATTTCTATTATTTGCATTTTTAAACAAAATATATATTTTTATTCAATTTGTTTTAGTTATCAATTTTTTTGATATATTAGAAATTTTTACATAAAAAAATGTCTATATATTATATAGGAAATTAAAACCCTAAATGTTGAGATTTTCTTCTAAGAAAAGGGGGGAGTCGAGAAATTCGCTTACCGTCATATCAAAACCGCCAGCAATAAGAATGACAGTAGATAGCAAATTGTCTTTAATTGTTTCGTGTATAATGTTTTTAAGTGTGGAATGAGTAACTCCGCTGTTCATAGCCAGCCTATACTGAGTGATGCCTTTTTGTTTCAACAATTCTTTAATTCTCAATGCTACTGCGCGATTTACACTATTCATTCTTACACTTCCTGAACTTTTCTTCAAGTTTACTCTTAAAAAACAATAAAATATGGTTGCGTGTAACCATATTTTGTGATATAATGATAAAAAAATACAAAAAGGCAGGTGAAATGTTGTAAATTTTTTGTTATTAATAAAAAGTTAATATAAAAATTAATTTTTATGAGTAGGTGAAATACCATAAATTTGCAAAAATTATGTTGTTTTTATCATATTTTTTACTGAAAATGGATTGGGATTACAAAACTGTATACCTAAATAAATATTTAATAAAAAATCCGCTTTCAAAAAGCGGAAAAGTATTAATTTTGAGCAATTTTTCTTTCTTGTTCGTTTAATAAAGCGGTGGGGTATTTTGCCCCTAACAATTCGTCAATAGGTATGTCGAAATATGCACTGATTTTACAAAGAGTATCAAGACCGGGTTCGCACTTTTCGTGCTCCCATTGATATACAAGCGAGGCATCAACATTAAGATATTCGGCTAATTTCCGTTGTGAAATGTTTCGCGCCCGCCGTTCTTCTACTAGATTTTTTGCGAAATTATTTATTTTATCCATAAATTAAATTTTATCATTTTAAATTTGTTTTGTTTGACTTACGGAGAATATCTCCGTATTTTTTATAAAACTATAAAAATATTTTTTGTAGTTGCCCTTTAAAATTTGAAAGGAAAAATGATTTTATATTCTCGATTATTATTATGATAATGGCTAAATTTTGTAAAAAATTTGTTTTTTTGAGTTATTAATACAATATTGTAATACAAAAATTGTATATTTAATCTCCAAGTTTAACTGTTTTTGCCCGCTTTTTAACAATATTTTTATTGTAATTTCAAAATGAGCCAAACTTAAAGCGTGCATTTGCAAAAAGCAGTATATTTTGTTAAAATTTAAGTAAGATAACAAAAAAGGGGTAATGCTATGTATAGTTACACACTAGCCCCAAACCTTCCAAATAGTATGGGGGGGGGGGTACTTTTTAGCCTATAAAAAACTTGTTTCAAGTTTTCTCTCTCCACAAAAACGAATAAATAACGAACAACCCTTTGTAAGTCAATGGGGTGTATTTTATCCATTCACTACACACACGGAAAGCCAGCCTAAGCGTTGTCTGCAACAACTATATGATATTAAAGTACTGGGCTGGCGGGAATATCTGTTTCTTACTAGTACATTTACTTCTGCTAGCCTATTTACTAATATTTTGCACGGCTGGCGGGAATATCCGCATTCCAATATAGCACAAACTACCGCCAGACTATTTGCTAGTGCAAATAGTCATCCTGAGCGCTCCCCGCGTAGCCTAAGACGAAGGATCTCACCCGCACAAGCTAAGGGGGTGGTGTTATGCAGTTAAGCGCAAAAGCAAGGTTAATAAGTGTTATAGTTGCTGTCGTTTTTATGGCAGGTGCTTTAATCGGTAGCGGTGTATACTTGATTGTTAATCATATAAATAAAGCAAACGCCACAAGGGAAACAACTCTAAGTATTAGCGGCAACTTATACAACACAGATGGCTCACTCAATGCAAACGCAGTATCTCAATTTGTAGACAAACTAGACTTTGTAACAAGTGGCGGTACATATACAAGCCCACAAATAGCAGACCAAGCAGGCATAACCGCAACAAACAGTTTTATCTTTAATATGGGGTATTATGTATCACCAAGTGGCGTAATGGATACAAGTAAGCCAATCACTTGGCAAGCAGTATACGCTCGTAATGGCTACTTAACTATTTGGATGACAAAAAATTATACAGTAAGCGATTATAATGATTATAATGCTAATGTATCAACATCAAGTCCATTTTCAGATTATTCAGGTAATGCTCCTTATTCAGAACATAGTAACTATTCCAAATCAGTACTAAGGGACGTAACCAATAATATTTATGATTTAATAGCCGCTAAATTAAACAATTTCAGCACAATAGTTCGCTCACCAAATGAAGCGAATGCAACTTGGCAAGCCACACAAACGGAAGATGTATACACTTGGGGTAGTTCATACTATGACCACCACAATGGATTAAAAAGTTATAGCGGTAAATATACAGGTTGGGCACAAAACTTATGGGATAGTACAAATCCACCATACAATGATAAATTCTGGATACCAAGTAGTGTAGAAGTATTCAATCAATCAGCAACGAATGGTGTACAGGTAAACAATGGCTTATGGGGCTTAACTGCCACTGACCGTGCGTTTAGCACGGTACGATTAGATACAAATACGTCTACTTCAAGTAGTAGTAGCGGTTACAGCAACTATTGCTGGCTGCGCTCCGGCCTCTCTGACTTTAACTACTATGCGGTGCGAGTGGGCTCCACGGGCTCCGCTCGCTTCGACTATGTGTACTATAGCTACGGCGTCCGTCCTGCCGCTCATCTCTCCCTTTCAGCACTAGAAGATTTACTACCAAGTTATACAATCACAACAAACTATACTCCCGCAAACTCTGGCACAGTATCAGGTGGTGGCACATATAAGCAGGGTACTTCGATAACTTTGCGTGCCACTGCTAACAGTGGCTACCGTTTTGTTCGCTGGGAACGTAACGGCACCCAAGTATCTACAAGTGCAAGTTATACTTTCACTGTATCAGGCAGTTATACTTATACCGCTATATTCGAGCCCGCCACCGCTACCATTAGTACAGCAGTATCTCCAACAGGTACAGGGACAGCAACAGGCGGCGGAACATACACAATCAACACCACCGCCACACTCACCGCTACACCTATTACTGGATATAAATTTGTCCAATGGGAACGTAATGGCTCGCAGGTATCCACAAGCACCACATATCGCCCCACCGTAACAGGTAATGCCACATACACCGCAGTATTTACCCCGTGTACTGTGTCTGTGTCTTCAAATAACAATACGTGGGGTACAGCCACATATTCTCGTTCCCAAAGTGGCGGAATATATAGCGACCAAGTAACCCTGACCGCTACCGCAAATGACGGATACCGGCTTGATTACTGGTTAATCAATGGAGTACGAAATGATACAGCGGGTACAGTTTATACCTTTACTATAACTCAAGATACCACAGCGGTAGCATACTTTAAACGCTCAAATGCATTTGCTAGCGCAACACTAGGCGGGGAAGTTCGTATAAGTGGCAATGACCTAGGCACAGGCACAACCAGTGCTACAGTATCATACGAAGCGATACCGTATACAGGATACTACCTAATCGGCTGGTATGTAGGGGATATGCTATACACTGAAAACGGCACCACATACACGGGTACAACCCTAACACTCCCACGCGAACAAGCCGAAGGAGTGGAGGTAGTGCCAGTATTTAGTGTGGACGCATCAGCCACTCCAAGCCTGTCTTTTGACCTAGACAACAACACGGCAATAACCGCAAGTATAGGCGGGGAAGCCCGAATAATAGGGGACACATACTCCACAACGGACACAGTTACCCTAATAGCCGCAGTGCAAATGCAAGGCTACCGCTTTGTAGGTTGGTACATAGACGGGATACAAGTTAGCACGGACGAAACCACCATATTATCCCGCGCAACAGTATTAGGAAAAATAGTCCAAGCCCGCTTTGCCCCAATAGACAACTCAACAACTAATGATGATACCGACAACGGACAAACAGGCGATTTTGTGTTTTTATAAAGAAAGAACGCAACTTAAAGTTACGTTCTTTTAGTTTTATTTTTAATTTAAACAGTAAAATAATAGGGTTCCAGCCAGTTTGTTGTCTAGCCGCGGGCTTTCAGCCCTTGCGGTAGACCACGGCGCAAGCCACTCAAAAACTTTTGCGCTATTAGCGCAAGTATCCTTGTCCTTTTTATTGCTTCCGCACAAGTGCGACACAATAAAAAAAGAACAAGTCTACTTTTTGCGAGATATAATCTCGCAAAAGTTTTCTCGTTCTCCTTGCTTGTGGTGGGAAGCAATGGACTGTGTTAGAAACTCGCAATTTTTCGTTTAACTTACAAATTCGTTACTTTTATTTAACTATAAACATATCTATAAATTATCATTGCTCGTTCTAGGTTCGAGTCCATTGCTCTATGACAAGATGGACTCGAACCATCGACCAAGTGTGCGAGGCTCGCAGTAATGCTTTTCACTTGTCTAAACAAATGTATACTTTATCATATTACTCAAAATATCGCTTTATCTGCTCGCTCACGCGTACGGTCTATCACTTGTAAAAAAACAAAACGAGAGCGTCAAGCGACACTCTCATCTGGTGGGAAGCAATGGACTCGAACCATCGACCTCACGCTTATCAGGCGTGTGCTCTAACCAGCTGAGCTAGCTTCCCAAAAATAATAAAAGGAGTTGATATTAATATGGGACTACAAGGCTAGCTTATAATCCCATAATGGTGGAGATAAAGAGATTCGAACTCTTGACCCCCTGCTTGCAAGGCAGGTGCTCTAGCCAGCTGAGCTATACCCCCAAAGGTCTTTTTTACTGTTAAGACTTTTTTATAATATCATTTATTTTAGTTATTGTCAACAAAAAAATTGAAAAAAATCAAAAAAATTCGCACAATTTTGTTTTGTGTTGTATTATATAATTTTTATATTGTTTATTTACAAAAGTACAGATGGCTATATTTTAGATTTTAATTGACAGAAATTAGCGAATTTTGTATAATGTAAATATAACATAAAAGGAGTTTGGTTTATGAAAACAAAATCTATTAATGCAAGTGCTTGGTGGAAAATTTCTATTGCGCTTGTAACAATCGTTTCGTGCTTGTTCGTTTTCACTGCCTGTGGTGGTACACCTATTGAGCAAGATGAAGCATTCACTGCACTTTCTAGCGCAACAACTGCGGAAAAATATGCAGCAGTTGGCGATTATACTATGGAGCAAACTATTCGTACAATACGTAAAACCGAATCAAGCAATTTAACGCTTAATGCAAAAATGACTCTTATGGTAAATGATAAAGAAGGGCAGAAGGTAGGAAGCGCTGATTTAAATGGTGATTTGCGTGTAAAAGCAAACAGCGGCGGATTGACAACAAACAATACTACTCAAATAAATTCTCAATTTGATATTGCCCAGATTGGTGGAGCGTATTATTATTTTAATACTGATTTACATCAAAAACAATCAATTTTACCGACAGATTATTTGACACTGACAAGTTTTGCTTTGACAATGGAAAGTGTTAAAGTAATTACAAAGAATGACATTTATATTCAAGAACCAGCCAAAGTTGAATTTAAAAGCACTAACAGTACGGAAGCAACAGCAGAATTAACGGGAGAAAATATTACTGATGCCTATGCTTTATATCAAGCGACTTCAAACGGCAATTATGAATACGGCGTCGTTATTGACTTTGATGCCGAAGGAACGCAGAAACTTTACGAACTTACTAATGCCCAACAAGGTAATTCTATTTACATTTTTATAAATGATGAACTTTTTTCTGCTCCTACCGTAAATTCTCCAATTTCTAATGGAAGTATATTTATTAGTGGTAGTATGAATAGTTTGGCAGAGGCGGAATATTATGCTTTGCAAATAATGGGTAATCGAACAAACACAACCGTTACTACTGATTTAAAGAAAGTAGGGGACAATTCATACAACTTAAATTTTGTAATTCAAGAAAGTGTGACAGAAAATAACGAAACCACATATTCAACACAACGTTATTATTATGAGATTAGGGACGGTAGTCTTACAAAGTATATAACGGAAACTACTGAGGAAAAAGGTCTTGAGAAAACAAGTTTGTACTTTGAATACATCATTAAATACTCAGCAAGTCAAATAACTGTTCCAAAAGATATATCAAATTATACCGATGGTAGTTTTATTGTTGACTTTAGCGATATTTTGTAAAAATATTTTAAACAGTATAAAAGAAAGGATAATGCAGAAAGCATTATTCTTTTTTAGTTGTTTTTATCATTATTAATATTTACTGTGGAAGGTGAGAGCAATACACTTGCCGCCGACAAGTATTGCATTGTTGAGCGATAGCGGAACTAATCTTATTTCATTCTCATTAACAACTTCGCGGAATTTTTTGTACAAGGCTTGTGCTTCTGCATCCGCGTTAAAACTAACAATGCTAAAAGTATAGTCCGCAATGTTTTGTCCGTTTTCTTTAACATTGCTGTATAGTTTTGAGGCAGCAGACTTAAACGATTTAGCCTTGTCTAAAATCTTGAAATTCCCCTCGGTATCAATACTCATAATAGGTTTGAGATTTAGACTTGCGCCCGTAAAACTCGTCATTGTTTTGTTGAATACTTGACTAACTTTCAAACCTTCTGCACTGTCTACTACAAATAAACTTACAAATTTCCCAATAAGGGTATCCGCAAAATCAAGCGCAGCATCAAGATTGTTTTCACGTTTGTACACAAGATTTACAAGTGCCGCAATCTCGCTAGTACCACGAGAAACAGTTTTTGTGTCTACAAGAATAGCGGTGCGTTGTGGATATTTTTTATTTAAGCTTTTAAATGCTTTGCGTACTGCTTCGCCACCATCTAGAAGAAGTTTGGTAGATACAGAAAAATATACTACGTCATTGCCGTCTTTGATTTCTTGCTCAAAAAATTCGTACCATTCATCATAGGTGAGTGGAATAATTGAGTACTTGTTTGCTTTGATTTCTGTGGCGATTTTTTCAAAATCAGTATTAGCCGTATATCCTTTAAAATAAGTTGTGCGCGAACCGTGTTTGATTTTGCTGGGTACTAAATGCAAATCTGTGGTTTTTAGTTCCTTGCCAAACATATCAGCATACGCATCAATAAAAAATTTAACCATTGTAGCCCCCCTTTTTATCTTACATTATTATATCATTTGAAAAATGATTAAGTCAACGAAAAAATGAATTTAAAAAAATTTAGTGTAAATTTGAACATTCTGTCTAATTTTTGCTAGATAATAGTTAGTTGCGGGATAGGGGGTAGATAAAAGAACTCCATTTTTTGAATATTCGTCATTTTGAAGCCACTCTTTCACCTTGTTAGGCCCTGCATTGTATGCACAAATTGCAGTGTCCGTATCGCCAAAAATTTCAAGCAAATACGAAAAATAAGCCGTACCTAAGGTTATATTGTATTCAGGTTCGGTTAGACACGCACTGTCATATTTAAGTCCATTTTTTTGAGCAATGTATTCAGCGGTAGCGGGCATTAATTGCATTAATCCAACAGCCCCAACATTCGATATTGCACCTGTATCAAAGCCGCTTTCAGCATTAATTATGCTTGCAATCATCACAGGTTCAATATTATATTGATTGGCAATTTCTGTGATTGTTTCTTTATATTTAATTGGGTATAAAATCGAAAACAAACAAATAATGCCAGCACTCGCTATAATAATTCCTATTATATATAAGGAAAGATAAAAAGTGGTTTTAGTCATACTTATATATTATGGAAATTTTGCTTTTTCAATACAAATGTATAAAATTTTTATATATTTGTATAAAAAATATTGACAAGACAACTTAAAAACGATATAATACGTGTAAAGTAGAAATACTTTACAGGCGAGGTGCCTATGTTGAATGTAGACGAATTGGTGAGATTTAGCGTTTTGCTTGATTTTTATGGGAAAATGCTTACACCAAATCAGTACGAGATTGCACGTAGTTATGTAGACTTCAATTCGAGCCTTGCTGAAATTGCTGAGCAGACGGACACAACAAGGCAGGCAGTAGGCGATGTGCTGCATCGAACTTTCAAGAAGTTAAACGAAATTGAAAGTAAACTAGGTTTTTATACCAAATATCAGCATATCACAGAGCAACTTCCCGAGGTTTTGGGTAAGGCAAATTTAACACCCGAGCAGTGCGAAATGCTTAGCGCAAGGCTTACACAGTTAATCAAAGAGTTAAAGGAGTAAGGGACTATGTTTGACGGTTTATCACAAAGACTCAATCACATTTTTAGCAAAATTACACAGCGAGGGAAACTTACCGAACTCGAGATTAACCAAGCAATGCGCGAAATTCGTATTGCTCTGCTCGAAGCCGATGTAAACTATTCGGTTGCAAAGAAATTTATTGCAGACGTAACCGAAAAGGCAAAAGGCGAAGAAGTAATGCAGAGCCTTACACCAGGTCAACAGGTTATTAAAATTGTTCGAGATGAGTTAATTGAACTTATGGGGAGTACCCAAAGTAAACTAGACTTATCTGGCACTCCACCCGCAGTCATTATGATGTGCGGTTTGCAAGGTGCAGGTAAGACCACACTTTGTGGCAAACTTGCGAGTTTACTCAAAAGTCAAGGCAAAAAGGTCTTGCTTGTTGCGTGCGATATCTATCGTAATGCAGCAATAGACCAGTTGAAGATTGTCGGTAAACAAGCCAATGTCGAAGTATTCGAGCGCGGCACGCAAGACCCTGTTAAAACTGCGCGTCAAGCAATCGAACACGCAAAACAACAAGGGCTTGATGTTGTCATTGTGGATACCGCTGGTAGGCTGCACATTGATGAGCAAATGATGGACGAACTTAGACGAATGAAAGCCGAAATTCATCCAAACGAAATTTTGTTCACCATTGACGCAATGACGGGGCAAGATTCAGTTAATGTTGCAAAAGAGTTTAATGACCAACTAGATATAACTGGTATAGTTGTTACAAAACTCGATGGCGATACCCGTGGCGGTGTCGCATTGTCTGTCAAGGCAGTTACAGGTAAGCCTATCAAGTTCTGTGGTGTGGGTGAGAAACAAGGTGATTTGGAGCCCTTCCACCCCGACCGTATGGCAAGCCGAATACTTGGTATGGGCGACGTGCTAACTCTTATTGAAAAGGCGCAAACCGCAGTTGACGAGAAAGAAATGGAAAGATTGCAGAAGTCTTTCCGCGAAAATAGTTTTACTTTGCAAGACTATTTACAACAAATCGAGAGCCTTAACAAAATGGGCGACATTAACGCACTAATGGATATGATTCCAGGGTTGCGCGGCAAAATGAAGGGTGTTACTATTGACGAAGGCGAGATTGCACGCAACAAGGCAATTATTCAGTCAATGACCCCAGCCGAACGTTTTGACCCCGAAATCATAAAGGCAAGCCAGAAAAAGCGTATTGCATTCGGTAGCGGTACAACGATTCAGGAAGTCAACACCTTGCTCAAACAATTTGCTCAAAGCAAAGAGTTGATGAAGCAGTATGCGGGCAAAAAGAAAAAAGGTAAATTTCCGTTTTTCTAAAACGAAAATTATATTAAATTTATTTAAGGAGAAAACAAAATGGCAGTTAAAATTAGACTCGCTCGTTTGGGCGACAAGAAATCACCCTTCTACCGCGTGGTAGTTGCGGATTCACGTAATGCAAGAGATGGAAAGTGCATCGAAAACCTTGGGACTTATGACCCATTGAAAAAGCCTTTCGAACTCAAACTCAATAAGGAGCGCGTACAGTATTGGTTGAGTGTAGGCGCAACACCTACTGACACCGTACGTGAAATGTTTGTAAAGGAAGGCATTATTGCGGCAAAGCCTTATGTGGCTCCACGTCCTAAACAAATGCCACCAGCACCAAAGGCAAAGGCTGATGAAAGTGCTGAAGCACCTGAAACACCAGCAAGTGAATAATTTATAGCCAATATGTTTGCGAAAATTCGTTTTTTCGGGTACAATATATTAGGCTTTTCCAAAGTGGGAGAGTATTCTCTCACTTTTATTATTAAAGGAGCAATTATGAAAATAGAATTAGGCAGAGTATTGCGCCCACAGGGCATTAAGGGTGAAATTAAGGTTGAACCTTTATCAAATCCCGAATTTTTCAAGGCGATTGAGTTAGTTGAAATAAACGGTAAGGAAGCAAACATTGAAAGTGCAAGTGTAAGAGACGGTGCGGTTTTTCTCAAACTTGATATAATAGGCGACAGAAACGCAGCCGAAAATTATCGCGGGGCAATTATTACAGCAGAAAAAGAAGCATTACCCGACCTAGACGAAGGGCAATTTTACTATGATGACCTTATAGGCTGCCGCGTGTTTTTTGAGACAGGCGAGTTTGTTGGCGAAATTGTAGACATCCAAAATTATGGTAATGCTGATTTGTTTGAAATTCACAAAGATTATGGCAGCATATTATGTCCATATGTCGATGGTGTCTTTGTGTCTATTGATATCAAGGCAAAAAAGATAATTGCCAATGAGAAACGTTACAAGGAAGTAACCGATTATGAAGATTGATATTTTGACACTTTTTCCTGATAGTTTTGTACCACTTCGCGAAAGTATAATAGGCAGGGCAGTAGATGCAGGGTATTTTGAATTAAATATTATTAATATCCGCGATTTTTCAACAGACAAGCACAAAAAATGTGATGACACAATCTTCGGGGGCGGAGATGGACTACTTATGATGCCACAACCTTTGTTTGACTGTATCGAAAGTGTAAAGACGGATAATTCCCACATTATCTATATGTCCCCAAAAGGTACGACATTTACGCAAAATAAAGCAAAAGAACTCGTAACACACGAGCATTTGATAATTATTTGCGGACATTACGAAGGCATTGACCAACGTGTCATTGATACTTTTGTTGACGAAGAAATCAGCATTGGCGATTATGTGCTTACGGGTGGCGAGTTGCCTGCAATGGTGGTTGTTGATACGGTCGCTAGACTAATTCCAAACGTGTTACACGGCGAAAATTCAGCAAAGGAAGATAGTTTTGAAAACAATTTGCTTGAATACCCGCAATATACACGTCCAGCAGATTTTCGGGGCTTGAAAGTACCCGAAATACTACTTAGCGGCAATCACGGCGAAATTGCAAAATGGCGCGCCGAACAAAGCAAACAAATTACCGCCGCCCGCCGTCCCGATTTGTTAAAAGAGAAAAAGGAGTAAGTTATGCAAATACAATGGTTTCCAGGGCATATGACAAAAGCGCTGCGCGAAATGGAAAAAAATGTCAAACTCGTAGACCTGATAATTTACGTACTTGACGCGCGCGCACCATATAGTTGCCAAAACCCGCAATTTGTCGAGATTATGGGCAACAAGCCAATTATATATGTGCTAAATAAAATTGATTTGGCAGACAATAGGGAAACAGAAAAATGGTTACAGTATTTTAGCCGTGAAAATACTTTGGCAATTCCGCTTAATTCGACTATGACCAATGCGAGTAAAACCGTAGTCAGTGGTATGGAACGTTTACTTGCAAGTAAACTTGAACGTAATAGACAAAAAGGCATCACAATGCCATTGCGTGCTATGGTAATAGGAGTGCCAAATTGTGGCAAAAGTACCCTTATTAACAATCTATGTGGCAAATATAAGGCAATCACAGGGGATAGGCCAAGTGTAACCCGTTCAACACAGTGGGTGCGCATCGCTGGTACTATGGAAATACTTGATACCCCAGGTACATTGTGGCCAAGTTTTGAAGATAACGAAGTTTCGCACAACCTAGCCTATATCAATTCTATAAAGGACGAAGTGCTTGATACGGCAGAATTAGTGCTTGATTTTATCGCAAAAATGCTTAACGATTATCGTGAGCCTTTTCTCGCGCGCTATAATTTAACCTATGACGAAAACGCACAGCCTGTCGACTATTTGACACAAATCTGTGAAAACCGTAAGTTTATTATACGCGGTGGCGAACTCGATTACGAGCGCGGAGCGCGCGCAGTATTAGACGACTTCCGCAAAGGAAGAATAGGCAAAATCACACTTGACAGGTGTAAATAATGCGCAATAATAAAGTTTTGGGGAATTACGGCGAAAAACTTGCCGTTAAATACTTGATTAAGAATAATTATAAAATTTTGGAACAAAACTATACTTGTCCATTAGGCGAGATAGACATAATCGCCGAAGAAAATGGGACTATTGTTATTGTCGAAGTCAAGACGCGTACAAGTAATCTATATGGCACACCCGCCGAAGCGGTAAATTATTATAAACAACGTAAATTACAACAACTTGCCTTGTATTATTTGCGTGCAAAACACAAGTTTGATACGCCTATCCGTTTTGATGTAATTGAAGTTATTGGCGATGATATCAATCATATAATCAATGCTTTCTAATTTGGGTATTGACAAAGTAAGTAAAACCATTTAAAATTGTTTTAACAAATGGAGAAAACTTATGTCAAGATTATTAGAAACGAAAAATATCTATTTTGCTTGTTATTATAATTTTAAAGCGCGCAAAGTTACCTTAGTTCCTTTTTCAATAAGAAAAGATAATTCAAGAGAATATGCAATAAATGTGTCTTTGCTTGGGGAATATCAAGGCATAAATATGAGTGCAAGCCTAAATGCTGATGTTCCAGAACAAAGCGATGTATCCGATTTGGATACGGCTATCCAAGACGCGATATATAACAAAGTAGTCGAGCAAAATGGTACTCCAAGTGAGCAATATATTTTAAGTTATGATGAAGTACTTGACTTGTATTTTGATAATCGCACCGATTTAAGTAGTGCCTATGTTGAGAAATTTAAACTAAATCATTGCCATAGAGCGCTTGATGAGAATGGGTACGGTTATGATTTGGTAAAGGAAGAGAAGATACCTTATTTAACCAAATTATACAGCGAAAAATTGTCATCGAACTATAAAAAACTGATAAAAACAAAAATGATTGCTGATTTGCTTGTTGAGTTTAAAAACATTTTTGAAGACTATCACAGGGACACCCCAGTACACCAGCGCAATCGAAATTTACGAGATGAACGCAGGGACGTTACTTTGGGTGGAATAGATAAAATAGTAAAAAAATCAGATGAATATACTATTCAAGAAGATGAAGAATATCAAGTACGCTAAAATTTCTCAAATTTTTGTCAATTTTATATTGCCAAACATAAAAAATTATGATATCATATCAATATGACTTCGAATGGTCCGCTGTGGGTAAACATATTGATTAGCACAAGAACACTCGATTAATCTTGCAAGGAGGTATTAAGTCATTATGAACATTATTGCAACTCTTGAAAAAGAAGGCTTGAAAGAAAACGTAAATGACTTCAACATTGGTGATACTGTTAGAGTATACGTTAAAGTTGTTGAAGGCGACAAAGAGCGTATTCAGGCTTATGAAGGTGTAGTAATTGCACGTAAGAACGGTAGTATTCGTGAGACATTCACCGTACGTCGTATCAGTTTTGGCGTAGGTGTAGAACGTACTTTCCCAGTACACTCACCACGTATTGACCGTATAGAAGTTGTGCGCAAGGGTAAGGTTCGCAGAGCAAAACTTTACTACGTTCGCAAACTCAGTGGTAAACGTGCTAAGATTAAGGCTAGCATCTAATTATATTAAAGAAGCCGTATATTTAGGGCTTCTTTTTTTGTTGTTATATTTGACAAAATTTACTTTATTTTATATAATCACTTCTATAAATTAAGGAGCAAGAAAATGATACCTTTTGATTTTAAGGCAATAGAAGCAAAATGGCGTGAACGTTGGGAAAAAGACGGGACTTTTGTTACCGATATTCGCGATTTTAGTAAACCAAAGTTTTACGCACTTGATATGATTCCGTATCCGTCTGGCGAAGGGCTGCACGTAGGACACCCAATGGGATACACTTCAACCGATATTGTATCCCGTATGAAACGTATGCAAGGGTTTAATGTGCTTCACCCAATAGGCTTTGATAGTTTTGGACTGCCAGCCGAGCAGTTTGCTATAAAGACTGGTAATCACCCAGGTGTGTTTACGGACAAAAATATACAAAATTTCACTCGTCAACTCAAAGCAATGGGGTTTAGTTACGACTGGACAAAGCAAATTAGCACTCACAAGCCCGAGTACTACAAATGGACACAATGGGTATTTGAGCAATTATACAAGGACGGTTACACTAGCCATAAGCCCACTTACGTAAATTGGTGTGAGGGGCTTGACACCGTGCTTGCCGATGATGAAATAGTTGACGGCAAGAGTGAAAGAGGCGGCTTCCCAGTAGAAAAGCGCCTTATGAAACAGTGGATATTAAATATTCCAGCCTATGCTGAAAGATTACTTGCGGGGCTTGATGAATTGCCCGAATGGCCAGAATCTACAAAGGAAGGGCAACGCAACTGGATAGGCAAGAGTATTGGCGCAGAAGTTGAATTTAAAATAGAAAATAGCGGCCTTAGTTTCCGCGTGTTTACGACTCGCGCAGACACTCTTTTTGGGGTTACTTACTGTGTGCTTTGTCCCGAACATGAATTAATTAGCCGCATAACCACAACCGAACAGCGCGATGCGGTAGATAAATATATCAAGGAATGTGCTTCGAAAACCGACATTGAGCGCACTAATACGAACGCAGAGAAAACGGGTGTGTTTACGGGAGCATACGCAATTAATCCCGTAAATGGCGAGCGCGTGCCTGTTTGGATAGGCGACTATGTACTAACATACGGCACGGGGGCGGTAATGGCTGTTCCTGCTCACGACCAGCGCGACTATTTGTTTAGCAAAGCACACGATTTGCCTATTAAGCGCGTAATTGAAGGCGGAGATTTAGATGTTGAAGCCTTTGTTGGCGATGGTAATCATATCAATTCAGGTATTTTAGACGGGTTAAACAACGAGCAAGCAATCAACAAAATGATTGAATGGCTGGAAGAAAAAGGACTCGGCACTCGCAAGGTAAATTATAGACTCCGCGAGTGGATATTCTCTCGTCAACGTTATTGGGGCGAGCCTATTCCTGTCGTATTCCTTGAAAATGGCAATACTGTACTTGATGAAAATCTGCCACTTATTTTGCCTGAAATGACAGATTACAAAGCAAAGAACGGTAGACCTCCACTTGACAACGCAACCGAATGGAAGAGTACTGAAATTGACGGAGTAAAGGGCGAGCGCGAAACGTGTACAATGCCGGGTACAGCCGCTACGAGTTGGTATTTCTTGCGTTTTATCGACCCGCACAATGATAAGGAAATCGCAGACAAAGAATTACTTGCTCATTGGATGCCAGTAGACTTGTATGTAGGCGGAGCGGAGCACACAGTAGGGCACCTACTTTACTCACGTTTTTGGAATAATTTCTTGTTTGATAAAGGTTTTAGCCCTGTAAAAGAGCCGTTTAAGAAACTTGTTCACCCAGGTATGTTGCTTGGTGAAAACGGCGAAAAAATGAGTAAGAGTAAGGGGAATGTAATCAACCCCGACGACGTAATCAATGAGTACGGCGCCGATGCAATGCGCGTTTATGAAATGTTTATGGGACCGATTACTGACGCAAAGCCGTGGAATAAACAAAATATTGAAGGCGCGCGCCGCTTTATTCTCAAAGTTTGGTCGCTCTACATCAATGACGACAAGATAAAGGACGAAGAAAATAAAAATCTTGAAAAACTGTATCACAAGACTGTTAAGAAAGTAACCGAAGATTACGAGAATATGAGTTTTAATACGGCAATCAGTCAAATGATGATTTTTGTAAATGCGGTACAGAAAGAAAACGTTTTCCCGCGCGAGTATGCTTGCGGCTTTATAAAACTGCTTAACCCTGTAGCCCCCTTTATTACCGAAGAAATTTGGGAGCGCGTATTTGATAGCAATAATGTTATTGATTATCAAACTTGGCCGCAATTTAATGAAGAATTGACCAAAGATGACGAGATTGAAATACCTGTTCAGGTAAATGGAAAGGTAAAAGCGCGCATTAAAATTACAGCGAACGAAGCACAAGATAAGGTGCTTGCTGCAGCAAAACAAGCAGTGGGTGTAACTAATGCAGACAAGGAAATTTATGTTCCAAATAAGATTGTCAACTTGATTGTAAAAAAATAATTTTACAAAAATATAAAAATTTATAAAAAGAGACTAAAAAAGTTCCGAAGTTATTTTTCGGGCTTTTTTGTTTATTTTGTAGATTTATAGCAAAAAATGTATCAAAAAATTTGTGAAAATTTGTTGTTTTCTCTCACTATTATTCGAAAGTTTTTTCAAAATTTGTTAAATAAAAGAAGCTTTTGTCGAATAGCCAAAAATCGCTAAATTTATTTGAAAAATTAGAAAACAAGTTATAAAATTTTCATACATACTAGGAGGTAGGTTATGTTAAATCAAAATGCTGTAAGTATCAAAACTTTCGCAAAACGCGCAAAACACAGAATGATAAGTGGCTATTGGGACAAAGTCCGTAGTGAACGTGATGAATACATACGCAACAATTCAAGCGAAAGCGCACAAAAAATTATTGAGTTGTATTCACGTAGGCTTATGCGCGAAATATACAGCAGCGACAACGATGCCAAAGATAATGAAATGTATCACAAGGTCTGCAAATTATTACGCAATAATGACTTTACCCTTAATCCAATCGGGCAACTTATTGACCACAATGAATATGATAGACTTAATTCAGCAGAGAAACAAAACTATATTATTAAACTTACAGATAAATATAACGAAATGCGCGAACGTTATGAACGCGAAAAACAATATCATTCGCTATAAGATTATGAGCCGTTTTTGATTGCCAAAGACGGCTTTTTTTGTTACAATTATATCTACATTTAACAAGGGAAGAATTTATGAGTATAGTTGACAATTTAAATGAAGAACAACGCCTGCCCGTGTTGCAGAGTGAAGGGGCAGTGCTAGTTACTGCGGGGGCTGGTAGTGGGAAAACGCGCTTGCTTACGCATCGTATCGCTTATTTAATTAAGGAAAAGGGTGTGCCTCCATACAATATTTTAGCTATTACCTTTACAAACAAGGCTGCAAATGAAATGAAAGAGCGAATTTTGCGTATGGTGGAAGGTGGCGAAGCCGTTTGGGTGTCAACATTCCATAGGTTATGTACTATGATACTGCGTAAACATATTGACAAGTTTGAAGGCTTTAATACTAATTTTACAATTTACGCAGATATCGAGCGAAGCCGCGTGTTAAAAGACATATACAAGCAACTAGGCATTGACGATGACGACCAAAAGAAAAGTATTGATTATCATTTAGGAAATGTAAAGAACACAAACGCAGATATAACTGAGTACTTGCTTGCACTAGGCAAAGGCGAATGGGTAGATACAGTAGAAAAGGCTTACAAACTCTATCAAGAAACTCTGCGCAAAAACAATGCTCTTGACTTTGATGACTTGCTCGTATTTACATACAAGTTATTACGCGATAACGCAGATATTCGCGAATTTTATCAAGATAAATTTAGGTATATTCACGTCGATGAGTTTCAGGACACCAACCAAATTCAGTACGAGATTGTCCGTATCCTTGCTGGTAAGTGGGGGAATATTTTGGTAGTAGGGGACGAAGACCAGTGTATCTATGGCTGGCGCGGCGCAAATATTGGGAATATAATAAACTTCAAAAAAGATTTTCCAAATGTCAAAATTTTTAAATTAGAGCAAAACTACCGTTCTACAAAGAGTATTTTAGCCGTTGCAAATAAGGTAATAGATAACAATACCCAAAGATTAAAGAAAACACTTTGGACAGAAAATGAGCAGGGCAAGAATGTAACCTATTTTGTAGGTAACAATGACCGCGAAGAAGCCGATTATGTGGCTCGTACTATTCGCGATGCAGTAGCAAGCGGTGAGTATAAATATAACGACTTTGCTATCCTTATGCGCCTTACCGCGCCTTCACGCTTGTTTGAAGAATATATGCTAAATTACAATCTACCATACAAAATGCTAGGAGGCTTTCGCTTCTTTGAACGTGTCGAAATTAAAGGAGTTGTAGGGTATATCCGCGCCCTTGTCAACCCGCGAGATAATGATAGTATTTTGCGAATTCTTAACTATCCAAAGCGCGGTATAGGTGAAAGCACTGTTGAGCAAGTTAAACTATTTGCAAATGGCGGCAGTATCCTAGATGTTATTCTCAATCTCGAAAAATATTCGTTTACAAATGCCGTAAGTAATAAATTAAACAATTTCCGTAATTTGTACCTTGATTTACTAACCAAATCAAGTGATATGCCTATTGGTGAATTTGCTGATTATTTGGTAGATGCGGTAGGTTTCAAGACGGCTTTTGATACTGACGATATCGAAGACATAAATAGACTCCAAAATATCAACGAATTTATCAATTCAGTAAAAGAGTTTGAGCAAAATAATAAAGATGCCACATTGTCTAGTTATCTCGAATCTATTACTCTTGTAAGTGATATAGATTCAGTTGGCGAAGATGATGATTATATACTTATTTCGACTATCCACGCAGTGAAAGGACTTGAATTTCGTGTCGTTTTTGTAACCGCTATGGAAGAAGGTCTTTTCCCAATAGTACGCGGTGGCGAACGTCCTAGCGATATTGAAGAAGAACGCAGACTCGCTTATGTCGCTGTTACTCGTGCTTGTGAAAGCCTGTATTTAACCCGTAGCCGCAGCCGATATATGTACAACGAGTTAAAGTTTCAAGAACCTAGCCGCTTTTTGCGTGAAATGGGCTTTGAGAAAGAGCGCGAATTTATTAAAAGTAGTGTGCGCGATTTCGAACCAAAACCCAAGCAAAATGCAAATATACAGTCAATACTAAATAGCAAACTAAATTCTCAGAAAAAAGATGTTTCTGGCTATACAAAGGGTGTACAAGTGTTGCATCCAAAGTTTGGTGTCGGCACAATAATTGACGATAGCAGTTTGACAAAGAATAGAATGGTAACAATAGATTTTGGGAATATGGGTAATAAAACATTGAGCCTTGATTATGCACCACTACAAATATTAAAAAGGAAATAGCAAAAATGGAGCAGGAAATAAAAGAAAAAATACAACAGTTAGTTGCAGACCTAAATAAATATAGTTATTACTACCACGTACTTGACTCGCCGATTATTGCGGACAAGGAGTATGATGCGCTTTATTACGAACTCGTAGACCTAGAAAAGCAAACGGGTTATATTTTGCCTGATAGTCCAACACAACGTGTAGGTGATGCGACTCGTGAAGGGTTTAGCAAGGTTCACCACGAAACGCAGTTAGCCAGCCTTGACAAAGCCCAAACAACAGACGAACTGGCTGACTGGGTAACCAAAATTAAGGAAAAATATCCGCGCACACGTTTTACACTTGAATACAAGTTTGACGGGCTTCGCCTTGCGCTCACATATAAAAATGGTATTCTCGTTCAAGCCGCAACTCGTGGAAATGGTCTAATCGGTGAAGATGTAACCGCGCAGGTAAAAACTATTCGCTCTGTGCCTCTGTCTATTCCTTTCAAAGAGCATATAGTCGTAGAAGGTGAAGGCATAATGCTCCTTAGCGAACTTGCTGCATACAACAAAACGACAGACGGCCCCTTAAAAAATGCCCGCAATGCAGTGGCTGGCGCAATTCGAAACCTTGACCCCAAAGTTACCGCAAGCCGCAAACTTGACTTTTTTGCTTATGGAATCCCCGTAATAGAAAACAAGACCTTTGCAACTCAACAGGAATTAAGACAGTTCTTGATTGATAATCACTTTTTGGTCGGCGACTTTTTTGAAATTCGCGACACAGTAGGCGAAATAAAGGCAGTAATTGACGAAATAGACAAGCAACGCGAAGTTATAGACATCTTAATTGACGGAGTAGTTATTAAGGTAAACGAAATTGCTACTCGCGAAAAACTAGGGTATACCATTCGCTTTCCCAAATGGGCACTCGCTTACAAGTTTGAAGCACTCGAAGTTACTACCTATATCCGCGACGTGATTTGGCAAGTAGGTAGAACGGGCAAAATGACGCCTTTGGCTATTCTTGACCCCGTAGACATTGCAGGAGCCACCATTTCGCGCGCAACACTAAACAACTGGGACGATATTTTACGAAAGAAAGTTAAAATTAATAGTCTTGTATTTATTAGGCGCAGCAATGAAGTTATCCCAGAAATTCTGGGGCTCGCCCAAGATTTTCCAGACTCAATAGAGATTAAGAAAATAGAATACTGTCCAAGTTGTAAGACACGGCTAATAAACAACGGTGTTAATCTCTTTTGTCCCAACAAAGATAATTGCCCTGACCAGTTGAAAGAACGCATAATTCACTTTTGTTCACGTGATGCAATGAATATTGAAGGTATTCGCGACAAGACTATAAATTTATTCTATAACGAATTAAATATCCGTACGGTAGACGAACTATACAAATTACAGGCTAGCGACTTGGCAGGACTTGAAAACTACAAGGATAAAAAGATTAATAATTTATTAAATAGTATTGAAAAGAGCAAGCATATTGATTTTGCAAACTTTATATATGCGCTAGGGATAGCAAATGTTGGTATCAAGACCGCAAAAGACCTTGCAAGACGTTTTGATACATTTGACGATTTAAAGTCAGCAACTGCCACCGAACTTGCAGAAATTCGCGACATAGGAGAGATTGTAGCAAATTCAATTATTGACTACTTTGCTTATCCGCGAAACATAGAGATAATTAACAATCTATTTGCTAGCGGTGTCGAAATAATATATCCAAAGAAAGCGGAACAAGGAAAGTTTAAGGACAAAATCTTTGTTCTCACAGGGACGTTACCAAATCTATCCCGAGCCGAAGCAACTAAAATGATTGAAGATAATGGCGGTACAGTGTCAAGTAGTGTCAGCAAAAATACTTCATTCGTACTAGCAGGCGAGAGTACAGGTAGCAAATACGAAAAAGCAAAACTCTTAAATATCCCTATAATAGATGAAGACGAATTTTTGTCTATGCTAAAATAATTGACAGAATTATATATTAGTGGTATCATTTTTTTATTAAATTTAAGGACGTGAAAATGAGTATAACTATTGAAGATGTAAAGAAACTCGCAAAGTTATCTAGGCTTGAATTTACCGAAGCAGAGACAGCCGAGTTTGTAGCCGAATTAGAAGCAACACTTGCACAAGTTGATGCTATTAACAAAGTAGACGTAAGTAATGTTGACTTGCTAGAAAAAACAATCAATGCAGATACAGAATTAAGAGCCGATGAGATAAAGCAAAGCCTTACAGCAGCGGAAATTGTCGCAAATGCTCCCGATGCACAGGACGGCGCATTTTTAGTACCTGTTACAGTGGCGGAGGAGTAGAATATGAAATATCTTGATTACAGTTTAACCGAAATTATAGATTTATTAAATAGCGGACAAGTTACTTCGCAAGAGTTAGTGCGTGAATGTTTTGACCGCATAAAAGAAACACAAGATTTAAATGCGCTTAATTCAACTTATTTTGATGAAGCAATGAAGCGCGCAGGCGAGATAGACGCAGCACGCGCTCGTGGCGAAAATGTCGGGGCGCTAGGTGGCGTGCCTGTTGTGTTAAAGGACAATATAAACTACTTGGGTACTCGCACAACGTGTGCAAGTAAGTTTTTGGAAAACTTTGTTTCGCCATATACCGCAACTTGTGCTAGCAAACTTCACGACGCGGGGGCGGTGATTATCGCAAAGGCGAATATGGACGAGTTTGCGATGGGTAGTAGTAACGAAAATTCTGCTTTTGGTGCTGTTCGTAACCCTGTTGACACATCACGCGTACCGGGGGGAAGTAGTGGTGGTAGTGCTTGTACTGTTGCAGCGCGTCAGTGCTTTGCAAGTCTTGGTACAGATACAGGCGGTTCAATTCGTGAGCCCGCAAGTTTTTGTGGTGTGGTGGGTATAAAACCCACTTATGGCAGGGTATCACGTTACGGTGTCGTTGCTTTTGCGAGTTCGCTCGACCAAGTGGGACCACTTACACGTACAGTCAAAGACAACGCACTTATGCTTAATGTTATTGCTGGCGCTGATGATATGGATATGACCGCATCAAAAGTGGCAGTGCCCGACTATTTAGCGGACATTGACAAAGGTGTTAAGGGTTTAAAAATTGGTGTTGCAAAGCAGTTTTTTAGCGATAAGTTAAGCGGCGATGTTCGCACTGCATTAGAGCAAGCAATTGAGTGGTACAAGGAAGCAGGCGCTGAGATTGTAACAGTAGACTTGCCAAGCCTTGATACCGCACTTGCCGTATATTACGTAATATCATCAGCCGAAGCAGCGAGCAACCTTGCACGTTTTGACGGTGTAAAATATGGAGTTAGAGCCGAAAATTATGCGGACGTTGTCGACCTTTATTTCAAATCACGTACACAAGGTTTTGGGAAAGAAGTAAAACGCCGCATAATGCTTGGTAACTATGTGTTGAGTAGTGGTTATTATGATGCGTTTTATCGCAAGGCAAAAAGAGTGCAAAAGGTAATTCGCAACGAGTTTAGCGAAGCACTAAAAATGTGCGATTGCTTGATTAGTCCAACAACCGCAACAACCGCATTCAAACTAGGTGAGAAATCAGGCGACCATGTAGCAATGTATTTAACAGATATCTTTACAGTACCTGTAAATATTGCAAGCGTACCTGCTATTAGTTTGCCTTGTGGCAAAGACGGACAAGGCTTGCCAATAGGTATGCAACTTATAGGTAAGCACTTTGACGAAGCCACATTGTATAGAGTAGCAAATGCATTTGAAACAGCACACAAGGAGGACAAATAATGAGTTGGAACACAGTAATAGGGCTTGAAGTCCACAGCGAATTAAATACGCGCACCAAATGTTTTTGTGGCTGTAAAAATGAGTTCGGCAACAAACCAAACACAAATTGCTGTCCCGTATGTACCGCAATGCCAGGGGCATTACCCGTACTAAATCGCGATGCTGTTGAGCGCGCTATTCTTATGGGGCTCGCAGTTGGTTGTCGCATTAACAACTATTCAGTATTCGAACGTAAAAATTATTTTTATCCTGACTTGTGTAAAGCATACCAAATTTCACAGTTGGAGTATCCACTTTGTGTGGGTGGTGGACTAGAAATTGAACTTGAAGACGGTACAAAGAAATTTATTAGATTAAACCGTATCCATTTGGAAGAAGATGCAGGGAAATTAATTCATTCCGCACGTGGCACAATGATAGACTACAACCGCGGTGGTGTTCCACTAATTGAGATTGTGTCTGAGCCAGATATGAGTAGTGCCGAAGAAGCAGTTGCGTACTTAGAGAAATTGCGCAGCACGCTACTTTATGTAGGTGTGAGCGACTGTAAAATGCAAGAAGGTAGTATACGCTTTGATGTCAATATTTCAGTAAATCGCGATGGCGAGCCATTGGGTACACGTACCGAATTAAAGAACCTAAACTCTTTCCGCGCGGTTCTTCGTGCTATTAAGTACGAATCAAATAGACAAATTGAAGAATTGGAAGCAGGACACCCGATTATTCAAGAAACACGCCGTTGGGACGATGAGAAAGGCAAAACATATTCAATGCGTACCAAGGAAGACAGCCAAGATTATAGGTACTTCCCAGACCCAGATTTAATACCGCTTGAAGTTACGAATGAGTATATCGAAAGTATTCGCGCAAAGTTACCAAAACTCGCTCCACAAAGAGTAACCGAATATATTGCAATGGGGCTTACAGAGCAAGACGCATTGTTAATTACACAGGAACGTGCCTATGCGGACTTTTTCGAAAATGTGCTCTCATACTTCAATGAGCCTAAATTTGTATGTAACTGGATAACAGCCGAGGTATTCAAGAAATTGAACGCACTTGAAGTCGATGACCGTAAAATAACAGTACAACCGAAAGATTTAGCCGAAATGCTCCGCCTTTACAAAGACGGTGAGATTAACCAAGCAGGCGCACGCAAAATATTTGATGTTTTGTGGGATGGCGGAACGGAGCCAAGCAAACTTGTTGAGTCATTAGGGCTAAAACAAATGAATGATACAGGGGCTTTAACCGAAGTATTGCAAAAAATTGTAGCAGACAACCCAAAAGCCGTTGCCGAATTAAAGGCTGGAAATGAGAAAACAATGGCATTCTTTGTAGGACAGGCAATGCGCGCAACACAAGGTAAGGCTAATCCAAAATTAGTTGGCGAAATAGTAAAAGAGTTGATTAAATAGGAGAGTTAAATTATGGAACAAGAAAGAGAATACGTAATGGCAGAGCCACCGATTGATGACTTAACTGCAAAGGTTGGTAACAAGTTTTTACTTACTTGTTTAGTAGCCAAAAGGGCGAAGGAGTTGAATAGTGAGTATCTACTCGGCGAACCGATGGACAAAGACCCCAAAGTTATTGCCATCGCAGCCGAAGAAGTTTACGAAGGAAAGGTAACAGCAGGCAAGACAAACTAAGGAGAAAGGAATGATTGCCGAGGTAATAGTCGATATTACAAATGAACAGGTCGACAAAGTGTTTGACTACATTGCACGACCTGACACTGTTGCGGGTGAACGCGTTACCGTTCCTTTTGGTCCGCGTTATATTACAGGCTATGTTTTGCGACTAAAAGAAACTAGCGAATATCCTGCAAATTTACTAAAACCACTCGGGCAGCCAAAGGACGATTATCCAGTGCTGTTGCCCGAGTTTTTGGCTTTAAATGACCAGATGCGCGCAGCCTTTCATTTGAGAAATGTCGACTGTATGCGGCTCTTTATTCCTACACAGTTGCGTAATGATAAAGCAAAACCTTTGTATATCAATTTTATTCGTTTGACCGAAAAATTTGACGACAGAGAACTGCTCGAAAATACCCGAAAAAATGCAACAAAACAAATTGAGTTAATTAAGTCTTTGCGACCTGATACAATGTATGCCCAAACCGAACTTAACAAACGTTTTGGCTCGGCGAATGTAAATAAATTGCTTGATTTGGGGGTTGTCGAACGCGTTACGACATTAAAGAAACGCGCCCCAAAAGTAAGCGAACGACAGGATAAAATAGTTACTCTTACCGCTGACCAGCAGCGAGTTGTCGACTCGATTCTAAATAACCGCGAGCACGAACACTTGATTTTTGGTGTTACAGGTAGCGGCAAAACCGAAGTATATATGCATATTATTTCACAAGTGCTAGCGGAAGGGAAAAACGCGATTTTGCTCGTTCCCGAAATCTCTCTTACTCCGCAAGTATTATCGACTTTTACCGCACGCTTTGGAGACAGTGTAGCCATTCTTCATAGTGGGCTTAGCGATGGAGAACGTTTTGACGAATGGCAACGTATCCGTACAGGACAAGCGCGAATTGTCATAGGGGCGCGAAGCGCAATCTTTGCCCCTATCGAAAATGTAGGCGCAATCATACTAGACGAAGAGCACGACCCAAGTTACAAGGCAGAGTCAAACCCGCGTTATACTACTCATACCGTAGCCCGTATGCGTAGTGAATACAATCACTGCCCCGTAATCTACGGTAGCGCAACACCTAGTCTGGATACTTTTTACCGCGCAAAACGTGGCGAAGTAATGCTTCATTTACTCCCAAATAGAGCAAATGCAAAGCCAATGCCTGTTATTGATATTGTAAATATGTGCGCCGAAATGGCAAACGGCAATACAGGTATTTTCAGCGAAAAATTAATGACCGAACTTGAAAACACAGTGAGCGCAGGCAATCAAGCAATGCTATTTATAAATAGGAGAGGTTTTAGTAGTTATATGATTTGCCGTGAGTGTGGTTATGTGGCAAAATGTGAAGACTGTGATGTGTCGCTCGTGTATCATAAGGAAGATAACCAGTTAAAGTGCCACTATTGCAACCGCCGCTACAAAGCACTTACCAACTGCCCAAAATGTGGCAGCAGTTATATACGTATGGGCGCAATGGGGACGCAAAAGGTTGTTGAAGAACTGCACGAGCGCTTCCCAAACGTAACTATTTTACGAATGGACTACGACACTACAAAGAACAAAAATTCGCTCAATGATTTACTCGAAAAATTTGGTAAAACAAAGCCTTGTATCCTTGTTGGTACTCAAATGATAGCAAAAGGGCACGACTTTCCAAGTGTTACGCTTGTAGGTATTATGAATGCTGATATGAGCCTGCATTTTAGTGATTTTCGTTCTGCTGAACGTACATATCAGTTGATAACTCAGGTTGCGGGCAGAGCTGGTAGAGCGGACAAGGAAGGAAAGGTAATTTTGCAGACCTATACACCGAAACATTACGTTTATAGATTCGCATCAAATTACGATTATTTAGGGTTCTATGAAAAGGAAATAAACTTACGCGAAGTTACCCAATTCCCACCGTTTTCACGTATTATACGCGTACTTATAACTGCCGAAGACAAGGATGAAGCACGCTCAACAACAGCTAGGCTGTATTCACATATTCAAGATTATTATATTGAGCATAGGGATAAATTTTTGTTTTGTGAAGCAATGGCTTCGCCCGTGTCTCGAATAGAGAAGAAGTATAGATACCAGATTTTGTGTAGATTTTTACTTGACACAGAACCTGAAATTTCCAACTTTATTTACGATACAGTAAGTCAAGATAAGCATCCAAAATCATTGGTTTTTGTCGAAATTAATCCAAGCAATATGTCATAATTTATTGCATAAATATTCATAATATTAATAAAAATACGAGGTTAAAGTGATTAAAGCGCAGATTATAAAAGCCGTAGCAGGTGAGTTTCAAGTAAAGAGTGATACGAAAGTTCTAACCCTCAAAGGTAGAAAAAAACTAAAAGAAGACAAATTATATGTTGGCGATTTTGTCGAAGTGGACGAAGATTTGGGAGTTGTAGAGCGTTTACTTCCGCGCCGTAATTTCCTAATACGCCCGCCACTAGCAAACGTTGAGCAAGCACTAATTGTGTTAGCGCCTATCCCAAAGCCTGATTTGATGCTTGTAGACAAACTTCTAATCAAGTTCTTTTCACTTGGCATTACACCTGTGATTGTAATAAATAAAATTGATATTTGCTCTACTGCTGTTATTGAAGAAATCACAGCACAATACGGTAAAATTTGTCAAATTTGTTTAATATCCGCGCTTGATTATAACACGACCTCTACAGTCCTAAACCCCGTTTTGTCAGGTAAATTTAGTATACTTACAGGACAATCAGCAGTAGGTAAAACAAGTATTCTTAACTGCTTACTTCCCGATGTTCAAATGGAAACGGGCGAGTTAAGCCGCATCGGTAGAGGAAGAAATACAACTCGCCATAGTGAAATTTTCGTGCTTGAAAATGGCGCTATGCTTGCCGATACACCAGGCTTTAATGCTTTTGAACTCGATGATTTTTCACCCGAAAATATAATAGATAATTATCCCGAATTTAAGGATTTTAGCCCAAATTGCAAGTATAATAATTGTAACCATATTAGTGAAAAAATTGAAGATTGTGCGGTAAAACGAGCACTCGCCGAAGGCAAAATCAGTAAGCCCCGATATGAACGATTTGTGCAGTTATTTAATACCGCAGTAGAAAAGGAGAAAAAGATTTATGGATAAAAAAATTATTGTTGCCCCAAGCACTGACCCTTGTCCAGTTGGGGAATTAATTGATTATTCAAGAGATTGTTTGCGTGAAGGGGCTGACTGGATACATTGCGATGTTATGGACGGTCGCTTTGTTGAGCGCAAGACTATTGATGAGATAGTTGTTAGCCTTCTTGCTAAACGGGTAAATGGCATTATGGACGTGCATTTGATGGTGGAAAATCCACTTGATAAATTGAATGTTTATGCAAAAGCGGGTGCTAGCCACATTACAGTCCATTACGAAGCATTAAACGGTACTATTGCCATTATAAATGCTATTCGCCAAATACAAAATTTGGGTTGTAAGGCTGGCTTGTCTATAAAGCCAGAAACTCCTGTTTCTGCCATTGAAAACTTTTTGCCTTTTGTTGATATTGTGCTTGTTATGAGTGTAGAACCGGGACAAAGTGGGCAGAAATTTATGAATGAGAGTTTATCAAAAATTGCAGAACTATCAGCCCTTCGCGAGCAAAACGGCTATAACTTTTTGATAGAAGTAGACGGCGGTATAAATGAGCAAAATGCAGGTACTATTGTTTCATTAGGTGCTGACGTGCTTGTAGTAGGGAGCGCAATGTTTAATGCTCCCGATAAAACCAAATTTATTAGGACTTTGAAATCAGTAAATAATTAAATGATTATAAGCAATATCAAAAACTTTCGTTATATAAACTATTATTTTTTCACCAAAAAATTATTTCCCGCATAAGTATTATTAAATTAATATAGGGGGAATACAGTGCGGATAATAGTTATTAAAGCGCCAAGGTTTTTAAGGGGATTGTTTAAGTTGATTTTTCATAAACAAATTGCAAATTAGGGTATACTAAAGTATATCTTTTTTGTTTTTGAATCAAATTGTTTTAGCTAAGTGCCTTTTATTATGCTGTTTAACACTCATCAAAGTGGAAAGAGTTAGAATAAACAAATAAGATTAATAGGCATTTTGAGACGTTAAATAAAACGCACTAAAAAGTGCGTTTTATTTATTTAAGCCTTGAATGGTTTATCGTATCAAAGGATATGTCTTTGGTATTGTTTTTAACAAGCAAGGGAATATAGAGATAGTTTTTTCCTCTTAGTTCGTTTATATCAAAAGTTTTCGGCAAAAGGTTATCAATTTTCTTCTCAAATTCTTTTTTCTTTACAACAGAATAGACTTTTTCTCGCGTTGTTTGAGTGTATTGCTGGGTAAACTGATTGCGTAATTTTTCTTTATTCCAGTAGGGAATTATGTCGTCATTAGCACTGTAACATAACGCAATGTAGTTGTCTAGGGTTTGCACTAACTGTGGTAAGTCTTTTCCTAGTGTTTGTTTAAAACAACCATTGCTGCGCAATGTTTCCAAAATTTCATATTTCTTTAAATCGTTGGTTTTAAATATTAGGGCTATGTAAAGTTTTTTATCAATGATTTCCCAGTTAATATTTAATTCTTCAAGACTATTCCTACCTTTAGTTTTAAACTGTGGGAAAGATTTACGTTGATAATTTCCACCTATGAAATTTTTATATGTGTCATAGTTTTCTTGAATGTGTTTTAGTTGTTTTTCCAACCATTCTGCTTGCTCTTGTTTGGAATATTGCTTGTTTATAGTTGTTCTCATAGTGGAGTCAGTACCGATTAGTGATGCCATATTATTTGATTCTCCTTTGTATTCTATATAATAATAACACTATATATAGTTTTTGTCTATAACGTTTTCTAAATAAATATTATTTTTTAAGCAGTATATGAAAAATCAATAAAAAAACTACCCCAATTAATAGAGTAGTCAAAAAGCATTAGTCAGCCTTCATTTTTTTAATGCAACGGGTGCAAAGTTTTTTCTTGCATTTGTTGCCGTTTTCATCAGTAACAGTTACGTTTTGCAAGTTTACTTGCTTTGGCGATGAGGTACGACGTTGTACCCATTGACTTTGACGGTGCACTTGGTTTGCAGCCATTTGTGTCTTACCGCAGTTCTCGCATACTTTACTCATATAAAAACACCCCCTGTGTCATATTGTTTATTTGCCCGATAATAGTCTAATCCAGACTATACCGAAAAATTGTAGTAACATTGTATCATTTTTTTATTATTTTTGCAACCCTATTTGCATATATTTTTTTAAAGTTTGTTAAAATTACAAAAAAGTTTACCAAAACACTTGATAAATTACGGGTTTAGTAGTACAATAAACTTTGTACTATGTACACACAACTAGCGAGGTTTTATGTCAGTTACCACAACTAACTATTATGGTAAGATATATATAGCAGATGATGCAATTGCTGCGATTGCGGCAAGTGCGGCATTAGATTGCTATGGTGTCGTTGACCTTGTGTCAAAAAAATTGAGTGATAACTTTGCAGACTTGTTTAAAAAACAGCAACTTGGTAAAGGAGTCAAAGTTATCACAAACGAAAATAGAATTTTTATAGATTTATTTGTAGTATTAAAATATGGTGTATCGATTAGTGCAGTCGCTGAGTCTTTGAAAAAAGCGGTCAAGTATCGTGTCGAAGAATTCTCAGGAATGATAGTCGATACCGTAAATATAAATGTAATAGGTGTAAGAGTTTAGCTTACATCATTTTCCTATTTCAATTTAGAGTTTTAGAGGTTTTAGTAAATGGAAAAGAGTATAAACGGTGCAATATTACGTAGAATGATAAACGCCGCAAATGTATATTTGGGAAACAATAGAAAATATATTGATAGTTTAAATGTATATCCAGTGCCCGACGGAGATACAGGAAATAATATGGCAATGACTTTTATGTCAGCCACAAAAGAAGTAAATGAATGTCCAACCAACAACCTTGATATCCTAGGTGAAGCATTAGGGAAAGGTGCTTTGCGTGGTGCGAGAGGTAACTCAGGTGTTATTCTTTCACAGATTTTACGCGGAATGGCAAACGAGATTATCAAACATACTGAAATAACCACCAAAATATTTGCAAAAGCAATGCGTGGTGGTGCTGAATACGCATATAAGGCAGTATCAATTCCAAAAGAAGGTACAGTGCTTACAGTAATTCGAGTTATGGCAGACAGTGCAGAAGCAGCAGCGAAGAAACACGCAGACTTTGAAGGGTTCTTTGATCAAGTATTAAAAACAGGTGAAGAAATATTAGAGCAAACTCCAGAATTGCTTCCTGTACTTAAACAAGCAGGTGTAGTTGACGCAGGTGGTAAAGGGTTGCTTGTAATCTTTACAGGTTTTTACAAAGGACTACTTACCGAAGACGAAGAATTCATTATTAAAGAAGCGGAAGAAGCCAAACCTATTGAAGATAATAGCGCGATAATTAATTATGAAAATCTTGCTGATATCGAATTTGCTTATTGTACTGAGTTTATGGTTATAGAGATGAATAAAAAGACAACGGAGTCCGATATTGATAAACTCCGTGAGAAATTAATGGCAATCGGTGATTCAGTAATTTGTATAGGGGATTTGAGTTTAGTAAAAGTTCACGTTCACACTAACGAACCAAATAGAGCATTAGGCTATGCACTTGAATTGGGCGAGATACACAACATCAAGATTGAAAATATGGTTCAGCAAAATAGAGAATTAAAAGCGGCAAGGGCAAAGGCTGAACAATTTACCAAACCTTTTGGTATGGTGGCTATTGCGTCAGGTGATGGTATTGCCGCAGTATTTAAAGATTTGGGTGTAGACCAAATTGTACAGGGTGGGCAAACTATGAACCCAAGTGCTGATGATATCGCAAAAGCAGTAGAGAAAGTTCCAAGTAATCACGTTTTTGTGTTCCCAAATAACAAAAATATTATTCTTGCTGCCGAGCAAGCGCAAAATTTAACAAAGCGCTTTATTCACGTTATACCTACGGTTTCAATTCCCGAAGGTATTTCAGCGTGCCTTGCATTTAATATGGATGGAACAGTAGAAGAAAATACAGAAGCAATGAATACTGCTCGTAGCAGTGTGTCAAGTGGAGCCGTTACTTATGCTGTCCGTAAGACTCACATTGATGGTTTTGATTTGAAAGAAGGCGATATCATAGGTATTGAAGGCGGAAAGATTCAATCAAAAGATACTTTGGTAAGTGAAGCAACTATCAAACTTGTAGAAAAGATGATGAATGAAGATAAAGTCAACATAACACTTTTTTACGGTGAGGGAGTTAATGAGGAAGATGCAAATGCACTTTGTGAAAAACTACAAGAGAAGTATCCTGAGTGTGAAGTTTCGGTAATTCCAGGCGGACAATCAGTTTACTATTACCTAATAAGTGTCGAATAAAAAAAGCACATAACTTATGTGCTTTTTTTATTGTGCGTTCTATGGTGCTGGTACTCACACTTGCGTGTCCAAAATTCCTAATTTAAAATTGTGCATAGGTGCACACCCAATAAAAAGCATTAGCAAAAAATACTGTCTATTTTTTCTTATCGCGCGTGCGGCTACGCACTTTACAATCTTTTACATAATATATAACGAATGTTTTTTATATTTCAACACAAAATACTATCGTAAACCGCGGATTACAAAAAACGGAGGTGGAATAATGGCTACCAAGTCATCTACGAATTCCAATGCTCGTACTCGCGCATCAGCAACCAAGAGTTGTGGCGGTCGTTGCGGTGGCAATAAGAACCGTACAAACAAAATGGTAGAAAGCGGTACGGAAATGTGTTCAGGCACACGTGCTAACAGTACTAGCACTAGAGCCAAGAGCAACACTAAGTCAAGTGGAACTCGTGCAAGCACTCGTAATTCTCGTGCAAAATAATGCGAGAATAATAAAAAAGGCAAAGTTTATTATGACTTTGTCTTTTTTTGTGCTTGTAAAATGATTTTAGAGCCGAGATTTTTGTTTAAAATGAATTACTCCCTATTAAAAATTACGACTTTTTAAGGTTTTTACGAATAGTTTTGCCTTATTTATCGTCTTTTTGATGTTTATGACCAAGATAAAAGTATGCAAATTGCGACTTTTTCTCTGTATATGGCGGATATTTAATCATAAGTTCAACATTTGGGCTCTTTTTAAGTATGCATTTTTCGTGGGAGAATGATGCAAATGAGTGCTTACCGTGATAGTTGCCCATACCACTTGCCCCAACACCACCAAAGGGGAGATTGTGCTCAGTGAAATGCATAATTACTTCATTGATGCAGACACCACCCGAACTTGTCAAGTTTACAACTTTGTTGATAGATTGTTTGTTACGTGAAAAATAGTATAAGGCTAATGGTTTATCGTGTGCGTTAATGTAATTAATTACTTCATTAATGTCGTCATATTTGATTATTGGCATAATTGGGCCGAATATTTCTTCTTGCATCACAGCATCGTCAAAACTTACATTTTTCATAATAGTTGGCTCTAATTGTCTACCGTTGACTTTGCCACCAAATACAACTTTTTTCTTGTCAATTAAGCCTTTTAGTCGCTCAACGTGTTTTTCGTTGACAATATACATAAAATTATCATTAAGTTTTTTGTCAGTGTAGAAAAATTGTTTTGTCTGTTCAACAACTGTATTGATAAAATTATCATAAACGGAAGAATGTACCAAGATATAGTCAGGTGCAATGCAGGTTTGCCCAGCATTTAGAAATTTACCCCAAGCGATTCTGCGTGCTGCGGTCTTAATATTTGCGGTTTCATCAACTATGCAGGGCGATTTACCACCGAGTTCAAGAATAACAGGGCATAGGTGTTGTGAAGCCTTTTCTTCTACAACGCGACCAACTTCTTTACTACCAGTGAAGAAAATCAAATCAAATTTCTGGTCAAGAAGTTCTTGATTTTGCGCACGACCGCCCATAACTGTTGCAATATATGCAGGGTCAAATTCGTCAAGCATATTTTTGATAACTTGTGCTACATTTGGGGTGTAAGCACTAGGCTTCACAACGGCTGTGTTTCCCGTAGCAATGGCTGCAATAAGTGGATTAATAGTGAGTTGAAATGGGTAGTTCCAAGGCGACATAATCAACACATTTCCATAAGGTTCGTAAATTATTTTGCCTTTTGCAGGGAAATTCAACAAAGTAGTACGAACAGAGCGGGGGCGCATAAATTTACGTAAATGCTTGCGTTGATATCGCAACTCCTGCATTGCAAGACTTATTTCTGTAGTAACTGCATCAAATTCGCATTTGTTTAAATCTGCTTTAAATGCTTCAAGTAACTCATTTGTGTGTTTTTTGATAGTTTGCTCCAAAATATGCAGTTGCTGTTTCCTAAATTCATAATCAAGAGTTTTGCCAGTCAAAAATAATTCTCTTTGCTTGTCTACAATCTCTTTAATGTCCATTAATTTGCTCCTTTAATTGTAAGATATTTAATTAAATTTAAAGTTTAAATAAAATTTTAGGTCGTTTACTTAATATAAATTAAGGTTGTAATAAAAATTGTGTTTAATGAATAAATTTAAATTTCATTAATAGTTTATTAAATTTGACCTCTAAAATATAATTTTAACATAATAATTCAAAATTTGCAATAAAATTAAGATTTAGCACTTGAATATTTTAATGGTTTATGTTATATATATTTATATAATAATATATAGGAAGTGATTATATGAGTATACACGGAGCAAAAAATTTAGTAGAAAAAAGCAAAAAAAATGTTGTTGTGATTGAGGGGAAAGAATATTACAGCACTTTGCACGTAATGGATAAAACTTATGTACCACCTTACAATGGTGAGGATATGCAAAAAGTTGCACCAAAGTACAAATCACAAGCATATTTCGAAGCATTAGAGCAACAAAAGAAAGAGGAAGCCGCTAAAAGTGCAACCCCTTCTCACATTATTGTAGAGAAAAATGGAAAAGAATATGAAAACTCTTTACAGTTTATGAATAGGTCAGTTCCACAGCCTGTAAAAGACAAATACGTAAATGAAGAAGAGATGTCAAGATAAGATGTGAAATTCACATCTTTTTCTTTTTGATAAGGGGGTTTTTGTTTGACATAATTTTTGTTATTTAATAAAATTAATCTATAAAAATAAAGGAATTTACAAATGATAGAAGAGAATAAACAGAAATTTATTACCTTGTTTACGGAAAATGTGAAAAGGGAAGGGGCAGACAAATTGCTTGAATGGTTACTAACAACTGATTTTTTTACTGCACCTGCAAGTACTAAATTCCATTCCGCTTGCGAAGGTGGACTTTGCGCGCATAGTTTGAATGTTTACAATAGATTTATGACACTTGTACGTAGTGAGTATGGAGAAGATTGGGAACAGCAGATTTCTCACGAAACTATTGTATTGCTTGCGCTATTACACGATATTTGTAAAGCGAATACATACAAAGTCGATTATAAAAATGTTAAAGTTGACGGGAATTGGGTACAGCAACCTTATTATACGGTAGAAGATAATTTGCCTTATGGACACGGCGAAAAATCTGTATACATCATAAATGGTTTTTTGCGTTTGACTCGCGAAGAAGCAATGGCGATAAATTGGCATATGGGTGGCTTTGATGCGAGGGTAAGGGGTGGTTCATATTCGCTCGCTGATGCGTTTTACAAGTACCCCTTATGTGTATTTTTGCACGTTTCAGACCTAATGGCAACATACTTAGATGAACATAAATAACAAATATGTATTTTTTATGTATTTTCTGACAAAGTTTAGGGAAAATAAAAGCAAAAAGTGAAATATTTTTAAAATATGTCGTTTTTTGTTTGTAAGTTTTTTGCCTTATGTGGTAAAATAATTTCAAAGTATTTACGAGAATTTTTATTGCAACTTAGAAAAAAGAAAGTTTAAAAAATAAAATTGGAGGACATTGTATGAGTACTTATATCAGGGGTGTAAACTTATCTAAAAAATGGTTGAAAATAATAATTTTTACTATTTTAGCGGTGGTTTGCGCAACTGCGATTACTCTGGGAGTTGTACTTTCTCAAAAAGATAATTTTGTCGTTACTCCCGATACAAATTCAAAGACTGAATCACTTGATTCTGGTGCGTTATTGTCTAGTACAGGATGGAATAATTCCATTTTATCTAAACTTACAGATAATGTAACTCAATATGGTGATAATGTAGCACTTGGTAATGCTGGTGGTAGCATTGTATCATCAGTAATTGAACTCGGTGGTATTTCTTGGACTGTAGTTTATATGCAAGATGGTATAGTTACCCTTTACGCAAATGAGGCGGTAGCAACATTACCTTTTGGCGATGACGATTATAGTGGAAGCGATGTAAGAGAATACTTAAATAATGTTTTCTATCCACAATTTATTGAAAAAATAGGTTATGACAACATTGAAAGTTACATTATTCCTTATGGCGCAGATGAAATTTACTATCAAGCAGCAGGAGCTCAGGCAATAGAATTAAGCACTTTAAACAAAGGCGAGATTTCTGGAAATGATGGTATTAATGGCGACAAAATCTGGATACCTAGTGCATACGAAGTTGGTGGTTTTGCGAATACTTCTACTTCACCAAAGGCACGTGTAAACAGTTTTAAGACTATTGAAGCCAGTGGATTTACATTAAATAGTGGTCTTTGGAATACTTCAAATAATATTCGTCTTGGAGATGATGCGTCTTGGTTACGTTCAAGTGTAAATGGAGCACAAGCAGTACTTAAAGATGGTGTCGTAAAGCAAGCAAATGCTGCTGATGAATATGGTGTTCGTCCTTGTATTAATATTGCGCTTCCAGGTATTTCAGACGTTTCTGATGAGGTTGTTAGTGTAAACGGTGATGTAAACACAAGCGCAAATGATGCAATTCTTGCAAGTGCAACTCCTGATTATACAGGAATGCTTGCTGAGGCTGCTGATAGTGGTGATGGTTCTCAAGGCGCTCCTTTTGTATTCTCAACATCAGAGTTTTTGGTAATTCTTTCAGATGCTGTTATGGCAGGACAAAATATGTCAGGGCTTTACTTCCAAATGGGTGGCAACATTGATATGAGTGATGTAACAGTATGGAACCCAATCGGAAGACAGGGATTTGTATTCTCTGGTAACTTTGATGGAAATGGCTACACAATTAGTAATCTTTCAACAGCAGGTTCAGGTCTTGTTGGCTTATTTGGTTATGTGGATAACGCAACTATTACGCGTGTTGGTGTAATTAATTCTTCTTGGTATACAACAAACTCATACGTAGGTGCTATTGCTGGTAATGCTACAAATAGTTTTATTTCACAATGTTACAGCGATTGTGGTATATCAGGATATAATTATGTTGGTGGCTTGGTCGGTGCTATTAGTGCAAGTGCAGGTAGTGCTGTTGAAGGGGCTACAAAAGGTATTGTAAATTCATACAACCTTAATGGTATAACTGGACACGACTATGTCGGTGGTATAGTAGGTAGTGTTAGTGGTTCATTGGTAGGGAATTGTTACAACATCGGTGCTACACAAGGCACTGCGGCAACTGCTATAGGTGGTATTGCTGGTGCTAATGGTGGCGGTTCTGTAATAAATTGTATTTACTACAATTCTACAAACAATAATATTGGTACTCCAATTACCTCTTACGAAACTTTAAGAGATAAAAATGCTGTTGCTACTACATATCCAAATTGGGCATTTAGACCAGCAAATGCAAGTGGTGTTTGGTTTATGTCTAATGTGGTCAACGACCGTTTGCCTATGCTTTACTGCTTTATGAAAGAAGCCACAATCAACTTAACATCAAACACTCCTGATTGTACCGTGTCAAGCACGGTAACCACTGCTACAATTAATACTCCTGTTACCATTACAGCAAGTGCCGCTTCTTCTGTTGGAAAGCATTATCAGTTTGTTGGTTGGTATCACTATGATGTTGATGCAGCAGGCAATAAAATTGAAGGTTCAGAGCGCGAGTTTAAATTAGCAGCCGACACTACAAAAGGCGCATTAGCAGGTGGTTATTATCCATTTACTTATGCTTTTCCTAATGGGATAGACGATTACTACAATTTGGAAGCAAAATTTGTTCGTTTGTATAACTTTAATATTGACCCTATGTTTAATGGTTTTACAAGCGCATATGCAGGTGGTAGTACATTTAGTTACTCAGCATCTACTACACCATTAAATGAAGATTTAACAGAAAATGCAAGCGGTGTATGGTATACCGAAGGTACAGTTCTTACTATAAATATTGGTGCGGATGCTCAACGTTCTTATAACAGTTTGTTAGTTGGTACTCAAAATGGTGCTGTAAATACTAATGTACCAAATTTTGGTGCTGGTGATGCATTCTATGGCCTTACCGGTGACAGTACTACTGGTTGGACTTACACAATTACAATAAATGATGAGTACAACAAGTTTAGTGGCGGTGATACTTTCTGGTTTAGACCTGTATTTGATAGGGTATATCAAGTTACAGCAGTAGTTACTCCTCCGTCAGGTTACTCAGGCACTATGCCGGTAGGTCAAGTTGCGTTTACTGACGTAAGTGGTGCTGGTGTAACAGTTTCTACAGCAAAGCCTGGTGATAGTAAAAATATTTTATTCAACAACTCAAGTGTAAATGTAAGTATAACCAACTCTTCTGCAATCACTGGCTTGTTAAAATTTAAAGATTGGACACTTTCAAATGCTGACGGTAGTTTGGTAGGTACTATAGTAAATCCTACAATAACGACTGAATCAGAAACTTATAGTTTATTGGCTTCTTTAGGTAATACCGCAACAGTTATGGGTGATGATGTTACTACATTAAGATTTACTGCAACCTTTGAATACGACCAAAAGACTATTAGCATTACTGAATATTTAGATGCTACAGCAAATTCTGCACCAGGTATTGTATTCTTGAGTTCAACAGAAATACTTGATACAAGTACCATCAATGCTGACAATCTTTCTATACAAGTGTCTTATGCATCAACTGTACACGTATATGTAAAACCTGATTATGCAAACGGTTATGATTATGAATTAAACACTATTAAGGGTGAGGATGGTATTGCTCTGCCAGCAGACCCGTCAACTGGTGTTTATCACGGTACTTTTGTTGCTGACTTTACTGAGGCTAGTGCTGCTTACGACGTTGTATATTCAGTTATGAATACATATTCACTTGCATTTAATGTTACTGTTGATGGTGTTGCTCCAACTGATTCAAGTATATTCACATTCCCAAATCAGTCAGTTTCAGGCTTAACCTTAGATGCTGCTCTTTCTGATTACACAGTATCAGTTAGTGATGCAGAATATATGAAATATTTCTTAAACAATGTAAATGCAACTATTGGTGGTCAGACCTATAATAACATTGTTGCATATCAACCTAGTGGCATTTACCAAGGTACACAAGGTCCTCAAACAATTTTCGATAGTACAGTATCAACTTTGCGTTCTTTGTATAAAAAAGCAGGTGTTATACCAGCAAAGAATAATCAAGCAATTACAGTAACTGTAAACTTTATAACTATTACTCGTTCTATTACAGTAATTGAGAATTTGGATGGTGCGCAAACACCTCTTGGTAAATACTCAATAACTGCTACTGGAGTAACAAATGGTAAAGCGGATAGTGATTATATCCTTAATGACCAAATTACATTAACCGCTACATCAGGTAACATAGGTTACAGAGTAGATAGTATTACAATAAGTGGACCTACAGGTACTCCGAGTTATACACCTGCAAAAGGTCAATGGAACAATAGCGGTAGTATTACATTTACATTGACTGAAAATGCAACTATTACTATTAATTATACTCAACGTCCTTACACGATTACTATTGGTGATAACTTAAATACAGAAATTAGTGCAGACATACCAAATTTAAGTGTTGGGGCTGGTTATAAAAACGCATATCAGTACAGTATAAATAATGCTCCTGCGCAGGCTTATGTAAGTGCAATTAATGCTAAATATTCAAATTCATTGACAATTACTGGTTATCAGACTACATTTGATGTAAGTATTGACAGTTTGGCAAGAAAAGCAGTATTAAATAGTATTGTTGTAATGAGTGGTGGTAGTGTTGTTAAAACTTATGAGCCAACAACAGAATTCCAGTACGAATTAAACGATGAATACGACAATATACAAGTTGTGTTTGTATATCGCTTATTGCAAGCATTGAATGTTTCATTTACTGATTCTATTGCTGGCGGCGACTCAGCATCTTTGGTAGTACTTGTAAATAAAGATGACCCTAATGACAGAATTGTTATGGTAATTCCTGCTGGTGGAAATGTAACGGTTGATTGTCAAGTAGCTAACTATGATATCTATGTATCTGTTGCAATCTTCATCCAGACAGAAGTTAGTGGTGATGGTGTTACAGGAGAGGATAGTTATCAAATAGCTATTCAAGATGGTCAGGCAGCTTCAGTGGTTGTCGAAGTTACTAAAATCTTAAACGGTACAGACAGTGTATTCGGTTCAGGTACTATCTAATAAAAAAGGGAGAAAAAACGTGTTCAATAAATTATTTAGAAATGGACAGTTGATTGATATGCACATTCACACGCAATATTCAGACGGTATGTATTCCGTACCTGAACTTTTGCGTTTTGCTGAAAATCGTGGGCTTGATGTAATGGCATTTACAGACCACGACAACTTGGAGGCAAATTTTGAAATACGCGAGATGAAAAGTAACGGTGGGTTTTGTGGCCGTATAGTTAACGGCTGTGAAATTGCTGTTACATATAATGGGCGAAAGTATGAAGTATTGGCATATGACTTTGACCTTGATACTTTGGCAAAATTTCCAGTACTTAATTATGACTATCAATTTATGCTTGAAGAAAAAAGATTGGAATCGCTAAAAGAGATAGGAGCAAGGCTTGGCTTTAAGTTTACAGAGGGTTTGCAGTTTGACCCTATTTATCGCACGGCACACAAGACATTCTTTCACGATTTAGCAAATTATCCAGAGAACCAAAAACTATATTTAAAATATGGTATTGGTAAGACTGATAATTTCTATCGCGACCACGTGGCAAAGCCAGGAGCAATATTCCATTGCTACGAGTTAATCAAGGATACCCCAACTATTCAAGAGGTTTGTGAACGTATCCACGAGGCTGGGGGATATGCTATTTTTGCACACGCGTTTAAGGTATATGGTGAACCTAATCCTAAAAAATTAGTTAAAGATTTGACTGCACTTGATATTTTGGACGGTTTTGAATGTATTCACAAGAAATTTAGTCTTGCAGAGTGCCAATGGTTGTCTAATTATTGCGATGAACAACATTTGATAAAAACAGGTGGTTCAGATTTCCACGGTGATGGATTTAAAATTGATGGCAAGCGCTTTGCGCCTGAATACCTAGGTTATGTACAGAATTCAGATTTGGAGATAAAATTCCCTATAAAAAAATAAAGGGTGATAGGTTAGGGCAACTTATCACTTGGAGGAAAATATGAGTTTAAGTAAATTCTTTAAGCTAAATATAAAGCCAGTAATGCAATGTTCGTTATTGCTGCTTTTGGGCATAATCGTTGCAGTAATAATGCTTATGCCTAGCATTAGCGCAAGACAAGGGGAAGTAAGTGCTGTCGATGGCGAAACCGTTTATGCAAGTTCGCTTGAAGGATTTACTCCAACAGAAGTAAGTCCAGGTGAGTACTTTGAGTTAGTTACTTCAGGCTCGCTAAATTCCGCTACAAACCCTTATAAAATAAGTGATGCAGATGATTTGCGTACTTTAGCATATTTTGTAAATACAGTGTTTGATGCAGAAAGTCAGTCTGATGAATTGGCTTTGCAAAAGACTTATTCAAAAGCATACTTTCAATTAACTAATCATATAGACATTTCACAATGGACGTTGTGGGAACCTATTGGAACTTTTGAAAATCCTTTCTCTGGTTCGTTAAACGGTGCTGGTTATTCAATTTACGGTTTGACGATTATTGATGAAGAGGATTCAAACGTAGATGATATGTATGCTGGTTTATTTGGTAATGTATCTTACGTTAAAGAGGGGGAGGTTGAATATAAGCCCGTTATTCAACGTTTAGGACTCAAGGATACAGTTATTAAAACAAATAGAGAATATGCGGGTGCTATTGTTGGTGCTGCTTATGGTGCGATTGACTCTGTAGTAACTCCTACATATCAAACTAAACAAGAAGAAGAAAGTATCGGCGGCGGACAAATGGTAAACCGTACATACTCAGATGCTCAAGCTGCCGTAATTATCCAAGACTGTTACAATACAGGGTATGTTGAGGGTGGTAATTACGTAGGTGGACTTGCTGGTGCTGTTTATTATGGTGCCGTAATCTACAACTGTTATAATGCTCCTTCGACAACAAACTCATATAATACTGAGTTTGATGTATACTCTAGCAATGAAAACGCAAGCGGTGTAGGTGGTATTGTAGGTTATGTTGAAATGGCTGTTAATGCACCAGCAGTTAATAATACTATTAGTACCGTAAAAGTTGGTAAAACAAATGTATCTAATCAGTCTCTTGACATCGGTTACATTATAGGTAACAAAACGGCTATTCAATCATACTTTTCACGTTATAGTAAAAATGTATTTATGACACAAGAGTTGAGCTTTAGTAGAGATGCTGGTACAGGATATAATAAAGATATGTTAACAAGTAGTACATTAGTTTATAGTACACTTAATGGTTTTTCAATAACACAATATCCGACAGACCAATGGGGCAGCAATACTAACACAGTTTGGGTTATGCAACTTAATGCAAATAATGGCTTACCAGTATTATATAATGTACCTCAGTTGATAAAGTTTGATTTTGCCGCTCAAGATATTGACGGTGGTGATTTGACCGAAGAACAAGCATCTTCTGTATATCAAAGTACACCTGATTTAGTAACATACAACAATTCATATTTCTTTGAACAAGGTTCTACAGTTATTATTTCGTCAAATATTGCTATGCAACAAAAATACGAATTTGAACAATGGAATATTAAGTATCCAAGCAGTTCAATCGCTGATGAAAAAGTAAATGAAAGAGTTGCTATCGACCCAAGTACTCAAATCTTTACAAATTACGACTCACAAATCATTGCTGTATTTGATTACAAAACATATTTATTAAATATTGCAGCAACTCCTTCAGATAGAATCGACGCAGATAACACTACTATCACAGTAGGCGAAAGTGTATTCGCATACAAAGACGAAATAAATGTTACATACGACGATATAGTAGAAATCGCTGGTGCTACTGTAACAGGTTATGAGATTTCTAGTTGGTCTGCAAGTTACAGTGCAATAAATGGAGATGGCGCAAATGCAAGCCTTAATGTTAAGACATATATTGACGGATATATGGCAGCAAATGAAGACGCAATTCCAACAACTATCAACGTTTTAGCAAATATTCAAGCTAAATCATATACTGTTAATTTCAATAGTATAGATTCAGGTATAGGTAACATAACAGTAACAGTGGGTGAAAGTGCAATTAATAGCGGTGAAACAGCACAATATGGCGAAACACTTTCATTAAATGCCGTAGTTGCAAACGAGAATTATGAATTCGTATCTTGGTTGATTGAATTCGGCAATGGTGAAACACGTACTATCGAACAACCAGAATATTTCTTTACAGTGCAAGATAAAGGCAATATAAACATAACCGCAAACTTTGACAAAAAAAGTTATTTGGTTATGATTGACAATGTAACTAATGGTAGTGCTTCAATTACCGAAGCAACAACATCACCAACGAGTGGTAATAGATTCTATTATGATGAAAACTTAACCATTGTTGCGACTCCAAGTACTGGCTACGAACTTACAAATATGCTTGTATATATCGGGGACTCAGAAACTCCGATTGATTGGAGTACAGGTAATAGCCAAATTACTTTTGATTTGGCAAGCGCAACATTAAAAATTAATGGTTTAACTGATAATATTACTATTGTACCAGTATTTACTATAAAGACATTCAATTTGACTATTAATGTAACACCAGAAGATGGCGCAACTATTAACTACGGTGATATAAACTTAATTGGTACAAATGAGTTTAATTATAATACGGTTATCCCATTAAATATAACACTTGCACCGGGATATACAATCTCTGAAATTACTTCAACTGATGGGCAGACTTATACAAACGGTAGTATGCTTTATTTGAGAGCCGACACAACAGTTACTATACAACTTGAAAAAATCAAGTATGCAGTATCTGTAATCATAAATTACGACAAGAATTCAATTTATACTATTGAACAAAGTTGTATAAAAGGTATAGGCGAATACACTTACGGTGATATAGTTGAAATTAGTTTCAACATTCCTGCTGTGTTCCAGTTCTCAAGATGGGATTTAAGTAGGGAATTCACAAATGGTTCTTACGACAACAAAAATGGTACTTTTACGTGTACTGGAATTGTTGAAAACATTCAACTTATAGCTTACTTTACACCAATAGAAACACACGTTTTGTTTGTTGCTTCGGGAGTTGATACCGATGGTAATTGGTTCAGTTATAATGGTAATTTTGTAACCGAGCAAAACCAAAGTGTAAACTTCGATTATACTAGCGAAATAAATTTACGTGTAGCAAGTGAATATTTAAGCAATGGTATTTATTCAGATAAATTCGTGTTTAGTCATTGGGAAGTTAACAATGTACCAGTTTCAAGTAGCACAAATTACACAATTTATGCAACAGGCCAAACTATGATTGTTGAAGCCGTGTTTGAATTGGTGGATTACAGAGTCTCTGCTTACGTGGCACGTTGGAATAGTAGCACTAATAATTATGATATTATTGAAGGTGCAGGTACAATTAAAGGGCTAAATTCTAACCTCTATAAATTTGGTGATTCTGTTACATTAACTACTCAAAGCAATGAAGGGTATCGCTTTATGGGATGGTATATCTTGAATAATCCATCAACAAATCCACAGGGTGAATTACTATCACTTGAAAATGAAATCGCTATTACAGTAAAGGATGATGTACTAATTTATGCTAGTTACGAACGTGTATCAAATGTAACCGTGCAGATGTCTGATAAACTAGCTGGAGAAGTTATTGGTGGTGGGGAATATGTCGTTGACACTACAGTAACACTTTCGGCAAAAGCGCTTGCTGGTTATAGATTCGTAAATTGGCAGGAAAATGGCAATGTTATTAGTTCTGACCTTGAGTACTCATTCAAAATCGGTAAGGAAGATCGCACTTTTGTTGCTGTATTCGAACCTGTCTTTGAAATTACTTTGGTGTCAAGTAATGATAACTATGGTAAGATTATAGGTAATACAAGCGGATTATACAAAGAAAATGTTGTACTTCAAGCAGTGAGCGAAAATAATTGCTCATTTGTAGGCTGGGTAATTAATGGCGTAGTTGTTAGTACAGAAGACACATTGAGCCTTAATTTAAATGGTAATGTTGAAGTACGTGCATTGTTCAAGAAAAACTTTGACTGGAATATCTTGATAATTCTTGCTGGTTGTGTGTTGTTCGCTGTGATTTTAATTGCAGGTTCAGCTGCATACATCAAGATGAAAGAATCTGAGCCAATGCCTGTACGCGTACTGCTTAACAGCAAGGATGACAAGGACGCATTGCAGAAAGATGCAAAACGAGACCGTTACCGCAATGCTATTGAGCCAGTTCCTACACGCAAGAATACAAAGGCAAATGTTTCTCCAATTCCTGTTCGTAAGATTACAGTAGCACCTATAAATCACAAGGGTGAATTAATGGGCAGACCTAAAAAAGCAGAAGACCAACAGCCAACTCTTAAAACTGATGACGAAGCAGAAGAAATTTCGATTAACAAGCCAGAAAAGATAGAGCAATCGCAAACCACCGCGAAAGCAAAACCTAAAACGGCTGCAAAATCAAAATCTTCAAACTCAAAAAATAAGAGTAAAGCAAAGTCTGCAAAGGGGAAACCTAAAAAATAATCAAAAAGCCGCTAGATAAGCGGTTTTTTGTTTGATAAAAATTTAAAATTATCATATAATTATTGTATAAAAACTATAGGCAGGTGAATATGCTCTATATCGCAAATGACCACGCAGGGTTCAAATTGAAAGAAACCCTAACAAAATATTTGAAAAAACATAATATCGAATATGATGATTTGGGTACATATTCCGCAGAACGCGTGGACTTTCCCAAGTATGCAAAATTGCTTACTGAAAAAGTAGCGGAAAGCCCTGAAAATAAAGGAGTGCTGATTTGTGGCACAGGAATAGGTATGAGCATTGCCGCAAATCGTAATCCCAAAATACGTGCAGCATTGTGTAAAAACATTTCAACTGCTAGGCTTGCTCGCCAGCATAATGACGCAAATGTGCTCGTGCTTGCTGGTCGTAGTACCTGCGGTTGCTCTGCTAAAAAGATGTTGCATACTTTTCTAACTACAGAACATCTAGGGGGAGTCTACTCCGAGCGAATGGCTCAAATCGACCGAAAAAACTAAAAAGTTTGGTATTTTGCCAAACTTTTTTTAATATTTTATATTCTATACTAAATATAATAGTGTAAAGGAGTGTAAAATATGAAATTCCGTTTTCTTTTTGCTATTTTGCCTGTTTTTGTGATTGTCGCTTTTTGTGGTTGCGGAGTATCGGTTGAAGAATTAGCCAAAAATCACCTTGCCGAACTACACAACCATTATTTTGTTGGCTCAACACAAAATTTTAAAATATCTATGTGGAGCGGTACCCGTGAAGAACCTTATGAGCCAAACGGTGTACGCGAAAATTTAGTGGATTTTTGTGTGCTAAATGTTGTGCCTATTGGTGAAGTTAGTACTTTTGGACTAGGATATACAGTAGAAATAAATGATAAAACTTATAACGGCACATTTGAACAAAGCCCTTTTGACCGTAGTCTTGCCGCTGATTTAGGAACCCAAATTTCTGATACTGATTCAATTTTTGTGTATATAATAGTAGACGGAGTTTCTGAAATCGGTAAAATGGAGTGTATTTCGTGCGACTTCGCTATAAATAATTCAGCAGCACTTAATATAGCAGCCGAAAATATTGGAGAAAATATTTTGACACTTGCTGATAACGGTAACAAGTCTATAGAAGGCTATTGCAAAATTATTAGCACCGACAGAAATTTAGGTGTGTATTTTTGGTATGTTAGATTTATAAATACGGATGGTGATGACATAGCAATAGTAATTGATACAACAAGCGGCGAAATAATGGCAAAAAAATTGTAACATTTTTAATCGCTCTTTTATATACTGACAATGTAGAGATAAATCGTGTACAAGTACAAAAGCAAGAAAATACGAAAGAATTTACATAATGACAAAATTCCTTAATAAACAATAGATTTGGAGGTCCAAAAGATGTTCAGCAAATTATTCGGCAATGGCTGTGGCTGTTCCGGAAAAAATTCAAGTTGCGATGTTTTGACGTGGTTAGTTATCCTTTACGTGCTTATGAATTGTGGAATATTCAACTGCGGTCTTGACTGGTGTACAATTCTAATTTTGCTCTTGTTCTTCTGCTGCTGCTTTAAGAAGAAAGATTGCGGATGTAACTACGGCTGCAACTAATCAAAAAGACAACCCAAAAGGGTTGTTTTTTATTTATACCTATTTTGATTATTTATAATATTGAAATGAATGGGGTGGGTAACTTTTTCATTTAAGAATGAGTTAGCAAGCATATTTTAGTGTGAGTTTACAAACATTATCACTGCAAAATTGATGCATATATTTATGTAGTACATAAAAAATAAATATAAAGTAAACTTAATATCATTGCTCTTGCTCTATTTCTTTTAATATTATTTCGCGTTGTTCTGAGGTTTCTATCTCAAGTAGTTCATCTGCTGTAACATCAAAAATGACACAAATCTTTTTTAAAATGTCAGTAGGAACGTCATTATATCCCGATTCATAATGTCCCATAGCTTGTCGAGAAATATTTAACATTTTTGCCAATTTTGCTTGTGGACAATTATTACTTAATCTCAAATTTTTTATTTGTTCGCCTAACATATTAAAATTTTACCGAAAATACACTTTAATTTATTGACACGCTCCAAATTGGAGCATATAATATTAATGTACAATTATTTTTAAAAATATGCTTTAAATTTTATTATTAAAATATTTTTTAAAAGAAATTGTATATTTTTGAGTATTTGTAAATACATTTAAAAACCTATTTTATAAAGTAGGGAAGCAATTGTAAGATAAAAATGTATTACATATCACCCTGATTTATTTTATTATAAAAAAACAAAAAAAAGTTGATACAAGTTTGCATTTTGTAAGTTTTTTGTCGAAAAATAGGTTATAATAAATAAATATGGAGAGTATCTCCGCAAAAAAGGAGTATAAATCTATGCAAATTAGTGCAAAAGCAAGGCTAATAAGTATCATAATTGCGGTTGTATTTATGTTTGGCGCACTCGCGGGAACGGGTGCATATTTGATTGTTAATCACTTAAATAATGCAAATGCAACAACACAATCAGCCGATGCCACTATAGGTAATTTATTTAATACAGACGGCTCTTTAAATGCGGAAAATGTTAGTAAATTTTTAACAAAGTTGCAATATACTAGCATTACAAGTTCAACTACATTGACATCTCCACAAATTGCAAGTCGTACAGGAAGCGGCGGCTCATTTGTATTCCAAATGGGATATTTCGTAGATAGTAGTGGAGCAATAAATACAAGTAAGCCAATAAATTGGCAGGCTACATATTTACGTAATGGCTATTTAACAATTTGGATGACACAGCCTTATACTAATGGATATTATAACTACAATGGAAGGACAGTAAACGCATTTGACCCAGGCAACGACCATTCTGGTAGTAGTAATGGTCTTTATTATAATAACTATTCAATGTCGCAATTAAGAGATATTACAAAAAATATATATACATTATTATCAAATAAGTTCACCACTTTAAATACTATAATTACTGCGCCAAGTACTGCGTCAAGCGCTTGGCAGTCTAGCCAAAATGATGTGTATACTACTGCTAGTAGTAGTGATTATGCTCACCATAATGGTATGGGTAGTAATAGTGGTAGTAGTTATAGTTGGGGTAGTAGTACAGGTACAGCGTGGTCTAGTTGTATGAGTGATGTGTTTTGGATACCTAGTGCCTATGAAGTCTTTAATACTGCATCAGGTAGTGGTGATCGAAGTGATACTAATGGTTTATGGGGCTTAACTGCCGCTGATAACAGATTTAGTGCAACAACACTAGATGGAAGCAGTACAAGTTATTGCTGGCTGCGCTCCGGCTTCTCTAGCGCTGACGGCAATGCGATGCGAGTGAACTCCTCGGGCTCCGCTAACTACGGCAATGTGCGCTATGGCTACGGCGTCCGTCCTGCTTGTCATATTTCACTTTCAGCACTAGCAAACGCAGCATCATATACCATCACCGCTCAATCAAACAACACAAATTACGGCACAGTTTCAGGTGGTGGTATGGTACAAATGAATTCTTCAGTTACAATAACCGCCACACCAAACACGGGCTATCACTTTGTCCGCTGGGAAAGTAATGGTGCCACAGTATCTACTAGCGCAGAATACACATTCACCGCCACAGCAAGCGGTACATATACAGCAATCTTTGAGCCAAATAGTTATACAATCACAGCAAACATTTCTCCAGTAGGAGCGGGGAGTGTAACAGGTGGCGGGGTATATAATTACAATACACAAGCCACTTTATCTGCCACAACAAATAGCGGTTATGAATTTCTCGGCTGGGACATTAACGGAAATAATCAATATGATAGTGACGAACCAACCGCCAACCCGTATACATTTACCGTAACTGGTGATGCAACAATTACGGCAATATTTAGACAATTAATAAATATTACAATACGCACAAATAATGCAGAATACGGACAAATATTTGTTAATGGTGGTTTAACAACTTCCACAACACTTACACAAGACGCAAATACACAAATTAATAACATAATGGCAATAGCAAAGAATAACTGCGCTTTTCTCTATTGGTATGACGAAAGCAACGGAAATGTGTACTATGACAATCCGCTTAATTATACCATTACCCAAAGTACAACACTAACCGCATATTTTGGCAGCGGGCTTGTTGAAGGTGTGGCTGTGAGTGTGGAATGCCCCGATACACCCGAAGTGGTGGCGGCGGGCGAAGCCCGAATAATAGGCTACACAAATTACAATGGCATAGATTACGTTCATTTTAGCGCAGTTGCGTATACGGGATACCGTTTTGTTGGCTGGCGAGTGGACGGCGAAATTCTCGCTGATTATACTACCGAAAGTGCTAATATTCCATACTCAATAGTTGAAAATAAACAAGTCTTTGCTGTATTTTTACCTTTAGAGAATACAGGCAATATAAATGATAGTACAGATAACGGACAAACAGACGATTTTTAGTTGGGTTTTATTGAAACAAGCAAAAGTGTAAAGTTCAACATTTGCTTGTTTTTCTCTAATTTACAAGTATGTTTTAAATGCAACCGATAGATGTTGTTCTTTACTTAACAAAATAGTTTAATTAATCGCTTTAAATATATGGCTAAATATTTTCGACAAAATAAGTCCAAAAGTTACAGCATAAAAGAAAAACAATTCATAATACTAGAATTGTAAAAAAAGCGCCGTTTTTGGAAAAATGTTTCTAAAATTAGCGCGTAATTTGTTGACAAAACTTTGGTAATGTTATACAATCGTAATGTTACTAATTAAACAAGGAGACCTTAAATGAAAACGAAATTTTTAGGCAAAATGACTTTATTGGCGTTCGTGCTGATGGTTACTCTGTCATTCGGTTTATTGAGTCCTATGTTGCTTGCAGGCGTGAGTGGCTTGACCTCAGTTGAGAAGACGAATGCAGGATATATTATCGAATTAACGGGCTATCAATCAAGTTATGACATCGACGATGCTCGCAATTTTACAGTTAATAGCGGCGATAGTACAACAACAACCGTAAAAGGTTATGCACTTCCTAAAGCAACTGTAAAAGACTGGAATGGCTCGTTAAGTGATGCTAGCGGGGTAGATGTTACTGTTTCTGTAAAGAATTCATCTGGTAGAACGATTACACCTGTAACCGCTACTGATGGTACTGAATTTATTCAAACAGGTAAATCAGATACTTACTACATTACTTATTCAGCAGTAAAAAATGACATCACGACTGCAACTCGCGACATTACAATCGACATTACAGCTCAAGATGCAAGTTTTGAATTTGATTCAAACAGTGCGCAAATTATGCCTACTGTAGTTCAAGCAGGCGATGAAATCGTTTTCCCTATGCCAAAAATTGCATTAGGGGATGAAGAAGATAGTTATGTTGAAAACCCTAACATCCAAATCAGTCTTGAAGGCCCTAACAACGAAGGTGAAGTTGGCGACCGTACTTTGACTGACAAGGTAATAGGAGACAAAACATACAAGGCTTACACTGTAGCTAATACAGATGCTGGTACATTTACTGTAACTTATCAATACACAAACAATGGTACTGACATTTTCCAAAAGTACACATTCAGTGTAGTTTCACAGCGCCCTGAGGTTACTTTGGCTTACAGTGGCTGGACAAACCCTACATCTATTGAAAATCTTGTACTTTCTGTAGGTCAGGAAGCTACTTTGCCAACACCTACAGTTATCAACACTGCACAAAACAATGCTGCAGTTGAAAATGTTTACACTCAAATTACTATTGTAAACCAGACAACAAACGAAACTTTTGGCCCAATTACTGACTTTAAGTTTACACCTACACAAGATGGTGATTACAGAATTACTTACTTAACTACTGACTTTACAGGACAAACTTACACATTTACAATTTACAAAAATAATGTTAAGAAAACAGGTGATTCAATTACTGTAAAAGTTGTTGAAGACTATTCAAGTCTTGTTACAACTGATGCCGAAACAGATGATATTACTATCGACGAGAGTATGAGCGACATCGACAAAGTTGCAAATGCTGATTACGGTGTTCCTTCAACCGTTTACTTGGTGGGTGATGAGGTTACTGTAAATTTCCCAGCAATCTATGCAACAGCAGGTTGGGGCGACTACAACAACCTTAAACTTACTCGTCAAATCTACAAGAGAAACAGCTTCCAGCAAACTTTGGAGAATCAACGTATTTCAAGTGACAGCGAAGAAACTTACAAAGCTTACCAGACTGCACCATACAAATTTACAAGTGAAGGCGAATATTCAATTCGTTACATTGCAAACTATGTTGATGAAAATGGTAACGATATCAGCGGTACAACTAGACAGTTGAGTTTTAGTTTTACAGTAAAGAAAGTTGACGCACAGCCTGAAATTGACCTTACTCTTACTACTCCAAACATTACAAAATCAGCGAGAAAGGGTAGCACTATTACATTTAGTGCTCCAACTGTAAGTGATGTTGAAAGTACATCAAACGAAGTTGCAGATGCAAACGTAAAAATTGACGTAACTTACAACTTCACATATAATACTGACCAAACATCAGATAATTACACTGCTACATTAAATGCAGATAACCTTTACGAAATCGTTCTTGAGTGTCCAGAAGGTTTTGAATATTGGGACAGTGTATCTGCATTAAACATCACTTTTGATGCAACTGATGACTTTAATACAGAATTTACACCAATCACAAAAACTGTAAGTATTGTTGACTTTTCAAGTGATAATGTTGCTCCAACTCTTACAGCATTTACTGATGCAGTAAGCGATGACAACACAGTTATAAACTTGCCTACAGTTACATTTGAGGATTCTCAGACAGACATTAGTCTTGTTGCTTACATTCTTAAAAATAACAAGGTAATGGACGTAATCAATGCTAACACTGGTAGATCAGCTACAATCAGTGGTGCAACATACACACCTACTGAAGAAGGTACTTACACTGTTACATTTATTGCAACTGACCAAAACAACAACATTAGTACTATTTCTATCAATTACACAGCAGACTTTAACAATGGTTACTCTGTAACTATCGACAGTATCAGTGCACAGGAATACGGTACAGTTATTGACCTTCTTGACCGTATTCACGTAACTGACCACGGTGAAGCCGTTGACCTTGCAACACTTAATGTAGTTGTAGTTCAAGACGAAATTACTCAAGGATATCTCACAAGCAGTGTAGGAAACAACACTTTGGTTATTCAAGTAATGGGTGACTACACATTCCCAAGTAATGACCGTCTTGACGGCGAAATTGTAACCTTGGAAGGCGATATCACAGTACGCGCTTGGGCAAAAGATGCTAACGGTGTATGTGACATTACACAAAATGGTTCATCAGAAATTACTTTCTCTTCGTCAGACTCTACTAACCCTACATTCACTATTGAAGATGAAAGTCTTAACGGTAAGAACTACGCATACACTGACGACACCGAACAAAACCGTATTGAATTGCCTTGGTTTGACTCTGTAAGAGATACAGGTAGTGGAATTAACTTCGATTCAATGAAGATTGAGTTGTCTTACCAAGACGACAGCGAAACTGAAGTATTTAAAACATTTACTTCTGAAAACATTGATGACTTGTCATTCATTCCTTCAAGACAGGGCAAAATTAATGCAGTTTACTCAGTAGCCGACAATATGGGCAACACTTACACTCGTACATTTGTATTGAATGTTGGTGATGTAACAGCTCCAGAAATCATTTTGGAAGACGATGCTGTTACTTGCTCAGACCGTGTAAATGGTAAGCTTAAGATTGATTTGAGTAAGGTAAGCATTTTGAATGACAGCCTTGACTCTGACGACTTAACAATTACAATTACACGTGACGGAACAAATATTGACTTTACTCGCGATACTGAGAACCGTAATCTTATAGAAATTGACTTAGATACAGCAGGTACTTACGTTGTAACATTTGACGTAAAAGACGCAGCAGGTAATGCGGCTACACAAGTTGTTAAGACATTTACTGTTGGTAGTGAGCCAAGCAACACAGTAAACACTTCAACAATTTGGGGTACAGTATTGATTATTGTCAGCCTTATTGTACTTGGTCTTGTAATCTTCTTCTTCGTTAAACCATCTAAGTCAAAGAACACAACAACAGTTAAGACAAACAAGAAAGACTCAGACAAAAAAGACGAAAAGAAAAACAAATAATAGACATTTTATAAAATAATCAGATAAACAAAAAGAGCTTTTGCTCTTTTTTGTTTTATGATTGTATGATATTTTTATATTGCAAATGTTCTAATTTTGTGCTATAATTATAACTAATCATTTTCGGGGTATAATAGAGTTATGGAAGAAAAAAAATTTGAGTTAGTATCTAAATATCAGCCGACGGGCGACCAGCCACAAGCGATAGATAAACTTGTCGAAGGTGTACACGATGGCTTGCGCGAACAGGTGCTACTAGGGGTAACGGGTAGTGGTAAAACATTTACTATGGCAAATATTATTGCAAAACTAAATAGGCCCGCACTTGTACTAGCCCATAACAAGACATTGGCTGCGCAGTTGTGTAATGAGTTTCGCGAATTTTTTCCACACAATAGAGTTGAGTATTTTGTTTCATATTATGATTATTATCAGCCAGAAGCCTATATACCGAGCAGTGATACTTATATTGAGAAAGATTTGGCTATAAATGATGAGATTGATAAATTACGTCATAGCGCTACTTGTTCACTCTTGGAAAGACGTGATACCATTGTAGTTGCTTCTGTATCTTGTATTTACGGTTTAGGTAACCCCGAAACTTACTACAATATGGGTTTAAGTTTACGAGTAGACCAAGAAATAGATATGCGCAAAGTTGTGCAGCGCCTTATTTCAATGCATTATGCACGCAATGATGTTGATTTTGCTCGTTCGTGTTTCCGTTTAAAAGGTGATACTCTTGACATTTTTCCGTCATATAGTAGTGAAGTTGCTATACGTGTTGAGTTTTTTGGTGATACAATAGAACGAATTTTTGAATTTGACCCACTAACAGGGAAAAAACTTAATACTTTGGAGCATTTTTTGCTGTTTCCTGCGACACACTTTGGGGTTAGCCCTGAGAACGCAAGTAAAGCATTAGAGCAAATTAAACAAGATGCCATTATTGCGGAAGAAAATTTCACAGCGCAGGGCAAGTTGATTGAGGCTCAACGCATCAAAGAACGAGTTGCACACGATGTAGAGATGATTCAAGAAATGGGGTATTGTAACGGTATCGAAAACTACTCACGTTACTTTGATGGTAGACAACCGGGGGAAGCACCTTATGTGTTGCTTGATTATTTCCCGCCCGATTTTATTACTTTTATTGACGAATCACATATTACCTTACCGCAAATTAGAGGTATGTACAATGGTGATTTAGCAAGAAAGAAAAACCTCGTGGAGTATGGGTTCAGGCTTCCAGCAGCATATGACAACAGACCTTTGACTTTTGATGAGTTTGATGCACGTGTAGGACAACTAATTTGTGTATCAGCAACCCCAGGTAAGTACGAACTTGATAATGCAGGGCAAGTTGTGGAGCAAATTATTAGGCCTACAGGACTTGTCGACCCCGAAATTGAAATTCGTAAAACAAAAGGTCAAATTGATGACCTAATGGGTGAAATTTTCAAAGTTGTTGAAACAGGGGGGCGCATACTTGTTACTACTCTTACAAAGCGAATGGCAGAAGATTTGACTACATTCTTTATGGAACACGGTATAAAAGTCAAGTATTTGCATAGCGAAATTGATACTTTGGAACGTATCGAAATAATAAACGGCTTGCGCGCTGGTGAATTTGATGTTATAGTCGGCATCAATCTTTTACGTGAAGGTCTTGACCTTCCCGAAGTTAAACTCGTGGCTATACTTGATGCGGATAAGGAAGGTTTCTTACGCAGTGATACTTCACTTATTCAGATTATAGGACGTGCAGCACGTAATGCGGAAGCACGTGTTATTATGTATGCCGATAATATAACGGACAGTATGAAACGCGCAATAGACGTTACCGAACGCCGTAGAAAGTTGCAGAAAGAGTACAACAAAGAACACAATATAACACCTAAAACAATTATAAAAGATATCAAAAATACTATCGAAATTACTAAAAAGATTGATACAACAAAAGAAGATTTGAAGGATAAAGATTTACGAGCCGAGATAGATAGAGTAAAAGGGCTTATGCAGGTAGCAAGTAAAAATCTTGAATTTGAAAAGGCGATTGAACTTCGCGAGCAACTCAATTATTTACGAAAATTATTAAAAGAAGGGAAGTAAAATGCAAAAAGATATAGTTATTAAAGGAGCGAGAGAAAATAACTTACAAGACATAAATTTGACCATTCCACGTAACAAACTTGTTGTTTTTACAGGAGTAAGTGGTAGTGGTAAGTCAACACTTGCTTTTGATACAATTTATGCTGAAGGTCAACGTAGGTATGTTGAATCATTGTCTAGTTACGCAAGACAGTTTTTAGGACAAATGCAGAAGCCTGATGTAGACAGCATTGACGGACTTAGTCCGGCAATTAGTATCGACCAAAAGACAACTAGCAACAATCCACGTTCAACAGTTGGTACAGTTACTGAAATTTATGACTACTTACGTCTACTTTTTGCAAGAGTTGGTGTACCACACTGTCCAAAATGTGGTAGAAAAATATCAAAGCAAAGTGTTGACCAAATCGTAGACAAAGTAATAGCAGATATTCCTGAAGGTACTAAAATGATGATTTTAGCACCTGTTGTGCGTGGTCAAAAGGGTGAACACGTAAAAACGCTTGATAGTATTCGCAAAAGTGGCTTTTCACGTGTTGATATTGATGGAAATATCTATACATTTGACGAAGAAATACAACTTGACAAAAACAAGAAACATTCAATTTCAGTTGTCGTTGACCGAATTGTTATGAAACCTGATATTGAAAAACGTTTGACAGAAAGTATTGAAACAGCGATTAAGACAGCAAACGGGTTGGTTGTAGTCGTTACACCAGAAGAACAGTTTGTGTTTAGTAATCAATTTGCTTGTCAACATTGTGGTATCGGTTTCGAAGAAATTACGCCAAGATTGTTTAGTTTTAATAATCCATTTGGGGCATGTCCTGAGTGCCACGGTTTAGGATTTACTAGCGAAATAGACCCTGATTTGATTGTAAAAGATAAAACAAAATCGATTCGTGAGGGGGCAATAAATGTGTCAGGATGGAATCTTGATACTGGACTTTTTTCTCAAAGTTATTTTGAAGCATTGTCAAATAAATATCATTTTAGCCTTGATGTTCCTTTTAAGGACTTGCCAAAGGAAGTTGTTGATATCTTAATGTACGGTAATTGTGGTGAAGAACTTGATATTTCGTGGAATACTCGTAGATTTTCGGGTAATACTCGCGGCTCGTTTGAAGGCATTATTAACAATCTTGAACGTCGCTATCGTGAAACCACAAGTGAGTATATTAAAGGTGAAATTGCCAAATATATGCGTGATAAACCTTGTAAAGTTTGTAATGGAGAAAGGCTAAAAGATGTAGCACTTGCTGTTACAATTTTTGATAAAAATATTACAAAACTTTGTGATATGAGTATTGACGATTTAGTTAAATTTTTTACTGAAAACAAATTTTCAGAAGCAGAGAATATGATTGCAGCACCTATTGTAAAAGAAGTTTTAGCGCGACTAAACTTTTTGCAAGATGTGGGTCTAAATTATCTAACTTTATCACGTAGTGCAGGCAGTTTGAGTGGTGGTGAGTCCCAGCGTATTCGACTTGCAACTCAAATAGGTAGCGGGCTTACAGGGGTTATCTATATTCTTGACGAACCAAGTATAGGACTTCATCAACGCGACAATGATAAATTAATAGAAACACTTAAACACTTACGAGATTTAGGTAATACCTTGATAGTGGTAGAACACGATGAAGACACAATGCGTGCCGCAGATTATTTGGTAGATATAGGGCCTTTTGCTGGTAAAAATGGAGGTAGACTCGTAGCAAGTGGTACTTTGCCTGAAATTATAGCAAACAAAGACTCAATCACAGGTAAGTATTTAAGCGGTGAGTGGAAGATTGATATACCACAAACTAGACGAAAAGGTACAGGCAAAAACATTACAGTTCGTGGCGCTCGTGAGAATAACCTTAAAAATATAGACGTAGACTTTCCGTTGGGTGTATTTACGTGCGTAACAGGAGTGAGTGGTAGCGGAAAAAGTAGCCTTATTACAGATATTTTGTACCCAGCACTTTCAAATAGATTGAATGGCAGCACAATGGCAGAAGGTAGATACGATAAAATTGAAGGGCTCGAAAATGTAGACAAGGTAATTGCTATAGACCAAAGTCCAATAGGTAGAACACCACGTTCAAACCCTGCCACATATACAGGGGTATTTACGCAAATCCGTGAACTTTATGCGCAAACTCCTGATGCGCAGGAACGCGGTTATTTGCCGGGTAGATTTAGTTTCAATGTGTCTGGTGGACGCTGTGAAGCGTGTTGCGGTGATGGTATTAAAAAAATTGAGATGTATTTTTTACCTGATATTTATGTTCCTTGCGAAGTATGTAAAGGACGCAGATATAATCGCGAAACACTCGAAGTGAAATATAAGGGTAAAAGCATTTATGACGTACTTGAAATGACTGTTGAAGAAGCATTGAAATTTTTTGAAAATCAGAGTCAAATAAGGTCTAAAATTCAATCACTCTACGATGTAGGACTTGGTTATATCAAATTAGGACAATCTGCAACTACATTGAGTGGTGGTGAAGCCCAAAGGGTAAAACTGGCTACTGAGTTATCAAAGAAAAGCACAGGCAAAACTGTATATATTTTGGACGAACCCACAACTGGTTTGCATATATATGATGTAGACAAATTGATAAAAATAATGGATAGACTTGTGGAAGCAGGGAATACCGTCATAGTAATTGAACACAATCTCGACGTTATCAAAGTTGCAGACTAT